>DAIRFC010000014.1:33309-37347 GCA_036795215.1 Actinomycetota bacterium | reverse complement strand
TACTGAAAAGTCGGGACGGCCGGATTTGAACCGGCGACCTTCCGGCCCCCAGCCGGATGCGCTACCAAACTACGCCACGTCCCGATGCATCACTCAGTATAGCGCGCGATGCCACAACGCACTATCCGAGCCTTAACTGGGAGGCTCAGGCTCCGCCGGTTTGTCAGGAGCGGGGCGCCTGTTCCACGGGAACACCACCCGCGGCTCCTTGCGCCGCCACAATCTGACGATGTTGGCTCTGTGCGCCCACAAGACCACCAAGGACATGAGACAGCAGACGGCCAGGTAAGGCCACGGTTGGTCCAGTACGACCGCCGTCACTGGGAAAGCGATAGTAGCCGCGATGGACGCCACCGAGACGATGCGCACTGTGAGAAGCAGCAGGATGAACAGACCCACGACGAAGGCCATAGGGATGGGCATCATGCCGAGTGCGGCGCCCGCGCCCGTGGCAACTCCCTTGCCACCCTTACCGCGCAAGAAGAGGGAGTAGTTGTGCCCGGCAATGGCCGCCAAAGCGACGAAGACCGTGACCAGCGGGGCGTTGCCGTCGTCGCCGAGCACTACCCGGGCCACCACCACGGGTATCACTCCTTTGAGGAGGTCGCAGATCAAGACGACGATGCCCAGTTTGGTGCCCAAGACCCGGAATGCGTTCGTCGTCCCGGCGTTACCGCTACCGTGCTCCCGAACGTCGAGCCCCTTGAAGAGCCTGCCCAGAAAGACGCTCGGCGATACGGAGCCGCACAGGTAACCCAGCACGACCAAGCCTGCCGATGTGAGCACGGACGTCGTGCTCACGAGTAGCGCTCCTCCTTGCCCTCGAAGTCGATCACGAGCGGTATCCCCCACATCTGGTAGTCCTCTCGTAAACGGTTCTCAAGGTAATAGGCGAACGACTTATTGACAAGAGCGCGTGAGTTGACCATGACCTTGAATCGCGGCGGGCTCGTATCGTATTGCACCACGTAGAACGTCTTGATCGACTTTCCCCCCTTGGACGCCGGCGGGCGTCTCAAGCGGACGTCTTCCAACCAACGGTTGAGCTCGGCGGTCGGGATGCGGCTGCTGTAAAGGCCGTGGAGCTCACGCGCAAGCGGAAGGATCCGGTCGATGCCCCGCCCGGTGACCGCGGAGACCGTGATCCAGCGGGGCTTCATCTGCACTTTGGCGCCGACCCGCGCCGTGGCCATATCGAGATCGAGAGTGCTGATGTCCCACTTGTTGAAGAGGATAGCCGTCGCACACTTGGCACGTTGCGCCTCGTATGCGATCTGCAGGTCGAGATCAACAAGGCCCTCAGCCGCATCGACCACCACCAGAGCCACGTCGCTGCGCTCAAGCGCCTTGAGCGCCCGCAGTGCGCTGTAGTACTCCACGTCTGTGGTGGTCCTCTTCCCGGGCCTTCGCAGCCCCGCCGTGTCTACCAGGATCATGGGCGTGCCGTCGAACTCGAAGAGAGTGTCGATGGCGTCGCGCGTGGTGCCGGGTATGGACGAGACGATCGTACGTTGGTCGCCCAGTAGGGCGTTCGCGATCGAGCTCTTGCCCACATTCGGCCGCCCGACGATGGCCACTCGGATGGGAGCCTCGTCTTCGGCCGCCTGCTGGTCCTCGGGCAGGCGCTTCACGATCTCGTCCAGCAGATCGCCGACTCCAAGGCCATGCTCCGCCGAGATTCCAACGGGCTCTCCCAACCCCAGCTCCCAGAACTCATTGAGATTGGCCTGGGCCGAGCGTACGTCCTGCTTATTGACGGCCAGAACGACCGGCAGGCCGCTCTTTCTTAGCAGACCGGCTATCTCGTGGTCTTGGGGAGCCACCCCGGCCTTGCCATCGACGAGGAAGACCGCTACCGATGCCTCAGTGACGGCCGTCTGCGCCTGCCGGCGGACGTCCTCTCCAAGGGCCTCGTCACTTTGCAGGTCGATGCCTCCCGTATCCACCACTGTGAAGGCACGGCCGTTCCACTCCGCCTCGCCCTCCTTGCGGTCTCGCGTCACCCCGGACTCGGGAGCCACCACAGCGTCGCGGGTGCCTGTGATCCTATTGTAGAGAGTCGACTTTCCCACGTTCGGATAGCCGATGATGGCCACACGGGGCTTCGAGGTACTCATAGCTCGATCTCCTTCAGGTGGCGGGCCACCGCTTCGATCTGTTCGGGAGGTGTGGAGGCGCCGGCCGTCACTCCGACAGTTTGAACGCCGCCAAACCACGCGGGGTCTATCTCGTTCGCCGATTCGATGTGATGGGTGTTCGGCTGTCGGGCTCTACAGAGCTCAGCCAACCTGCGCGTGTTGCCTGAATCGCGTCCTCCCACCACCACGACTGCGTCGACCTCTGAGGCCATAGCCATGGCCGCCGCTTGACGCTGCTCGGTGGCGCTGCAGATCGTGTTGTGGACTAGGAGCTCCTTTGCGGACGGAGCAAGGTGTGCCACCAACTCCGAGAGGCGCTCCTGCGACTGCGTGGTCTGCACAACGACTCCCACGCGTTTGTTTGGCAGCTTCGCGGGCAGATCGGCGGGCGACTCCACGACGAGCGAATCCTCCCCCGCGTACGACCGCAGGCCCAAGACCTCCGGGTGGTCTCTCTCGCCCAGGATGATCACCAGATACCCGTCGCCCTTGAGCCGGGCGGCCTTCTCCTGCGCGGCGGTGACAAACGGGCAGGTGGCGTCGATCACCTGGATCCCCAAGTCGCACAAGCGTTCCTTGACGCCCCTCGGAACGCCGTGAGAGCGGAGTATGACGGTTCCCCCTGAGGCTGTGTCTGGCAGGTCGCCGATCACCCCCACCCCGCGACGCTTGAGGTCTCTGATGACGCTCGGATTGTGGATGAGCGGGCCCAGGGTGTTGACGGGCTTGGGCGCCTGTTCGGCGGCGGCAAGCGTCATGTCCAAGGCGCGCTCCACTCCCCAGCAGAAGCCGGCGCATTTAGAGATGCGGACGTCGAGCGAGGTCACGCCTGATCCTGTGTCGAGGCCAGCAGGCCGTGAAGGGCATCGACCAAGCGCCGGGTCATCTCAGCGGACCGGTCTGCACGGGGCAGGTCGGCGCCGGGTGGTTCTATCGGCGCTCCGAAGGTCACCGTAACCTGAGGGAACCGGAGCAGGCGATGTCTGACGATGCGGTCGCTCCCTCGTACGATGGCCGGGACGGTGACCGCGCCCTGTCTGAGAGAGAAAAGGCTGACTCCCGGGCGGATGTCGCCCAGCTCGGTCTCGCGATGCCGCCGCCCTTCCGGGAAGAGTCCGAGCACGGCCCCTTCGGCGAGCACGTCGAGGGCTTGCCTCACTGCCTGTCTGTCGGCTTCGCCCCGATGCACGGGGAATGCCCCGAATCTCTCTACCACCCACCCGAGTGGTTTGAAGCTCCACAACTCCGCTTTTGCCATGAAGTGCACCTGGCGCGAACACGCACAGCCCAAGAAGAATGGGTCGAGATTCGACCGATGGTTGCAGGCCACCACTGCAGCACCCGTGCAGGGAACGTTCTCTACCCCGTACACCTTCATGCGGAAGAACAGCCGGAACGCGGGGCGCACGATGGAGTAGACGGTCCGGTAGAGCCAGGTGTCGAGAGGGCTGCGGATCAGCCGCGACAAAGGCCACGTAGAAGGCTTGGCGGCCAGCCTGCACACCGCGCCTATGACCTCTTCGATAGTCATGCCGGTAGTGTCGATCTCCACCGCATCGTCGGCCCGCCGCAGAGGAGCCAATTCACGGCCCGAGTCGTAGGCGTCTCGGGCGGTGATGTCCGCCACCAGTTCGTCCAGGGATTGAGTCATCCCTTTTGCCTCCAGTTGCAGCTGCCGGCGCCGGGCGCGCTCTTCGACGCCCGCGGTGAGATAGACCTTCACGTCCGCCTGCGGGGCGACCACCGTCCCCATGTCACGCCCCTCCAGAACGACGTCGCCTCGGGCCACCTCTTGGCGCTGCTTTTCGGTGAGGACTGCCCTGACACGGGCATCGGCCGAAACGGCCGATACATGCCCCGACACAACCGGTCCACGGATCTCGTCGGTGACCTCCCGCTC
>DAIRFC010000014.1:0-33209 GCA_036795215.1 Actinomycetota bacterium | reverse complement strand
CCTCCCAGCGACGTGAGACTCTCCACGAAGCCCGGATACGACACGTCCACGCAATCGACGTCGTCAACGTAGACCCCGGAGCGCGATGCGGCTCCCGCGATGGCGCCCACCATGGCCAGCCGGTGATCGCGTTCCGCCTTCACAGCCCCCCCGCTCCAACCAGCTGGGTCGCCGGTGACGTCCATACCATCGGGATGCTCCACGACCGACACGCCCAAAGCCTGCAACAGAACGGCCATGGCATGCAGACGGTCGCTCTCTTTGGCGCGCAACTCCGCGGCTCCCCGCAGGTGTGAGACGCCTCGGCTCCTCGCGGCCGCCAGCAGGAAGAGGGGCAGCTCGTCGATGAGACTGGGGACTTCATCCGCATCCACATCGGTGGCTACGAGATCGCACGAACGCGCGGTCACGTCGCCGACAGGCTCCGGGCCCATCATGTCGGCCGGTTCTATCTGCATCTGCGCTCCCATGCGCGCAAGGACACGCAGCAGACCGGTGCGAGAAGGATTCAAGCCCACCCCGCTGACGGTGACCTCGGAATCCGGGATCAGCGACGCCGCCACCAAGAAGAAAGCGGCCGAACTGAAGTCCGCCGGGACCGCGATCGGGCCCATGGCCAGCGTTTGCACCGGCCTGACTTTGATCACGCCGGGCCCGTCCGGCGTGCCCTCACGTTCAACCCGCGCCCCGGCGTACGCGATCATGCGCTCGGTGTGATCGCGCGATGGAGCCGGTTCCCAGATGGTGGTCTGACCTTCTGCCCGCAATCCCGCAAGTATCAGACACGACTTGACCTGGGCGGAAGCCACCTTCAGACGGTGCTCGGCAGCGCGGAGGACGCCGCCGCGGATGGCAATGGGCGGCAGAGTGTTGCCCGTGCGGCCGACGACGATAGCCCCCATGGCGGCCAGGGGCTCGAGGATGCGGCCCATGGGCCTACGTCTGATGCTCGCATCGCCGGTGAGTACGCACAAGAAGTCGCGTGAAGCCACCAAACCGGGTAGCAGTCGCATGAGGGTACCGGAGTTGGCGACGTCCACCACGTCTTCGGGCTCCCTCAACCCTGCCCAGCCGGCGCCGTGCACCACGAGGTCGGTACCGGCGCTTCCGCGCTCTTCGACCTGGACGCCGAGCGCCCTTGCGGCTGCCACCGTCGCCATGGTGTCGGCCGAGCGCAGAAAGCCGCTTACTTCGACAGGGCCATCGTTGACCGCGCCCAGCAGTATGGCCCTGTGCGACACGGACTTGTCACCCGGCACGCGGAGAACCCCTCGCAGACCCTTAGTCGCGGGGAGAAACAGGCCTCCCGCGGCAGCCTCACTCACCGCCATCCCCCATGAGGTCCACGCGGGAAGGATACCCCAGCCCGTTCAGAAGGGTGCTTGCCCGCTCCGCATTCTCCAAGCCGTCGATGAAAAGAACGAGATCGCCGCCCATGCTCCTGCTCATGTGATGGAGAGTGAGATCCTCCACGTTGATGCGGGCCTCGCCGAGAGCCGTCATGACCTGGGAGATGGAACCGGGCCGGTCTGGCACGCGCACAGTCACCCTGTAGAGGGTATCCGGCGTGAGGTCGGCCAGTTCGAGCATCTCCTGGCGGTAGCCGGCCGCGGAATCGATCGCCTCTGCGATGGCAGCATCGTCGCTCTCCTGGAGGTACGATGCGAAGGCTTGGAGCTCACTCGAGACGGAGCGGATGGACTCGGCCAAAGCTTCACGGTTCTCCAAGAAGATGTCACGCCACATGGGCGGGTTGGCTCCCGCCACCCGAGTAAGGTCGGTGAAACTGGCGCCCACCCACTGTAGGGCTCGTTTGCCACCGGCGGAGTACGATCCCGCGTGGTCCATGAGGACGTTCGCCAAGACGTGCGGCAGGTGGCTGATGACGCCCAGGATGCGATCGTGGGCGGCGGCGTCGATGTGGGTGGGCCTGGCGCCCAGATCCAAGACGAACTGCTGCAGCATCTCGTAGAGCTTGGGGAAAGCTGCTCCCGTGGTGCAAAGAAAGTACGGGGACCCTTCGAACAGGTCGGCCCGGGCGTACTTGACGCCTGAGTCTGCTGCGCCACACATGGGGTGGCCCCCGATGAAGAGAGATCTCGCATGCGGCGAGAGGCTCGCCATGATGGCCGACTTGGTGCTGCCGGTGTCGGTGATAAGGCGGGGACGGGGCTCGGCGGCCGCGCACTCCTCCACGAGACCGGGGATGCTGCGCACGGGCGTCGACACGACAACCAGGTCGGCATACGCAGCCGCTTCGGCGGCGCTCGCGGCCGCCTCCATGATCACGCCCTGCTCCAAAGCGCCTTCAAGAGCCGCCGCGTCGGTGTCAAAACCGACGACCTCGTCGACATGGGCACGGTTTTGGGCGGCGAGCGCGATGCTGCCCCCCATCATCCCGACCCCGATCACGGCGAGCCGGTGGACTCCGCTGTGCGTCCGCACGTCATTCATGGCGGCTAGCCTAGTGTCTTTCCTGCCCAGGCCACCACGTCTCTGATCCTGGCCGACACCGCGGAGAACTGACGGGGGTCGAGAGACTGAGCCCCGTCGGACAGCGCCAGCTCGGGAGTGGGATGCATCTCGATCATGATGCCGTCCGCCCCGGCCACGATCGCCGCGAGTGATAACGGCTCCACCAAGTCTACTTTGCCGGTGGCGTGGCTCGGGTCGACGACCACGGGAAGGTGACTGCGTTGCTTGATGATCGGCACGGCAGAGATGTCCAGCGTGTTACGGGTCGCCGTCTCGAATGTGCGGATGCCCCGCTCACACAGGATGACCTGGTCGTTGCCTTCCTTGACGATGTATTCGGCGGCCATGAGCAGCTCGTCGATGGTGGCGGCCAAACCGCGCTTGAGGAGCACCGGCCGGTCCACCTCGCCTACAGCCGAGAGCAGCTGGAAGTTCTGCATGTTGCGGGCGCCGATCTGGATGATGTCCGAATACTTGGCGACGTCGTCCAGGTGGCGGGGATCCATGAGTTCGGTCACCACGGGCAGCCCACACATCTCCCGGGCTTCGGCCAGTATCTCAAGGCCCTCCACCCCAAGGCCCTGGAAGGCGTAGGGCGACGTGCGGGGTTTGAACGCGCCCCCTCGCAGCATCGTGGCGCCGCCCTCTTTGGCGATGGTGGCCGCTTCGAGCAACTGTTCCCGGCTCTCGACCGAGCAAGGCCCCGCAATGAGCGCGATGTGCCCCCCGCCGAGCTTGGTGCCGCCCACGGTGATGACCGTGTCTGAGTGGCGGAACTCCCTGCTGACCAGCTTGTAGGGGCGCAGGATGGGAAGGACCTTGTCGACCCCCGGATACGCCTCGAGCGGAAGCCCGGCGATGACGTCCCTCTCCCCCATTATGCCTATCACGGTCACCACGTCGCCGGTCGACACGTGGCCCCGCGCCCCCGCACTGTCGAGCAGTTCGAGGATACGGTCGACGTCTTCGGCGCTGGCCGTCTCCTGCATCACGATCATCATCTCTGTGCTGCGTGTTTCCATATCAACTCTCCGGGCTCAAGGCCTCAGCGCTCAGACCATCGACGGCATGTGGAGACTGCACCCCACCTCCCGCGGTGCGCAACTCCGCTATCGCGGAAAGGAACTGGTCCCCCTCCTCCACTTCACCTATGGTAACCCGGATCCACCCCGGGCAATCCATCGCATACCCCGAACGGGTCAGAACACCTCTCTCGAGCAGTGCCTGCGCGACTTCTGGACCGGGTATCCCCAGCCCGGTCACGTCTACGAGCAGGAAGTTGGCCTCACTCGGATGGTAGCCGATGCCCATATCGTGGAGGCGGGCCGCTACACGGTCTCTCTCCTCTGCGATGCGTCGACGCCGTTCTTCCATCCGGTCGGGGAGCCGGAGTGACGTGACCGCCGCCACCTGCGCGAGTGAATCGACGTTGAAGGGCTGGCGGATCTTGTCGAGCGCCTGCACCACGTCGGGATGGGCGATCCCGTAACCAACGCGCAGACCCGCCAGGCCGTACACCTTGGAGAAGGTGTGAAGGATCACCAGATTCGGGTGGTCTTTCAACCAAGCCGCCGACTCTTCATGCCTGGGAGAAGTGACGAACTCGTCATAGGCCTCGTCGAGCACTATCACTACCTCGGGTGGCACCCTCTCGATGAAGCCTCGCATTACCTCCGGTTCCAAGTAGCTGCCGGTGGGGTTGTTGGGATTACAGATTATGAGGAGGCTGGTGTTGTCGCGCACGGCGGCCAACATGGCATCCAGATCGTAGTCCAGATCTTTAAGGGCCACTGCGGCATAGGGAGCTCCGTTGGCCAATGCGATGAGGCGGTACATCACGAACGACGGATGTGGAAACACCACGTGGTGCTGTGGGCTCAGGAACGCCTGGCCCAGGAGCATGAGGAGTTCACAGGACCCGTTACCGAACGTGACACACTCTGCATCTACGCCTCGTTGCTCCGCGATGATGTCGCGCAGTTCGTTGCAGGCGCCGTCGGGGTAGCGATTGAGACCGTCGAGAACGCTCTTCATGGCTTCGACGACCTCAGGGAACGGGCCCCACGGCACTTCGTTGGCAGAGAGTATCGAGATTCGGTCCAGCTGGTATTGCCGCCTCACTTCAGCCAGCGGTGGGCCGGCGCGGTAAGGGGTGAGTCTTTCCAGCACGGGGTTGAGTCTCATGATCGCTCCGCAGGTCTTTGACGAATCGCTCTATCTGCCATCATCCCCCCGCACCTGTCAGGCCCGAGGCGGAACCAACAGTATAGAGCAGGAAAGCTCAGCGAGCGAAGCCTGCCGCCTTCAGACCCTCTATCTCGGCCCGGGTGAGGCGCCGGACCTCGCCGGGAGCCAGCCCGGCGTCGCTGAGCCCATCGAAGCGAGAACGATGGAGCGCCACGACTCTGTACCCTACGCTCTCCAACATGCGTCTCACCTGCCGCTTGCGACCTTCGTGGATCGTGATGCGTAGCGTAGTCATCGGCGCGGCCGAGGCGCCGGTCTTCACCTGCGCGACCTCCACCTTGGCGGGGGCCGTCATGCCGTCCTCCAACTCGACACCCCGCCTGAGCAGGGTCAGCGCTTCCTTGCCGACCTTGCCTCGCACGCTCGCCAAGTATTCCTTCTGGACGTGATAGCGAGGATGAAGCAGTCGGGCGGCGATCTCGCCATCGTTGGTGAGGAGTAGTACGCCGGTGGTGTTGAGATCGAGTCTGCCCACCGGGAAGACTCTCACGCCCGCGGGCACACATTCCACGACGGTCCGCCGGCCCCGAGCATCTGAGACGGCCGTCAGCACCCCGGCCGGCTTGTTGAGCAGCCAGTACTCCTTGTGCTCGGCAACGACCGGTCGCCCATCGAGCGTGACCACCTGCGTTTCCGGGTCGACCGTGGAGCCCAACTCGGCGACCACACCATCCACCGCCACGCGGCCGGCCCGCACAAGGTCCTCGCAACTCCTCCTCGACCCCAAACCCGCTTCGGCGAGGAACTTCTGCAGACGCACGCTCACGAGTCGACCCCCTCCCCGACGTCTCAGTCAGGAGTGGCTAGGAGGCCCAGACGACGGCGCAACTCGTCCTTTTGCTCCTCACCGAGTGCGAACCCCTCGAGAGGTGGAAGATCTTCCAGTCCCGCCAACCCGAAGATGGCCTCGAACCGGGGCGTTGTGCCATACAGCACGGCTCCGCCCCCCGACTGCGACCGACCGACCTCGGTGATGAGCTCCCGGTCGACCAAGGTCCGCATGGGCGAGTCTGAGTTCACACCCCGCACCTCGGCGATCTGTGGGCGCGTCACGGGCTGCAGGTACGCGACTATGCTGAGGCACTCCATGGCGGCGGCCGAAAGCCGGCTGGAGTCCTCCGGCAACTCGAACAGCGCCGAGACAGCGGTGCGGCACAGTGGGTTGGTGCGAAAGGCCCATCCGCCGGCCAAGCGGACGAGCTCGATGCCCCTCTCACCGCCGGCGGGGAACTCTAAGGCCAAAGATTCGAGCGCCGCCTCCACCGCGGCCCGCTCCAGTGGGCCAGAGAGCGACAGGGCCGCCAGTAGCGTCTCCACAGGCAGTGGCTCGCCCGCCGCGAAGAGCAGTGCCTCGATGTTCTGTCTGAGTACGCCGGCTTCCATCACCATTTCCTATCCGCGTCAGGCCGTCTTGCCCACATCGCCCGCTGTCACCACGATATCGCCGAACAGCTCCCGTTGCGCCACGCGGACCTCGCCTCGAGACAGCAGGTCCAGGAGCGCGAAGACAGAGAGGGCCTGCACGAGCGGCGGTTCGCTTCCGAATACACGGTTGAACGAGAAGCGCCGGTGCCGGGCCAGCATGCCCCGCACGATGCGTATCTGCCGCTGGAGCTCCACCTTGATGAGGGCAAGATGCGAGGTATCGGGTGGCCTCCGGTTCTCGACGAGATAGGCAAGCTTCTCCCGCAGGCTCATGGCGTCCTCCGTGCCGACGATGTCCTCCAGCGGCGCCACCCTGCGGCGCTTCTGCGACGCCGGCGCACGCATGAGGCACCCGGCATTCGTCTCGCCCATCTCCCGCAGCCCCAGGGCCGCCGCTTTGAACTTGCTGTACTCAAAGAGCCGGGCCAACAACTGGTCGCGCGCCTCCTCGGGAGTGAGTTCTTCCTCAAAGCCCGCGGGAGGTTTGGGCAGGAGCAGGCGGGATTTGACCTCCAACAGCAGGCTCATGAGCAGCAGGAACTCAGTCATCTCGTCCCAGTAGCCCACGACCCCCGCGTCTTCCATCTCGTCGAGATACGCCGCGATGACCTCGAACAAGGGCACCTCAAGCAGGTCGATCTCCTCCTTGAGCACCAGCGACAGCAGCAGGTCGAAGGGACCCTGGTAGACATCCAGGTCGAGCTCGAGCGGTCTCAAAGCGTCCTCACATGCAACAGCGGGGTCAGAGAATGATGTATTCGGTGAGGAACAATTTCGCCAGCCCCCACATCACCCATCTGATCAGGCGGAAGAACTGGCTCTGGAACAAGACGATGAGCACCAACACCAAGAGCATGCCGTAACGGTCGAGCTCCACCCACTTCTCGTAAGCCCGGCGGGGCATGAAAGCGCCGACCACTCTGGAGCCGTCCAACGGAGGGATGGGTATGAGATTGAACAAACCGAGCACGATATTGACCTGAAAAGCCAAGAAGAGGATGTTGAACACTTGGCCGTTCGAATCGGGATGGGTCCAGTTGAGGACCAGGATGAGAATGATCCCGAGGATGAAGTTCGTGATGGGGCCGGCCGCCCCCACGATGGCCATGCCCACCTGCCGGTTCTTGAAGTAGTAGGGAGACACGGGGATTGGCTTGGCCCAGCCGAACACCATTCCTCCGAAGATGTATGTGATGAAGAACATGGCGGTTCCGAGCGGGTCCATGTGCTTTATGGGGTTGAAGCTGAGTCGTCCGGCACGTTTGGGCGTCGGATCGCCCATCTTGAAGGCTACCCACCCATGGGCCAGTTCGTGGGCCGCCATGGAAATCAACAGGATGGGGATGAGGGTGAGCAGCCCCACCCAGTTCACATCGCCGAACCCCGCCAAGAACAGATTCATCCCACCGCCCGTCACGCCTTCTTCTCCACCATATGCCGTGCCGCCTCCAACTCCTGTTCTTGCCCTTCTATGAGACCCTCCACCCGCATCTCCCGCAGCCTTTCGAGGATGCGCCCCACATAGGGCCCCTTCTTGACGCCCATCGCCAGCAGGTCATCGCCTCCGATGGTGAGCGTCCGCCGGCGCAGATCGCTGAGATACCGCCGTACCCGAGCCTCGGCCGGACCGGGCTCCGTGGACGCCAAGGCGAAGACCAAGGCTTCCACCGGAGTCTGCCGGAGCGTCTTGAAGACCTGCCAATCGGTCATGTCCTCACGCGCAAGGCTCGTGGGCAGTAGAGGCCCGACTACCACCGCGGCCCGGATGACCGCGCTGTCGGACTGCTTCAGCTTGAGCTGCTCCAGCCAGATATAGAGCTCCTCGTGCTCCATGTTGCGTGTCATGGCTGCGATCCGTAGCCGCCAGCTTACCACCTCGTCGTGCAGACCGAGCTCTGCGACCACCTCGTCCAGGCGCCTGACCAGTGCGACGGTCTTCGCGCCCGTGGCCAACTTGGGGTGCACCTCTCGCGCCACCCCGAGCTCGAAGAGCCGGCCGAGAGTCCACGTGACGTCGTTCTCGCTCAGGAGCGCCGTCAGCTCGTCGCGCAGGCGCACGCTCGACAGATCGCCGACCAAATGCATATCCACGCAACTCTTGGCAAAGCCGCAGGTCTGTTCGTCCATCCGAAAGCCGTACCGGTTCTCGTAGCGCACGGCGCGGAAGATGCGCGTGGGATCCTCGATGAAGCTCAGGTTGTGCAGCACTCGTATCACGCCATCTCGCACGTCGCGGTATCCCCCGAAGAAATCGATCACCGTGCCGAGGTCCCTGCCCCGCAACGAGATCGCCATGGCGTTTACCGTGAAGTCACGCCGGAAGAGGTCTTGCCGTATGGAGGCATGTTCCACCCTAGGCAACGCGGCCGGATAGTCATAGAACTCGGTCCGCGTGGTGGCCACGTCCACATGGAACGGCTCGTTGGTGGTTCTGAGCCATGCGGGCGCCTCTCCCAGTATCTCCGGCGGGAGCAACACCACCGCGGTCTTGAACTTGCGGTGGGCCCGCACTCTGCCGCCCAGCTGAGCGGCCAAGCGTGTGGCGAATTCTATGCCGTCGCCCTCTACCGCGATATCCACATCCACGTTCGGCTGCTCCAGAAGGAGGTCGCGGACGAAGCCACCAACCAGATAGACACCCGCAAAATCCTCCGACAGAGCCGAACAGGCTTGGAACAGCCGGCCGAAGAACGGATGGTCGGTGAGAGCGCCCATCGTATGCACCTGCGGAGGAGCGGCCGGGAGACTCTCCTGCTCCCAGCGGCCCTGGTAGGCGGCGAGAACGTCGGTACGAGTAACGATGCCTACCACGTCGCCGACAGCGGCGCTGCCTGTGGCGGTGGCCTCATCGTATGCCTGGTCGACTACCACAGGCACCCGCCCGATGTTGTCTTCAACCATGATGCGGCGAAGCTCGTCCACCCCCGTCGACGCGCGGGCGAACGTGATGTTGCGTGTCATGACTCCCTTCACCGGGGCATGACCGAGCCCGTGGCGGATGGCCTTGTCGAGGTCGCGGCGCGCCACTATGCCGACCACCCGGCCGTCCTGCCGCACGCAGATGCCCGAGTGCCCGTACTGCTGAGCCGTCACCAGAGCTTCGGTCACCGCAGTCTCAGCGTCGATGAGACGCACGGGCCGGCTCATGATCTCGCCGGCGGAGGGCACTCCCAGACTGGTGTCGGAGAGACTCGCGACCAGCGTGCGCACGACTTCGTCAGGCGTCTTGTCGCGCGTGACCGCGGAGGCGGCCTGAGCATGGCCGCCGCCATCGACGACCCGGAGGAGCGCTCCCACGTCCACCGCGCCGGCTCGAGACCGCGCGGTCACGAACACCCGGTTCTCCATGCCCACAGCCTGGATCAGCACCTCCGCGTTCACCAACTCCATGAGTTTGTGCGCGATGACACTCAGTCCGTCTACATACGTGGGAACGTCCAACGTCACGACGTGGATGTCGAGGCCCCTCACTCGCTCTACGCGCACCGCATCCACCAGGCGCATGAACACCTCACGTTGCTCCTTGGTAAGGGCGCTGTGCAGGTAGCGCTCTATGAGGGCCTGAGAAGCTCCCAGGCGCATGGAGAGCGCGAGCATCTCTGCATCGCGGATGGTCGTGCGGGGATACGTGAGCGAACCCGTGTCTTCATGGATGCCCAGGGCGAACACGGTGGCCTCGAGCCGCGAGATCTCCACGTCGCGCTCGCGCAGGATGTGCAGCATGGAAGTCGACTGAGCCCCATCGGCCGAGAGCACCCAGTTCTCCCCCTTCACGAACGGCGGACGCTCCGGGTTCTCCGTCTCATGATGGTCGAACACCACGGTCTCCACTCCGGGCCTGTCACAGAGCTGGCGCAGGTCCCCGATACGCTGCGGGTCGGCGGTGTCGACGATAACCAGTCTCCTGATCTTGCTCTGATCTATGAGGCGTAGGCTCATGATGGGGAGACTCTCTCCGTGCAGCGAGACAAAATCACGCACGTTGGGGTTGAGCGACCCTCCAAACACGATGCGGGCATCGGGATAGAGAAGCGCAGCCCCCACAGTGGCGCCCAGGGCGTCGAAATCGGCGTTCTGGTGGGTCGTGATGACCGTCGGCACCTCGAGCAATGAGGGAGGAGCTGTCATGCTCCCTAGTATACCGAGGTGGGCGCCCCCCACGACTCGAACACGCCCGCTACGGCCCGGGCCAGCGATCTGGATGCAAGCGCGGCCCCGTGCAGGACTTCTTCGTGTGTGGTGTCTCCTGAGTTGGCCACAACGGCCAATACCGCCACGTCCTGCCCCGCCTCGCGAGCGGCCCGCAGCTCGGCCCCCGGGGACATGCTGACCGTGGCCACTCCGAGCCGTCCAAGGTGGACCAACTCAGCCGGAGTCTCATACTGGGGCCCCGGAAGCGAGGCGTGAGTCCCGCATTTGAATCCGGCCGGTCTCGCGCCGCCGGCATCAGCCGCAACCATGTGGCGCGCCCAGCTCGCGTGCATCCCCGGCCCCATCAGCGGTTCCACCACCTCTTCCACGACCACCACATCTCCGGGAGCGAGGTCCTCTGTCACAGCCCCGCAGGCGGTCGTGAGCACCAACCTCCGCACTCCCCATCCGGCCAGAGATCGCACGGGTAGTTGCACTTCACTCCAGTCGTACCCCTCATATTCGTGCACCCGTCCCTTGAGCACAGCAACCGTCCACCCCATCCATTCGACGACGGAGAGTTTCTGCGCATGCCCTTGAACCGACCCCGAGGGCCAGTGCGGTATCTCGCTGTACGGGATATCTCGGATGACGCTGTCGATGCCCTCTGGAGACAGTCCCGATCCCAGAATCACCGCAGCGTCCGGCGCCGGTCCGACATTCTGCACCAACCAGGAGGCCGCCTCGGCTGCCTCCGCTGTGCCGAGGCGTTGTGGCACGGCGCCTCCCAAGGCCGGACCGCACTCCACGGCTGCAGTGTAGCGGCGCCAACCGTATCGAGGCCTCAGAGCCAGGATATTGGATCCCTCCAGCGGCGCCGGCCGCCCTGTAAGGCACTCGTAGACCGTGGCGCCGGTGTCGGCGAAGCCGCCGTCGTAGACGGCATGCGGAGCATCCTCCGGACGTGGATAGACCAGCACGGGGACGTACTCTCTGCTGTGATCCGTGCTGGGCGTAGTAGGATCGACCCCGTGATCGGCAGTGATGAGGAGCGTATCGTCCGGACGCAGAGCCTCGACGAGTGCGGGAAGAGCCGCGTCGACGGTCTCCAACCCCCGGGCGAACCCGCCCACGTCGTTGCGATGCCCCCACAGCATGTCGAAATCCACCAGGTTGGTCATCAACAAGCCTTCGTCGAATGGCAATCCAGGCGACCGCCCCGCGACCAGGTCCTGCACAAGCGCGAGGTTCTCGTCATTCGAGCCCACTTTCACAGCCCGGGAGACGCCCCGCCCTACGAAGACCTCACTGATCTTCCCAAGGGCCAGCACCGGGACCCCGGCCTGGTGCAGCAGGTCCAAGTACAAAGGACCCGGTGGGTCCAATGAGTAGTCCCGCCGGTCCTTGGTACGTACGAAGCTCCCCGGCGGTCCCATGAATGGTCGAGCGATGACCCGGGCCACCGCATGTCTGCCCGTGAGCAGCTCGCGGGCGATCTTGCACCACGCGTACAACTGTTCCAAAGGCACGACGTCCACATGAGCCGCGATCTGGAACACGCTGTCGGCCGACGTGTAGACGATCGGTTTGCGCGTAGCCAGATGCTCCTCGCCCAGTTCGGCGATGATGGCCGTCCCCGAGGCGGGCCTGTTGCCGAGAACTCCCACGCCGATGTGCTGCGTGAACGCCGTGATGACCTCGTCGGGGAAGCCTGCTGGATAGGTTGGGAAAGCATCAGGGGTTACCAGGCCCATGTGCTCCCAGTGACCTACGGTGGTGTCCTTGCCGGCCGAGCGCGGGGCGAGCCGGCCCGGCAGGCACAACGGCTCGGGCTCGGGCGGCACACCCAGTATCGGCACGATGTTGCCGAGCCCGCAGCGTTTGAGAAAGGGAAGCCTAAGAGAAACGACGCGGCTCAGATTGCCGAGCGTATCCGAACCGGCATCACCGTACGCGGCTGCATCGGGCAGCGCGCCCACTCCTACACCGTCCAGGACAACGAAGACGAACCGGCCCATGCTTTGTCACTCCTCCCGGGCCCGGGGGTGAGCCTCTCGATAGACCTTCTGCAGATGCGCGGCCGTGACATGAGTGTAGATCTGCGTTGTGGAGAGATCCGCGTGACCCAGCATCTCTTGGACGGCGCGGAGGTCGGCGCCCCCTTCGAGCAGGTGGGTAGCGAAGGAGTGGCGTAGGGTGTGGGTGGAGACGTCGTCAGGCAGGCCCGCCAGACGCGCATAGTGCTTGACTATGAGGTGCAGACCCTGCCGGGACATGCGGCGCCCCCGGTTGTTCAAGAAGAGCTCCGGGGCCTTCAGCCTGCCGGCGCTTCCCAGGGCCGGTCTACCCCGCTGATTGTAAACTGTCAGGGCTTCACAGGCCTTGCGTCCCAGCGGTACCACGCGCTCCTTGTCTCCCTTGCCCACGGTGCGGACGAAGCCGACCTCCAGATCGAGGTCCTGCAACCGGAGACTGAGGACCTCCGAGGCGCGCAGTCCGGCGCCGTACAACGTCTCGAGGAGGGCTCGATCGCGCAGCCCCAGAGGATCGGCCTTGGGCAAGGCCAGCATCCGCTCCACCTCTTGGATGCTCAGGGTGCGCGGAAGTCGCGAGTCGAGCCGGGGACCGGCCAAGTTCCTGGACGGATCGGAGGCCAGGTCTCCATCCAGCACGGCCCACTTGTAGAACGAACGGATGGCCGCGGTCTTTCTTGCACGCGTGGAGGGCCGCCAAGAGCCCGCAACCAGGAAGGAGCGGATATCTTCGGCCGAGGCTTCGCGTAGGTCGATGGCCCTCTCCGCGAGGTGATCGGCGAACTGACGTAGGTCGCGGGCGTACGCCTCCACCGTCCGTTCCGAGAGCCCCTTCTGCAAACGCAGGGCCCGCAGGAAGGGGATCACCGACGGGTCTTGCCCAGACAGGAACGTCATCCGACAAGACTCCTATGCGCCGCTACGTATACTCGATAGGCAGTACGTACTCAAGCGGGAAATACGGGCAGCCGGTCGCTTCTGCGACCTCTCGCATCGTGACCTTGCCCTCCATGACGTTCACTCCCCGGGCCAGCGCCGGGTCGGACCGCGCCGCCTCGACCGCCCCCTTCTCAGCGATGGACAGGATGTAGGGCAGAGTGACGTTGGTAAGGGCCAACGTGGAGGTGATGGGCACGACGCCCGCCATGTTGTCCACGCAGTAGTGGATGACCCCATGCTTGACGTAGGTGGGCTCGCGGTGAGTGGTGATCCGAGAGGTGGCGACGCACCCCCCCTGGTCGACGCTCAGGTCGACTATCACCGACCCGGGCTGCATCTCCTGCACCACCTGCTCGGCCACTAGGACCGGGGTCTTCGCCCCAGACACCAGTATGGCGCCTATGACCAGATCGGCCCGAGCCACCTCGTCCTCGATAGTGAGCTGGTTGCTGTGCAGAGTCTGGACCCCGGGATGCTCCCGCTGCATGTCCGCAAGCACGTCGACGTTGATGTCGAGTATTTTCGTATGAGCGCCCATTCCGGCAGCGATGGCCGCGGCGTTTCTCCCCGCGATACCGGCGCCCAGTATGACTACGTTCGCCGCCTTGACACCCGTCGCGCCACCCAACAGCTTGCCCTTGCCCCCGCTCATCTTCTCCAATAGAGTAGCTCCGACCTGGGGCGCCAACCGGCCTGCGATCTCGCTCATGGGTGCGAGCAACGGTTTGCGGTTGTCGGGCGTCTCGACCGTCTCGTAGGCGATGCACGTGGCGCCACTCTTCACAAGAGCGCCGGTGAGCTCCGCGTCGGGCGCCAGATGAAGGTATGTGAAGAGGATGTGCCTTGGCTCCAGCTTCATGTATTCGTCGCGGAGCGGCTCCTTGACCTTCACGATGAGCTCGGCCTGAGAAAAAACGGAATCCGCGTCGGGGACGATACGCGCTCCCGCCGCGACGTACGCCTCATCACTGAACGATGAGCCCTCACCCGCCCCCCGCTGAACGAGGACCTCGTGCCCCCTGCTGGCCAGTTCCTTTGTGCCGGCCGGGGTGAGAGCAACACGATATTCCTCTTCGCGGATCTCGGTAGGCACTCCTACGCGCATCTCAACCCCCTACCACGTCTTCCAGCGGATCGGCTATCACTGCGTGCCTCAGCAGGCAAAGCACAGCCAAGGTCTTCGCGTCCTCCACCATGTGTAGGTTGGCGAACAGATCGGACAGATCGTAACGTACCACGGTGAGGTCCTCGTCGTCATCTGGGTGGCTGTCGACCGGCGTCAGATCCCGAGCCAGGAAGGCGTGAATGCGCTCGTCGGCGAAGCCCGGCGAAGAGAAGAAGGTGCCGAGCGACGTCCACAAGCGGGCCTCCAGCCCCACCTCCTCAGCTAGTTCCCGTTGCGCGGCCAAGAGCGGCTCTTCGCCGGGCTCCAACTTGCCGGCGGGCAGCTCCAGCAGGCGCTGCGCTATTGCATGCCGGTATTGCCAGACCAGATACACGCATCCCTCACCATCCACCGCGGCCATTACCACGGCGCCGGGGTGATCCACCACCTCACGCGACGCCGTCCGCCCTCCTGAGAGCTCTATCTGGTCCACCCGGACGTTGATCAACCGCCCTTCGAAGACCGTCTGCGAACTCACCACCACGGGGACCTCGTCCTCCACCTGACCCCCGCTTCTTTCATCCACAGGATCACTCATGGTCACCTCTCAGCCGTCTCACCACCCGGGGCAAACCCCGGAGCGAGCCTGATGATCTGTAGTATGAGGCTGCAAAGCCTCTCCAGGTCGTCGAGTGCCAGATACTCGTCGGCACTGTGGACCTCCATCATCCCGATACTCAGGTTCAAGGTCGGCAATCCTCTTGCGTTGAGGATGTTGGCATCGGAGCCCCCACCGGCGCCGTACATCCGGGACTCCAGCCCGATGGCCTGCAGAGCTGCCTTCCCGAGCCTCACCGCCGGTGACCGCGACGACAGCGCGAAGGCCGGGAACTCGTGCTCCAAGTCCACCTCCACATCCACCCCCATTTCGGCCGCGGCTTGGTGCACTGCGTCCACCATGCCGGAAGCCACCGCGGCGAGTTTCTGCTCGTCGTGCCCGCGGCATTCACCTTCTATGACACACGTCTCAGGAACGATGTTGGTCGCAACACCGCCGTGGATGATGCCGATGTTGGCGCTGGTCTCGTCGTCGATCCTCCCCAAGTGCATAGCCGCCACCGCCCTGGCCGCCGCCTGCACAGCGCTGCGGCCTCGTTCTGGTTCCATGCCGGCGTGAGCGGCACGCCCTTTGAACGTCGCTCTCAGGGTCTTCATGCTGGGGGCGTTCACCACCATGCCTCCAACCGCACCCGAACCATCCAGAACGACGCCCAGAGGACTTCTGAGTGCATCCTGCGTAAACTGCTTTATCCCCACCAGGCCCTGCTCTTCCGAGACAGTGAAGAGCAGCTCGTAAGAGGGAAAGGGCTCGCCCGAGGCCTTCAGCAACTCCGTTGCGTGCAGCAGTGCCGCGATGGCCGCCTTGTCATCGCCGCCGAGGATCGTGTTGCCGGCGTTTCTGAACACTCCCGACTCGTCCAGGAAGGGCTCCAGGACATCGGTGGGTTTCACCGTATCCAGATGGGCGCCGAGCACCACACGGGGGCCTTCTCCGTCACCGTCCACCGTACCCCACAGGTTACCCGTATCCCCGCCGGTGGCCGGCCCTGCGCCATCCTCCTGCACGGCCACCCCCACCGCGCGTAGGCCGGCGATCACCGCCTCGGCGACTTCCCGTTCGCTCCGCGACGGGCTTGGAAGAGCCGTCAGCATGAGAAACAGCTCGGTCAGCCTTTCACGGGAAGGGGTAAGACCACCCGTCATGACTGCTGCCCCCGAGCAATTGCTGCGCCGACAAAATCGCGAAAGAGCGGATGCGGCCTCGTAGGCCTGCTCTTGAACTCCGGATGGAACTGACAGGCGACGAACCACGGATGATCGGCCAACTCGACGATCTCCACGAGATGGTCGTCGGGTGTGACACCGCTTATCACGAGTCCCGCCTCCACCAACCGCTCGCGATAGATATTGTTGAACTCATACCTGTGCCGGTGCCGCTCGCTGATGACCTGCTCGCCGTAAGCCGCATGCGCTCGGGTGCCAGGAGCGACCTTGGTGGGTGATGCGCCCAGGCGCATGGTGCCTCCCATATCTGAGACTCCGGTCTGTTCCGGCAGAAGGTCTATCACCGGAAAGCTCGTCGAAGGGTCGAATTCCGCGGAGTTGGCGTTCTTCAGTCCTGCAACGTGGCGCGCAAACTCCGCCACCGCGACCTGAAGACCCAAGCACAATCCCAAGAACGGCACCCTGTTCTCGCGCGCATAGCGCACGGACATGATCTTCCCCTCGATGCCTCTGACCCCGAACCCACCCGGTACGAGGACGCCGTCGGCCGCTTCCAGTCGTGACCTGATCTCCTCCTGCCGCAGCGACTCCGAGTCCACCCAGATGAGCTCCAGCTCGCGGCCGTGGAAAGTGGCGGCGTGCCGGAGCGCTTCCATGACGCTGAGGTAGGCGTCGTGCAGTTGCACGTATTTGCCCACTAGAGCGATGCGAACGGTCCCCTCGGCAGACTTCAGCCTGTCCACAAGGGCTATCCACTCATCCAACCGGGCCGGTCCGGTGTCCAAGCCCAGCTGTTCAACGACCAGGCGGTCGAGCCCCTCGTCCCGGAGGTTGAGAGGCACGTAATACAGGTGAGGGGCATCCACGCAGCTTATTACGGCCCGCGGCTCGACGTCGGTGAAGAGGGCGATCTTGTCCTTCAGCTCTTTGCTTATCGGACGGTCGGACCGGCAGACGATGATGTCCGGCTGGATACCGATGCTACGCAGCTCGTTCACGCTGTGCTGTGTGGGCTTGGTCTTCAGTTCCCCCGAAGCGTTGATGAAGGGTATCAGGGTCACGTGGATGTAGATGACGTTCTTGCGCCCCACATCGTTGCGGAACTGGCGGATGGCCTCCAAGAACGGGAGGCTCTCCATATCGCCCACGGTGCCCCCGATCTCAGTGATCAGAACGTCCACGTCGGCATTGCGGACAACCCGGGCCACCCGTTCCTTTATCTCGTTGGTGACGTGCGGGATGACCTGGACGGTGCCCCCCAGGTAGTCACCCCGGCGCTCCTTTCGGATGACGGTGTCGTATACCGAGCCCGACGTCACACTCGAATACTGAGTGAGATTCTCGTCGATGAAGCGCTCGTAGTGACCGAGGTCGAGATCGGTCTCGGCGCCGTCGTCGGTGACGAAGACCTCTCCATGCTGGAAGGGGCTCATCGTACCCGGGTCGACGTTCAGATAGGGATCGAACTTCTGGATGACCACCCGGACCCCACGACTCTTCAACAGGCGGCCGAGCGAGGCGGCGGTTATACCCTTGCCAAGCGACGACACTACACCACCCGTGATGAATACGTGCTTGGCCATGCCTACCTCCGCCGAGTATGTCCGGGAAACGGCGGCGCATGACCTTTCTGGCCCGCGCCCCGCCTAGTCTAGCAGGCCGCCCGCGGCCCTGTCGCGCAGCTCCCTGGCATGAGCCATAGCCTCGGCATCGTCTGTGCGCCCTCCCAGCATCCGGCACAGCTCGCCGACCACCAGAGCTTCGTTGTCCAGCTTCGTCAGGCGGGCGACCGTGGCTCCTGATAGGGTGGTCTTTTCAATGACGTGGTGGCCCGCTGCAAGGGCCGCCACCTGAGGCAGATGTGTCACCACGATCACCTGCGAACGCCCGGCCAACTCGCGCAGCTTGTTGCCGACGGCGACCGCGGTTCGCCCCCCGATGCCGGCGTCCACTTCGTCGAAGACCAGGGTCTCGTTGCCCCCCACCCCGGCGAGGGCGCACTTGATGGCCAGGAGGACCCGGGAGAGCTCGCCGCCGGAGGCGGTCTTCGCCAGACTCTTGGCCGGTTGGCCCTCGTTCGCCCGCAACATGAACTCCACCGCGTCTGCACCCTTCTCGCGCAGCCCGCGCCACTCGTCGTTGGAACGTAGCTCGACCACAAGGGCGGCCGCTTCCATACCCAGGTCGGCCAACTGGCCCGCGACCGCTTCCTCCAGGAGCGGCGCGGCGGCGGCGCGCTTGGCCGTCAACGCACGCGCCAGCTGCAGGGCCTTCTCGATGGACACGGCCCTCACTTCTTCAAGATGGTCGATGCTGTCCGCTTGGAGCTCCAAACGCTCCAGCCGGTCCTCGGCATCGGCAAGCTGTTGGACTGCGCTCGCAGTCGAACCGCCGTATTTGCGGCCCAGGTCGGTGTAGAGTCTGAGCCGTGCGTTCACCTCTTCCAGCCGTCCCGGATCGATTGGCACCCGGCCGACATACGCATGCAGATCGCGGGCGAGTTCGGTGACCTGGTACTGCACCTCGTTCAACGTCGCGGCCATGCCGTCGAGTTCAGGGTCGATGCCGGCCAGGCCGGCCAGGTGGGCCCCGGCCTGCGCCAGCAGGCCGCCGGCATCCGGCCCTTCATCTTCGCCACGAAGATCACCGGCCGCCGCCCCGGCACTCCGCACGACCTCCTCGGCCCGCGACAAGAGTCTCTGCTCGGCCAGCAGTGCCTCCTCTTCTTCGAGCGATAGCCCGGCTTCGCGCAACTCCCCAACCTGGAAGCGCAGCAGATCGAGCTCTCTGTCGCGCGAATCTTTGCCGGCCGTGGCCTCCTTCAACCTGCGCTCGGCATCGCGAGCCGCTCCGTATGCGCTACGGAACTCCTCCGCCAAAGCCACGGCGTCGCTGCCGGCCCACTGGTCGAGAACACTTAGCTGATAGTCAGGGTCGAGCAGCCGGCGGTATTCATGCTGGCCCGCGAACGAGAGGAGTGCGCCCACCACCCCGCCCATGGCGCCGAGAGTGACTACGGTATCGTTGATATAGCAGCGGTTCCGGCCCTGCGCTCCGAGGCGCCGGCTCACGATGAGTTCGCCGGCGTCCAGCCCTCCAACAAGCGCACTCGTGTCTTCAGGAACCTCCACGAGGTCGGCCTCGGTGACTTCGAAGACCGCTTGGATGAGGGCCTCCGACGCGGCCCGTCCCACCAAGCCCTCTTCGGCTCTTTCGCCCATCAAGAGACCCAAAGCTTTTGTCAGCAACGTCTTTCCGGCCCCTGTCTCACCGGTCAAGACGTTCAGTCCCGGCGAGAATTCGAGGACCGCATCTTCGATCAGCACGAAGTTGCGGATGCTGAGCGAGGCGAGCAAGTCACCCCCTACAGGAGTCGGTCGCGGAAGTGATGGTAGAGACTGTCACCCTCCAAGAGGGCGAGCGTGTTGGTGCCCGGTCTGGTGTTGATGCGTGCGGTCAGACCGGGATCGAGCATGGCGAGCCTGTCACCATCGACGTCTATGGCGCAGTCCGTGTCGCCGATGTTGATGATCTCGAGAATGTCGCCGGGAGCCGCCACCACAGGACGGACGCCGGCGGCATGCGCAGCGATGAGACTGATGACGTATGCGTCCACCGAGATGCCAAGCAGAGGGCCCCCGGCCGCAAGGCTGTAGGCCGACGACCCCGCCGGAGTACCCACGACCACCCCGTCGCAATGCACCTCAAAGAGCGTGACGTTGTTGATCGTCAGAGACAGCACACACGCATGCGGTCTCTTGCCCTTGCCCACTACCACGTCGTTGCTGGCCCTGTAGACCTCTTCGCCCACGGTGGCCTCGAGCCCCAGCAGCGGGTACTCGGTGAAGTCCCCGTCGAGTAGGCGGCCGAGTCCGACGGGCAGATCGTCGTTATCAACGGTGGTAAGGAAGCCGACTCGTCCCAGATTGACCCCGGCAACCGGTATGGAGCGCCCGCGGGTGAGGTGAAAGGCGCGCAACATGGTGCCGTCACCACCAAGCACGAGACAGAGGCCCACTCCATCGAGGTCATTGCCGCCTGCCACGACCCTTACCGCGCCCAAGCGCTTCAGAAGCGTGCCATGCTTCTCGATCTCGTTGTCAGGGACCACCGCCTCGATCTCTCTCTCGGCAAGAAGCGTGAGTGAGCGCTCCAGCGGTTCTCGTGCCACTCCTGGGTCGCCGTGGGTCAGAATGACCACGCGTTTGATATCGGGTCTCATGTATCCGCCTTCGATGCCGCTGGGTCTTCCCCGCGGACTATCTCATCTACAACCTCATCCAGCCTATCAAGTCCGAACCCGTTTTCTCTACCGCGCGCGATATGGAAGAAGAACTCGCGGTTGCCGTCCGCTCCGCGCAGCCCCGATGCGCATACCCCCACGAGGTCCAAGCCCAGCTCTTGCATGACGAAACGGCCACGCTCCAAGAGCACCGCCCGATGGACCTCAGCGTCGCGGACTATGCCCCCCTTCCCCACGAGACCGGGTCCTGCTTCGAACTGGGGTTTGACCAACACCAAGCCCCCGAACGATGCGCCCATGCAAGCGGCCACCGCCGGCAGCACCTTGGTGATGGAGATGAATGATACGTCCATCGTGAGAAAATCGGGCTCATACGGAAGTTGGGTCTTGGCGAGATACCGGGCGTTCACACGATCGATAACGGTCACCCGGTCGTCCGTGATGAGTCGATGATCGAGTTGTCCCCGCCCGACATCCACAGCGGTCACCCGAGAGGCGCCGTTCTGCAGCAGACAGTCGACGAAACCACCGGTGGAGGCGCCCACATCCAAGGCCGAAACACCCTCGACAGTCACTTTCAGCTCCGCCAGCGCGTGCGCCAGCTTGTCTCCTCCCCGGGAAACGAAGCGCGGCCGCTCTTTGATGGAGATGGGGGCATCCTGCTCGACTGAGGTACCAGCCTTGTCGATCTGTCTACCCGAGACGGTCACGAGACCGGCCATGATCAGCCCTCGTGCGGCACTTCTGCTTGGCGCCATCTTGCGCTCCACCAGAAGCTCGTCTAACCGCGTGCGTCCCGGCCGCACCATCTCAGCCTACCGCCGCTTGTCGAAGGACTGCTCGAGAAGCATCCGAGCGTTGGCGGCGAGCGCTTCCGCCGTCAAACCGATGTCCCGCCTGAGTGTTCCCACAGGTCCTTGCCCTACGAAGGCGTCCGGAAGACCCCTGCGCGCGACAGGACGGTAGATGCCCGCGTCGGCCATCAGTTCCAGGACGGCCGAGCCAAAACCGCCGGCCAGCGAGTTGTCCTCCACCGTGACGATGGCTTGATGTTGCTCGATAAGAGGTATCAAAGCCTCACCGTCGAGTGGATGTATGCGCGTGACCCCTGCCACCGTTGCGGCGACACCCTCGGCGCCCAAGGCGTCAGCCGCCTCCACCGCAAGGCTGTCCACCGGGCCCGCCGTCAAGAACAGGATGCCGGAACCCTGCCGGATCACATGGACCCACGGCCCCCCAAGCGGAACGATGGGCCGTTGCAGAGTAGCTCCCAAACCGGCCGCGCGGGGGTACCGGATCACTGATGGCCCCTCCATTTGCACAGCCGTGGCCAGAAGGCGTTGGAGCTCCCCCTCGTCCCTGGGAAGGAAGATCGTAAGTCCGGGGACGATACGGAGGAACGAAAGATCGAACGCTCCGTGGTGTGTAGGGCCATCGGCCCCCACAAGGCCGGCCCTGTCGACCGCGAAGACCACCGGGAGCTTTTGAAGACACACGTCTTGGACGATCTGGTCAAACGCGCGTTGCAGGAAGGTGGAATAGATGGCCACTACCGGTCGTTTGCCCGCTGCAGCCAAGCCGGCCGCCAACCCCACTGCGTGAGCCTCGGCGATGCCCACGTCGAAGAAGCGTTCGGGCAACGCCTTCTTCAGGAGATCCAGTCCTGTGCCACCGGCCATCGCAGCCGTTATCCCGACGATCCGGGGGTCTGCCTGGGCCAACTCCACCAATGCTTCCCCAAAGGCCCGGGTGAAGGTAGTCGGTCCCTCCGGGTCTACCGGCTCGCCGGTAGTCACCGAGAAGCGTGGGATCCCGTGATACCGGCCGGGTTCCTGCTCGGCCGGGCCATAGCCCTTCCCCTTGATGGTGCGGCAATGCAGGAGCACGGGCCCTTCCACCATGAGACAGCGTTGGAGAGTGGCCCGCAGATCGTCGATGTCGTGCCCGTCGATCACTCCGACGTACGTGAAGCCCAAGTCTTCAAAGAGCATGCCGGGGACCAAGGCGCCTTTGATGCTGTCTTTCAGCTGCTCGCCCACTGCTGCGACCCGGTCTCCCACGCCTGGCAGCCGCTGCAGACGGCGCTCGAGGTCGCGCCTGAAGCGGTACAGAGTAGGGTCCGTGCGAAGCCGCGACAGATAGGTGCTCACAGCCCCGACATTCTTCTCTATCGACATGGCGTTGTCGTTGAGTATCACCAAGATGGGTGTGCGCAGATGGCCGGCGTGATTGAGAGCTTCATAGGTCATCCCCCCGGTCAATGCTCCATCGCCTATGACGGCCACCACCCTGCCGTGCGGACCGGGGTCTCGCAATCTTGCCTCCATGATGCCGACGGCGGCGCTCACCGCCGTGCTGCTATGCCCCGTGCCGTAGGCATCGAACGGGCTCTCCCCGCGCAACGGGAATCCGGATAATCCACCATAGGTGCGAATAGACGCGAAAGAGCCCATGCGCCCGGTGAGGATCTTGTGGGCGTATGCTTGGTGACCGACGTCCCAGATGATGGCGTCGGTCGGTGTGTCGAGCTCCGCATGCAGAGCGATCGCCAATTCCACCGCGCCCAGACTGGCTCCCAGATGACCGCCGTTGGCCGACACGGTCTGGATTATCTGTTCGCGCACCTCAGTCGCCACCTGGCGTAGTGACGCCGTGTCCAGCGCACGAAGCGCTTGTGGCAACTCCAGGTTGTCGATCAGTCTTTCAGGAGTTCTACTCACCATGCCCCCGTACTACTGAGAGCTGTCTCCGGCGGCACCGGACCCACTATCGGCAAGCGAGCCCAACACGCCGTTGACGAGAGCCCCCGCCTCGGCCGAACAGAAGCGCTTGGCCAGCCCCACTGCTTCATCAATGGCGACAGCCCGCGGCACATCATCGCCGGACCGCAACTCATATGTTGCGCACCTAAGCACAGCCCGCTCGAGAAGGCCGAGTCGATCCAAGCTCCATCGCGCGATATGCTCGCCGAGCACCTGGTCGATAGCTTCCCTCTCTTTGTCGACGCCAAGCACGAGAGTGCGCGCATAAGGCTCTACCTGCTCGTCCCTCATGCGCTCCAAGGCGGCTTGAACCGTGAGTCCGAGTAGATCCTGCTGATACAGGATGAAGACGGCCTGACGCCGAGCGCTCCTGCGACCCGCCGACACGGGGTCCAGATCAGTTCGCGGCGGGCAACACACCCGCGAACACGACGTCGACCCCCAACACGGCCAGGCCTGTCATAGGGCTGAGGGCTCCCACG
Source organism: Actinomycetota bacterium (assembly GCA_036795215.1). Classification (GTDB taxonomy): domain Bacteria; phylum Actinomycetota; class Thermoleophilia; order RBG-16-64-13; family RBG-16-64-13; genus RBG-16-64-13. Next base: position 9,582 of record DAIRFC010000014.1, on the reverse strand, counting down.
ATCTTCTGCCTGGCCTCCGAGGCCAGGGCCGGCAGCACCTCGCCCATCCGGGCATCAAGGTGCACGGTGACATGGCACTGGTCGCCGTCTACTGTCACTTCGACCGGATGGCTACGTGCCAGACGGATGCCCGAGTGCAGATGCAGCCGGTCGTCGCCTTCGAGAGAGCCACGCACAATGCTCTCGAGAACCGACGTGGCGATGAGGTATTCAGTCATCGTTACGCTCTGGTGACGTATTCGCGGGTACGCGTATCTATTCTCACGGTATCCGTCGGCTCGATGAACAACGGTACCTGCACCACAGCCCCTGTCTCGAGAGTGGCGGCCTTTGAGCCTCCGGAGACCGTGTCGCCCCTGACTCCCGCAGCAGTGTCGACGATCTTCAAATCGACGAAAGTGGGCAACTCGACATCGTGCGGCTCATCATCGATGTAGACAACATCCACCTGCATATTGAGAGTCATGAGATCGAGCCGGTCGGCCAGCATGCTTTTGGGTAACGCCAGCTGTTCGTAGGTTTCAGCGTCCATGAAGACCAACTGATCGGGCTCTTCGTACAGGTAGGTCATCGGATGGCTTTCGGTGCGCAACTGTTCGAACTTCTGCTCGGGGCGGAACGTCCGATCGACCAGCGACCCGGTGGTTATGTTACGCAGTTTCGTGCGAACAAACGCGCCACCCTTGCCGGGCTTGATGTGCTGGAACTCGACGATTCGATACATGTCGCCTTCATACCGTATCGTCATACCGTTTCGAAACTGACTAGTCGAGATCACTCTCCCGGCCTCCCAACCTCTTGACTCCGTATCACCTGGACGCGTCTCGAGTCCGTATGTCGCTGGATTTTACTACACCAGCCATGCAGACGACCGTACGGACGGGCTCAGGTGTGTTCGACAAGAGCTATCAGGCGGTCTACGGCTTCCAGATAACCGGCGGGGCCCTTGCCCGACACGGTGAAGTTGACAACCCCAGAGATGACCGAATCTCGCCTCCATTCCTCCCGAGTCGAGATATCGGAAAGGTGGACCTCGGCAGTTGGACAGGTGACGATCTCCAGCGCGTCACGTATGGCAAAACTGTAGTGTGTCCAAGCCCCAGGGTTCACGAGAAGCGCCGAGGCATATCGATGTTCGTGCAGGTATTCGACATATACGCCCTCATGATTCGTCTGCACGCAGAGGCACGTCCATCCCAGAGCCTCGCACTTCTGCCGGCACGCAGCTTCGAGTTCCCCAAGGGTGACGGTGCCATAGTGCTCTACCGGGCGTTCTCCCAGCATGTCGAGGTTCACTCCGTGTAGCACGACCAACTGTCTTTCCGGCTTTCTCATCGCCTGATGACCTCCAAGGCGGCCTCGAGATCATCGCCGCTCACATCCAGACCCCACACGGGATCACCGATCGCCTTCAAGCCCACGAAGCCGACTGAACCGGCCCGGACCTTCTTGTCTCGCGCCGTTGCCGCGACAAGACGCTCAGTTGGTGGAAGTACGATGCTGGTGGAGAGGCCCAGCCGCTCCATGAGAGCTCCTGTTCGCGCACGCACGCTTGGATCGAGCCCGAGCAGTCTCTCGCTGACAGCAAGCGCCGCCAACAGCCCCAAAGCGACGGCCTGTCCGTGACTGAGGGCTCCGTAGCCTGCGACGACCTCCAGCGCATGCCCGATGGTGTGGCCCAGATTGAGGACGGCGCGCTTGCCCACCTCCCGCTCGTCGTCGCTCACCACACCAGACTTGTAGCTCACCGACATCTTGACGAGCTGTCCGACCACAGCCGGTTCCCGGTCTACGACACTATCGACCGAAGTCTCCAGCCCGTCGAGAACGTCCTCCGACATCAGCAATGCATGCTTGATGACCTCACCAAGTCCACTCGCATACTCGGCCACGGGCAAACTAGCCAGAACCCCAGCGTCCGAAAACACCATATCCGGCTGGTAGAACGAGCCGACCAGATTCTTCCCAGCCGCCAGATTGATGGCGGTCTTCCCCCCGACACTGGAGTCCACCTGCGCCAGGAGGCTGGTAGGTACCTGCCACAGCGAGACTCCACGCTGGTAGGTGGCAGCCGTGAAACCGGCCAGATCCCCTATGACGCCGCCTCCCAGCGCAACAATCACGTCGTCTCTCCGGGCCCCCTCCTGCGCAAGCCACTCCCAGCAACGCTCAAGAGCGGCCACACTCTTACTGTTCTCACCGGGCTCGAGGGACAGAAGCCGGTCACTTGAACCCACGGGAAGAGCCTCCAGCACTCGTCCCCCCCATGCCCCGCTGACGTTGTGATCGGTGATGACAAAGAAGCGGCTTCCCATCTGAGCAGCCGCAGAGGCCCAGGGCTCGACGCAATCGAGTGCCCCTTCACCTCCGATGATCACGGAAGAGCGCTCTCTCCCTTCGAGACGCCTGCCCCAGAGCGCATTCCAGCGCCCCATCGACCTGACCACGAGCCTCTGGATATCCTCGGCGACCTGCGGTACTGCCCTGTCGTTCACCGGGATGACCCACGCCGCCGCCTCCTCGTACACCCCCCGCCTTCGACGAAGAAGGGCCTCGAACGACTTTCGATCTCGCGCCAAAGGCCGGACTCCACCCTGAATGCGCCGCCAAGCCTCCTCCGCATCCACATCCAAGAAGACGACCCCGCCCATCCCACGCAGCACCTCCAGCGCCGCGGGACTCTCAAGCGTCCCGCCACCGAGAGCGAGCACAAGACCTTGGTCTGGGGAGTGGCTCTGTAGAACCGCCCGGAGGGTCTCCACTTCAGATTGTCGAAACAGGGGCTCTCCTCGCTCAGCGAAGAACTCTTGGATGCTGCGTCCTTCCCGCCTAACGACCTCCTGGTCGAGGTCCACAAACGACCACTGAAGCCGCCGAGCCAGCTCCACACCCACTGAAGACTTGCCGCTGCCCATGAAACCGGTGAGAGCTACGAACGACGCCACAGCCCCCGCTCCTCCAAAGCGCGCTCGTACGCGCCCACGGCTGTTAGCAGCTCGGGCAGACTGTCACCGCCGAATTTCTCGAGATAGGCGCCGGCTACCACATACGCCATCATCGCCTCTCCCACAACCCCCGCGGCGGGGACGGCCGTGACATCACTGCGCTCCACATGCGCCAGAGCCTCCTCCAAGGTAGTGAGATCGACCGAACCGAGAGGTGAAGTCAAAGTCGGGATGGGCTTCATAGCTGCGCGTACGACGATCGGCATGCCTGTCGTGATGCCCCCTTCCAACCCACCCGCCCGGTTGCTCTCACGTGTGATCCATCGGTGGCCGCCATCAGATGACACGACAAGCTCGTCGTGCACCTTGGAGCCGCCCTGCTTCGCATTCTCGAACGCCGTGCCGATCTCAGCTCCTTTGATTGCCGGGATGCTCCCCACGGCCCCTAACAGCTGTCCATCAAGTCGCGCCCCAGCCGTGGCGTAACCACCCACGCCGGGACAGACTCCCCAGCACCACACCTCGAACACGCCTCCCAGCGACTCGCCGGACTCACGAGCGGAATCTATCGCCGCACACATGGCGCTTGACGCCTCTTCGTCCGCACACCGCACGGGCGACCTTTCTACGGCTTCCCAGTCGACGCTTGACGCGTCGCTGTAGTCCGACACCACCGCGGATTCCACGTGCCCTATGCTGACGACCCGGGATCGGATCCGGACGTTCACCTCGCTCAGCAGACGCCGGCACACCGCTCCGGCGGCGACTCGTGCTGTGGTCTCCCTCGCGCTCGCCCGCTCCAGAACGTCTCGGATGTCGGCCGCTCCGTACTTCTGCACCCCGCCAAGGTCCGCGTGCCCGGGCCGCGGCAAGGTGACCGGAGCTATGTCGTCCAACGCTCCCGCTTCTAGGGGATCAGGGGACATCACATCGCGCCAGTTGGCAAAGTCCTGGTTGTCAACCATGAGACATATCGGGCTTCCGAGCGTGCGACCATGCCGGACACCGGAAACGACCCGGCAACAATCCGACTCGATCGCCATCCGCCCACCCCTGCCGTACCCCTGCCGTCGACGACTCAGATCTCCGTCGATATCGGCCCTCTTGACCGACAGTCCGGCGGGAATACCCTCCAAGATGCACACCTGACCTGGGCCGTGAGACTCCCCGGCGGTGATCATGCGTAGCGTCCCCAACAGACCCTCCTTATGACAACGGCGCCCAAGGCGCCGTTGTATCGTACTCTATGCGAGCCGTAGCGGCTCCCCCCGGCAGCTACTCGTAGACTGCCTGTCCGACGACCAAGTTAAGTGTCTCACTTCCGTGCATGAGGGTAACCACTTTGCTGGCACTATTAATGTCGAGGATCTTGATCTGACCCCAGCTCGTGGAAACGACCGACCCGATATGCTTGTCCTTGTAGACGCTGCTATCCACCTGCAGCGTCACCACAGCAGCGCCACCCGCCTGACTCACGCCGAGCACCTTCAGAGTATGTGCGTGGGGCGCTGTGGTGCTTGTGGTACTGGTGGGCTGAGTGCAGGTCGTTGTGGTACCACCGCCCCCGCCGCCTGCCGTTGTGGCCGTCGTGGATGTCGGACGGATGGTCGTGATGGTGGGCCGTACCGTCGTTACCGTCGTGGGGTTGGTCGTCTGCCCAGGCCGCGTGGTCGGAGGAGTAGAGCCCTGACTCCCTGACGTTGGCGTTGTACCGCCGCCTTGCTCCTGAGAGATGAACGGGTCCTTGCTCCGGAAGGTCGAATATTCGGCGTTCTCGTCGATCACTACAACGATGGTGGTACTTGTTGTTGTCGCCGGGACTTGCCCTCCCGTCGTGACCGGCGGTCGGTCACCGCCATCATCGCCCCCAAAGCAACCGGCGCACATGATTCCCACCGCGGCTACGGCCACAACCAGGGCGATGGCCCAGTGCGCATGATTGGCAGAGTCTCGACCTCTCTGTAAACAGCTCATGACATTACTGTCCCTCAGTCGGCGTAGCAGGCGCTGGAGGAGGCGCCGGTTCCGTCTGGACGAACGCGTACAGACTCATGCTGACGTCAAGCGAAGGCGATGCCCCGCCCTCGCCTGGACCGCCTGCGCCTCCGAGTGCCAAAGAGCCTATAGTCAACAACCGCCCTGGACCCGCTACCATCTGTTCGGCCCTGTATATGAAGTCGCTGACGTCGAAGTACGTCCCGCTGAACTGCAGCTCAAGTGGCAGAATGAGATATGACGAGCTCTCAGCCGACGCCGAGGGCTGGCCCGGGCTGACCGCGATGAAGTCTATACCAGACTGATCTGCCAGATCTTGCACTTGAAGCAGAAGGCTAGGAAGCTCCTCAGAAGGGGGCAGCATTTTGTTGAGCTCGAGCAGCCGGGCCTGGTTTCTTCTGCCCTCCTGCTTGGTGGCCTCAGCCTGGGCAAGCTGTGTCTGGGCGATCTGCAACTTCTGTCTCTGGTCTTCAATGGCCACGTCGGTCTCGGCTATCTGTCCGCGCAGTGGGCTGAGCAGGAAGAACCAGCAGAGCACCGCAACGAGAACCAGCCCCGCAGCCATGAGTACGAGTCGTACCTTGCGGCTCATAGACCCTCCACCTCCACTTGACTCACGGGAAGCAAGGCCTCTTCTGCCGGAGGTTTGAGAGAGCCATCGATGGAAAAGGTCTTCAAACTGCCCTCAGCGCCTTCACCTTGGGCCCCCTGCAGGTCCACGTCAGTCAAATCGGGGACCAGCTGCAGGCGCACTAGAAGTTGGGCGACATCTTCAAAGCTGTAGGTGCTGCCGGAGAGGGACACGCTCCCATCGGCACCTTCGCTGCCGGGATCTTTCGTGGACACCTGAAGGTTATCCAGCCAGACGTTCTCGGGCAGCACGAGGCTGAGGGTGTTGAGAAAGTCGGACACCAGCGTTCTGCCGGCGTAGATATCCTGAACCGTGGATTCAGCGGCCGCCCGCTCACTGGCAAGAGCATCGTACTTACCCAGGGCAGCTAACTGCAACTGCAGAGCCTGCGTATCCTGGGTGAGTTGCTCCAGTTCGGCCTCCCGGTCGTTCAGAGTGTTATTCAACATGTAGTATCCGAGCCCAAGGGCAAACAAGACGACTATGGCGGCAGCCACGAAGCCTAACATGGCGACGTTCGTGCTGGTGCGCGGACGCGCGTCTCCCGGGACGAGATTGATGCGCCGTGCCATATCAGTCTTCCTCAGGCATAGCCAGCCCCACGGCAACCGAGAGGTATGGAGCCATGAACGCGAGATCGGCGTCCGGGGTACGGGAATCGTTTTCGGAGATGTGGATCATGGGGTTCGCTATCGACACCGGCAGACTCAGAGTCTCGGCCAGATGCTCCGAGAGATTCCGAACCAAAGCCCCCCGGCCGCTCAGGATCAACTCGGTGACCGGAGCGGTAGCCTCTTGGCTCTGATAGTAGAGTAGCGAGCGGCGTATCTCGTCGCTCAATTCCGACGCTACTTCTCCGAGCTTCTCCTGAGTCTGGTGAATGATCTCATCAGAATAGAGATCGTCTTCGACGCCAAGTGGGCCGGACAGACCGACCCGCTGCGCTAGCTCCTGACCATCCTCCATGGGAATGTTCCGCTGTTCGCCCAGCACGCGGGCGAAGCGATCGCTCGAGAAGTTGATGACCCGCGTGAACTTCGGCACCGACTCGACGGCCACCACAAGAGTGGACACAGACGACGAGATGTCGGCGATTGCACGGCACGTACCGGTCTGGTCGGTTTCGCCAAGGAACCCCTGCGACGGAACAAGTGCGCGCACCAGAGCCATGCTGTACACGTCTATACCACCGATTTTCAGGCCGGCCTGCTTGATAGCGTCGCAGTATCCGGCGATCATGGCCTTCTGGCCGGCCACGAGGACGATCTCCTGCCGGGACGCACCCTCCTGGTTGACGGTCTTGCCGACTACCTGAAAGTCGAGCACGACTTCATCAACCGGTATGGGGATGTAGTCTTGAGCCTGGAACTCGATGGCCCCTCTCAGCTCGTCCTCAGTCATCTCGGGCATCTCGATGTTTCGGACGATGACCTTCTGATTGCTGACCGCTAGCTGGACGGGTTTGCCTTTGAGCTTGTACTGATTGGCGAACGCCTTGAGTTCCCGGGCCAGCAGATCGACATCGGCGACCTCACCGTCGACGACCAGCCCTTCGGTCAGGGGCCACTCGTAACAGCCTCTCAGCTTGAGGCGACCGGATGATCCAGCGACCTGTAAACACAGTACGCTGGAGCCACCGATATCAAGCGCTAGTTGTGCCGATTGGAAGCCTAGAGCCACACACTCACCTCGATCCAACCCTCAGACATTCTTGCCGCGCTGGGCCAAAGCGTGGCACCCAATGATATCGGCCATTCGCGCGGCCAACTGTAGCACGTAGCGATACAGTGACATTTATTTCCCGGTCGGGGCCCATTACCCTCTTAGCTGTACAGACTTTGATACCAGGTGAGCAGGGTTTCTCCTGCCAGTAGGCCGACGACACTTCCAAAAGCGAGAAAAGGTCCGAACGGAAGCTTCATTTTTCGTGATTGCTTGCGCACCAGCAGAAGATAGACGCCGACGATGCTGCCTACGAGAAATGCCAAGAAGAACGCGACGATGACACTCGTTCCGAGAAAGAAGCCGATGAATAGAGCCATCTTCACGTCACCAAAGCCCATACCCCCGCCCGGCCAAAACATGGCCAGCGCAAAACAGAAGAGCGCACCACCGAATCCGGCTACGAGAAACACCCACCAGCGACCGGGCTGCAGAGCGACGGACGCCGCCAAACCGATGATGGCTCCCGGCAGCACGATACTGTCGGGGATGATCATGTGGTCGTAGTCGATGAAAGCGATGGCCACGAGAGCTGCGATGAATATCCACGCCACAAGCAACTCCCACGACACATCCAGACGCCACATGGCCAACACGAACAAGACCCCGGTGAGCGCTTCGACCACCAGGTACCGTACGGATATCGGATTCTTGCAGTCGCGGCATCGCCCACGTAGGACCAGCCAACTGACTATGGGGATGTTGTCGTACCATCTGACGGCCGATCCGCAGCCGGGGCAGTGCGACCCAGGGCGTACAAGGGACTCGTGCCGAGGCAAGCGGTAGATGACGACGTTCAGGAAGCTCCCGATAGTGAGACCGAAGAGGAAAGCCACCGCATACAGATAGTACTGCACCCACCCTCCCTACGACGTGTTCAGCACGGCGCAGTCTAGCTTACGTCGCCAAGAACGGCTTGGGACTTTCGTAGTATTCGGGCCGGTCACGCTCAGGGCCCAAACGCCTAGCGCAGCCAGCCGCCGGCTTTCATGGCCTCACGAAGGACTTCCTGGCCGGCTTCAGTCATGCGCTCCAGCGGTGGGCGCAACGGCCCGGCGGGCAACCCCAACCATTCGACGGCCTGTTTGACGGCCGTGGGATTCGGCTCCAAGAACAGGGCGTCGACAACATCCATCGTCCGGTAGTGCAGATCACGCGCCTCCGCTATGCGCCCTGCCCAGACGGCCTCACACATGGCCTTCACCTCACGGCCGACCACATGGGCAACAGCCGCGATGGCGCCGGCTCCCCCGTGGCACAGGAGAGCGAACGTCATCATGTCCTCGCCACAGTAGATCTTGAACGTTTCAGGATCGGTGTACCTATAGATAGTCATCGTCTGATGAAGGTCGTTCGAACAATCCTTCAAGCCGACTACGCTCGGTATCGTCTCCCACAAGCGCACTATGGTCTCCGGCTCGATGTTCCGGCTGGTCCTTCCCGGGATGTTGTAGATGATGATGGGCAGGCTCGATGCGGCCGCAACGGCGGCAAAATGATTGTAGAGCCCCTCTTGCGATGGCTTGTTGTAATACGGCCCCACCTGCAGTGTGGCATCCGCGCCCGCCTCAGCGGCCAACGAGGTAAGATGCACCGCCTCCCGTGTGGAGTTCGATCCGGCGGAAGCTATCACCGGCACTCGTCCCTTGGTGTGCTGCACCACGACCCTGATGACTTCCAGTTGCTCCGCGTGCGAGAGGGTGGGCGATTCACCGGTCGTTCCACAGGGAACCAGGCCGTCGCACTTGACTTCATCGATGTAGTAGTCGACCAGCTTGGTGACGCCTTCGTAGTCCACGCTCAGATCGTTGTTGAACGGCGTGATCAATGGAACGATCACCCCGCGCAGATCCCACTCGACCTTTGCAACCACGTCGTCCTCCAATGTCCGCGAGAAAGCAGCCCTTTGCGCCGGCCGATCTTCTCATGAGCCTTTCTTGGCATTATAGGGGCTGGCAGGTCGGACGAAAACCAAAAAAAGAGCCCGCCGTGACAGGCGGGCTCAAAACAAATCCCGGCGACTTCCTACTCTCCCACAGGGTCTCCCCTGCAGTACCATCGGCGTTGAGGGGCTTAACTTCTCTGTTCGGAAAGGGAAGAGGTGTATCCCCCTCGCTATGGTCACCGGAAACTCTACTACGCGTCCGGGCGCGCACCCTCAAACCTGCATAGTGGCGGAGTAATGTATTAAGTCAAGACCTCGACCGATTAGTACTGGTCTGCTGAAGACATTACTGCCCTTACACATCCAGCCTATCAACCTGGTAGTCTTCCAGGGGTCTTACCTAG
>DAIRFC010000109.1:0-6302 GCA_036795215.1 Actinomycetota bacterium | reverse complement strand
AGGAAGAATATGGAGAACACCCCGAAGTAGGTCGCAAAGGCGACGCACAGCGAACCGGAGAAGGGCAGGCTCTTGAAATACTGCACCCGCAGCATGGGAGCCTTGCTATGCAACTCGACGAACGTGAAGATCACGCCGGTCACCACGGCGATGGCGAAGAGCGCGAGAACGTGCGGCGCCGTATAGCCGGCCGTCTCGCCCAGGATGATGGCGAACACCAGGGTGCCCAGGGCGATGGGCCCTATGGTGAAGCCGGCGATATCGAACTTGCCGCCTTCAGGATCGGAGCTCTCGGGCACTATGGAGTAAGCCGCCCAGAGCACCACGATGCCGGCAGCGAGGTTGAACCAGAAGATGGCCGGCCAGCCACCCAGGCCGACCAGGACGCCGCCGATGACGGGTCCCAGCGCGAGGGCGAGTCCCGCCACTGCCGCCCACAGGCCGATGGCCCGCGCCCGGTCGCCTCTCTCGGGGTAGAGCTGACGGAGGATGGAGAGTGTCCCCGGTTCGCACGCGGCCGCCCCGACGCCCATGATGGCCCGGGCCGCGATGAGCGACCCGGTGTTCGGGGCGAGTGCGCCGAAAAGAGACCCCGCGACGAATAGTCCGGCTCCACCCAGCATGACCTTCTTTCGACCCAGCCGGTCGCCCAAAGTCCCGAAGGGGAACATGAGGCTGGCGAACATGAGCGCGTACGCGTTGATGATCCACTGCAGATCGGAGATGCTGGTGTGCAGCGTGCCCTGCAGATTCTCCAAGGCGACACTCATGATGGTGGTGTCGACGAAAGTCAGGAAGAGGATACCTGTCAGTACGAGCAGAACGCGGCGCGAGCCGACGCTGGGGAAAACCGAGTCGATGACGGTCATGCAAGCATCTCCGAGGGATCTGGTTGGGCCGGCCTCTCAGACGCCCTCGGTCCCGCCAGTATCGAGGGCACATCGAATCCGATGGCCATGCGGTCAACAGCATCGTTCACGATATCAGCCCTCCAGATATGAGGCAACCCGGCGATTCCACGGCCATGGATGCGGGTATGATACTGCGCAGACGGGGTCCGCGCCCTGGTCGGTCGATCGAGGCGCGGTCCGCGTGCGGAGTGGCCGAACTGGAGGGTCGCATGCAGTGGAAAGGTAGAAGGCAGAGCGCCAATGTCGACGACCGGCGCCGCGTGAGCGGTGGCCAGGTGGCGCTGGGCGGTGGGATAGGCGCGATCATCCTGACCCTTATCGGGCTGTTCCTTGGGGGACAGTTCGGCGGCAACATCTTCGGTGATTCGGGCATCAGCATACCTACCGGTGGTCTGGGCGGGGGCGGGACGGCTACTACCGTCGCGCTCACCGCCGAGCAGGTGGAGATGGGGGAGTTCGTCTCGGTGGTCCTAGCCGATACCGAGGACTTCTGGACGAGGCAGTTCGCCGAGTCCGGCCTTACTTACGAGCCGCCCAAGATGGTGCTCTTCACCGGGAGCGTCAACACCGCGTCGGGCTATGCCACGTCGGCTACCGGGCCCTTCTATTCACCTGCCGACAAGACGGTCTACATAGATCTGAGTTTCTTTGCGGACATGGCGGCCAAGTATGGCGCGGGGGGCGACTTCGCGCAGGCGTACGTGATCGCGCACGAGGTGGGCCATCACGTGCAGAACCTTCTGGGCGTGCTCGGCCAGGTGAGCGCGCAGCAAAAACGGGTGAGCACCGCCGAGAAGAACCGGCTGACCGTGCGGCTCGAGCTACAGGCGGATTTCTACGCGGGCTGTGTGGGCCACTACCAGAACCAACAGGGCTGGTTGGACCCCGGCGACATAGACGAGGCTCTCAATGCCGCCAGCGCCATAGGTGACGACCGGCTGCAGATGCAGGCCCAAGGGTATACCGTCCCCGACTCGTTCACTCATGGGACGTCCGCGCAGCGTTCCAGGTGGTACAGACTGGGTTACACCACCGGAGATCCCACCAGGGGTGATACGTTCTCGCCCGACTACGGCGACCTGTAGCCGGCGCCTGAGACCGTTGCCCGGCCCAGGAGGCTGCTACCGGGCGATCAGCACCGGCACCTTGGCGTAGCGCAGCACGCGCTCCGACGTGGAGCCCAGTAGCAGGTTGGCGAACGCACCGCGTCCCCGGCTCCCCATGACGATGATGTCTGCGCGGTGTTCTTCGGCGGCGTCGAGGACGCCTTGGGCCGGCACCGTGTCGGGGATGGAGACCAACGTTGTGATACCCAGCTTGGTGAGGCGCTCCACCACCGGATTGATGAGCCGGCGTACCTCACTGGGTTTGGAGGTCATGGGCATATGCCCGAAGGCGTGACACACGATGATGGCGGCGTCGTACTTCTGGGCCAGACTGATGGCGAGAGCGACGGCTTTTTCTGAGTCGTCGGAGCCATCGTAGCCAAGCAGGATCTTGCGAAAGACCTTCTCGTCCATCCGTGTCCTCCCAGCACGCCTGTATAGGCACCGCCAGTATAGCAGCACGGTATACTTCCCCCATGAACAGAAGTGCTAACCCAGAAGCATCAAACGAGTTGTACGGCACGGCCGCGATCCGCGAGAACAAGCTGCAGTCGTGGCCCAACACGCACCCGGAGAGACCCTATCTGGTCTCTTTCGACATCCCTGAGTTCACCTGCCTCTGCCCGCGGTCGGGCTTTCCCGATTTCGCGCTCATCAAGATCCGCTACCAGCCGGGCGATCTCATTGTGGAGCTCAAGTCGCTGAAGCTCTACATCAATGGCTACAGGGATCGCGCCGTGTCGCACGAGGCGGCCGCGAACCAGATACTGGACGATCTCGTCGCGCTGCTGCAACCCCGGTGGATGCGGGTGATCGCCGAGTTCTCAGTGCGCGGCAACATCAAGACCGTGGTCCGAGCGGAACACGGAGTGAAGGAGCGGATGTGAGCGACCGGGCGGCTGAGGCCGCCGCGGCCGGCGCGGCTCCCCTGCGCGGGGAGGCCCCGGCGCCGGGTGGCCCGGCTACGCCGGTGCACTGCCTGCTCTTGAGCGGAGGCCTTGACTCGGCGACTCTGGCTGCATGGATCGCGGAGCACCACCCCGATGAGCCGGTCGTGGCCTACACCTTTCTCTACGGCCAGAAGCATGCTGTTGAACTGGAGGCCGCCCACGCCGTCGCGGCCTTCTACGGCATGGAGCACCACATGGTGGCGCTGCCGCCCATCCACGGGTCGGCGCTCACCGACCCGTGGATGGCACTGCCCGAAGGGCGAGACCTGGACTCCGTGCGGGGTGTGGCTCCCTCGTACGTGCCGGCGCGCAATCTGCTGTTCTTGGCGCACCTCGCTGCCGTGCAGGATGCCGGCGGCCCGGGGGTCCTGTGGATGGGGGTGCATCACGACGATCACACCGGCTACCCGGACTGCCGGCCGGAGTTCGTCCAGGCGGCCGATCAGGCGGTGCGGCTGGGCACCCAGCATGAGTTGCGGGTGCAGGCCCCGTTCGTGCATTGGGCCAAGGCCGATATCATCCGTTGGGGGCTGCAGCACGGCGTCCCATATGAGCTCACTCACTCCTGCTACCAGGGCCGCAGGCCGGCGTGTGGAGTGTGCGACACGTGCCAGGCCCGGCTGCAGGCTTTCGCCGCGGCCGGTGCCATCGATCCTATCCCGTACGAGGACGGCGAGGCTTACGACGTGACACGCCCTGCCGCGGCCGGGGCCGGCGCAGCGCCGGGCCGGGCCGCGGCCACGGAGAGCGCTCTATGAAGACCACCATCACCATATCCACCACCTTCGCGGCAGCTCACCGGCTCCCGGACCACGAGGGCAAGTGTTGCCGCCTGCATGGCCATACGTATGGCTTGGAGGTGACCGTGGAGGGGACGCCGCAGCAGGCGGGCCCGGCCACCGGCATGGTGATGGACTTCGAGGAATTGCGCCGGCGGGTCGCCGAGCTGGTGGTGGAGCGTCTCGACCATCAGCTGCTGAACGAGGTCTTCGACTTCGTGCCCACATCCGAGGCGGTAGCCGCCTGGGCTTTCGAGCGTCTGCAGGAGGGCGGCCTGCCGGTTGTGCGGGTCCGTCTGGCCGAGAGCCCCAATTCCTACGTGGACGTGACCGTTTGACCGGCCGGCTCCGGCCGGCCGTCGCCCCGCGACCAGATCGATCTGTGCGATGACCACTCTCCGCGTCCTAGAGATCTTCGACTCCCTTCAAGGGGAGGGATACTGGACCGGCGTCCCCATGACGTTCGTGCGCCTGGCGGGCTGCAATGCGCCGGAACTGGGGCTGGGCTGTACGCAGTGGTGCGACACGCCCGGTAGCTGGGGCGTACGTGGGGGAGAGGAACTCGATGTCGACGACATCGTCGGGCGGGTGCGTCTGCCGCGCCTCTGTATAACCGGGGGTGAGCCCCTACTGCAGGCCGTGGGTGTGGCCGATCTGCTGTCCGCGGCGCAGCGGCGCGAGATCCGGGTGCACATCGAGACAAACGGGACGCTCGACCCACCGGCCGGGGCTCCGCACGGCGGCTCGGATGTGCATACCCAGGCCGCCCCGCCGCCGGGCGGCGCGAACGACCTCCCACGTTTCGATTGGGCGGTGGTGAGCCCGAAGCCGCCACATTACGTCATCGCTCCAGGGTGGGACGGGCTGGTGGACGAGCTGAAGCTCATCGTGGACGACCGGCTCGACGCGGCCACCGCGGAGCGGCTGGCCGCGTCGCATCCCGAGGCCTTCGTCTCCATCCAGCCTGTCTGGGAAGAGGCGCCGTCGGCCGCGGCTCCGGGCCCGGAAACCGGCCACGGCGGGGCCTCGGTGGAGCGGGCCGTCGCCCTCGTCATGGCGCACCCGGACTGGCGTCTGTCACTGCAGACCCACAAGTCCCTGGGTATCCGCTAGCTGTGCCCCGTCCCTAGATGATGTGACTCTCGGCGAGGATGCCGCCGTCCACCGCCAGCTTTTGACCGGTGATGAACGCTGATTCGTCCGAGGCCAGGAAGACGTAGAGGGGCGCGCAGTCTTCGGGCGTGCCGATGCGGTGGCCGAGTGGAGTCTCGCGGGCGCACCGCTCCATCACCTGAGGTCTGCGCAGACCGCCGGCCGACCCCATGCCGGTTTTGATGACCCCCGGCTGTACCGCGTTCACACGGATGTTGAACTCTGCCAATTCCGCCGCCGCGATCCTCGTCATGGAGAGGATGGCCCCCTTGGTGGCGCCGTAGACGAACGAGCCGTGTTGCCCGTGGTCGGCCGCTATGGAAGCCGTGTTGATGATCGACCCTCCTCCAGCCGCGATCATGGCCGGGACCGCGTGCTTGGTTCCCAGAAAGACTCCCTTCTGGTTGACCGAGACCACCAGGTCGAAATCCTCCTCGGTGAGGTCCCGCAGCGGTTTGTAGATGGAGATGCCGGCGTTGTTCACAAGGATGTCAAGTCTGCCGTAGGCGTCCACGGCCATCTGGACCAGACATATGACGTCATCCTCTCGAGAGACGTCGGCTGCCGCGTAGAGGGCATCACCTCCGGCGGCGCGGATCAAGGCCACGGTCTCCTCGGCCATGCCATCGGTGCGGCGGTCGGCGACCACCACCCGGGCGGCCTCTTGCGCGAACTCGAGTGCAACGGCTCTGCCGATGCCCGATCCGGCTCCCGTGACTATGGCGACTTTGCCGGCCAATCTGTCCACATCGACCTCCGTGTCGGTCTCGATACCTGTCTGCGCTCGACCCACGGCCTATGAGCAGCGTAGCATCCTTCAGGGATTTCATTGCGTGTAGAATCGAGGGAGTTGTGATCTTTTTTCGCCTGGGGGAGGAAGCGATGGATCCGGCACAATACGATCCGAACACCGGGGAGCCGTACGGCGGCGCGGGTGGCCCGGAGCCGACCGGCCGGCAACCCGGCGGTCCATATCGTGGCTATCAGCAGCGCCCTGAGAAGCAGGACGAGAAGGAACAGGAGAAGGCCCAGGAGAAGGGCGGAGGCTTCGACGAGAAGTATCGGCGCGACCCGCTGGGCTTCGTGGCCTGGGCTGTTGTGGTCATCTGGCTGGGCGTCACCCTGCTGTTGAAGAATCTGGATGTCGGCGTCTTCGGCGAGGGAGGCGATAAGAACTGGGCCATCTTCCTCTGGGGCGCGGCGGCCATCTTCTTCGTGGAGATCCTGGCCAGGTTGATAGTGCCGCGCTGGCGGCAGTCATTGATGGGCGCGCTCGTCTGGGTCGCCGTCCTCCTGGGTGTGGGTCTGGGTCTCTGGTTCGACGAATGGGCGATCATCGGCCCCATCGTGATCATCGCTGTGGGGGTGGGCATCCTTCTGGGAAGGCTGTTGCCGCGGCGCTAG
>DAIRFC010000013.1:17698-38449 GCA_036795215.1 Actinomycetota bacterium | reverse complement strand
AGCGCGCGCTGCTCTTGGAGACCGCGCCGAGATGTTGATAGACCTGGCCCTCGACCTGGACAGGCGGGAGACCCCGTCCGCTATCCGGCAAGTCCAGCACGAGCAAGGCAAGCTGTCCGCGGAGGTGGAGGTCGAACTACCGGCCCATCCGGGCAGGAAGCGCCAGCTGTGGCTGTCGGTGACTCCACTACGCGATGTAACCGGCGCCGTGACCGGGGCCGTTGAGAGCATACGTGACATCAGCGCGCGCGAGAACGCCGAACGTATCATCCGGCAGCGCGAGGAGCAGTACCGCCGGCTGTTCGAATTGAGCTTCGACGGCATCTTGTCGGTCGCTCCCGACGGTGTTATCCAAGATGCCAACCCGGCTGCGTGCGAGATGTTGGGGATGACCAAGGAAGAGGTCTGCGCGGCGGACCCCAGAGATGTCATCTTTGCCGACGCTGAGGATCCGGAGCGCTTGGAAGCCGGCCTGCCCGAGGGGCGTGCTCTAAGCCGGTTCACGTTCGTCCGCAAGGACGGAACCACGCTCCCGGTGGAGTGTGTGACGGTGGCCTACTGCGATTCGCTCGGCTTCCCCCGGAGCTTCGTCGTCATTCGTGACATCACCGAGCGCTTGGAGGCCGAGAAGACCCTGCGGGACAGTGAGGCGCGTCTGCTGCAAGCTCAAGCGGTCGCCCACGTGGGCAACTGGGAGATAGACCTTGAAGCAAGGAGTGTGTGGCTTTCGCCTGAAGCGAAGCGCATCTACGGGCTCTCGGACGCATCTCCGTACTTCGCATTCGAGAGGAGCCTCATTGAGAGCCTCGCCGAAGACCCCGCCATCATCAGCTCTGCCTTCCAGGCGCTTACCACACAGGGTGGGTCTCGGGAATTCGAGTACCAGTTCCGTCGTTTGAACGATGGCGCTCTGCGCACGGTTCGCGCAGAGGCCCAGGCCGTGACAGATGGCGAAGGTGTCCCCGTGAAGCTGGTGGGGGCCGTTCAGGACATCACAGAACTGCGTCAGGTCGAAAGCGCACTGAGCCTGGCGCAGCACTCGGCGCAGCCAAGCGGTGACGCCGTCTTCTGGATCGATTCGACGGGGCGGATGGTGTTCGTGAATGACTACATGTGCGAACTGCTCGGGTACACGCGTGACGAGCTGCTCGGTCTCAGTCTGTTCGAGGTGGATGCCTCGTTGGCCGAAGACCAGGCACAGCAGCATTGGCAGGAGTTGCGGCGGCAACGCTCGCGCGCTCGCGAGGGGCTTTTCGTGACCAAAGACGGCGCCCGCATCCCGGTGGAGGTGCGTGCCGACCACCACGAACGCAATGGACAGGAATACAGCTTCATGCACGCGAGCGATGTCAGCAAGCGCAAGCGGCTGGAGGAGTCACTGCGTTCTGAGCATCTAGCCCGGGGCGGCGTCGCCGAACAGGCCTTCTGGGTCAGTCCGGAAGGCCGGTTCATCTTCGTGAGTGACGGCGCTTGCGAGAAGCTTGGCTACACGTGCTCAGAGATGCTCGGCATGACCATCTACGACATCGATCCCCTGCTCTCAAAAGAGTGGCGATCTGTGTGGGACAAGGCGAAGAAGCGTGGCTCGCACAGATCACGGGCTGTTCACCGCACCAAGGACGGCGCCGACATCCCGGTGGAAGTGAGCACCAACTACGTCGAACAAGATGGGGAGGAGTACGGCCTGCTTTTTGCCCGTGATGTGAGCGCTCGACTGAGTGCCGACGAGGTCATCGGCCAGGGCGGCGAGAGGGTCCAGCAGTCCGCGACCCTTGAAGCTATCGGCCGGCTCGCGGCGGGGATCGCCCACGATTTCAACAACCTGCTCACGGCTATCATGGGCTATGGAAATCTGATCTTGGCCGACGAGCGGGTGCAGGGTCTTGCAGTGCAGCGGGACGCTGAAGAGATCCGGACGGCCGCCGAACGGGCAAGCGCACTGACACAGAAGATCCTGGCCTTCTCTCGACACCAGGCTTTGGAGCCGGAGGCCGTGGAGCTCAATGAGCTACTCTCCGGCATGGAGCCGCGCCTGCGGGAGATCCTGGGTGCGGATGTGGAGATGGTAGACGACTGGGGTCCCGAGGCGGGCTTCGTGGAGGTCGATATCCGCCAGCTCTCAGAGGCGCTTGTAGATTTGGCAACCAACGCGCGCGACGCTATGCCCGACGGGGGCCGTTTCATCCTGGAGACGAGGAATGTGGATGTGACGGAGGATTACTGCGAGCTGTACCCTGATCTGAAGGCCGGTAGCTACGTGCTCCTTTCTGTCTCCGATACCGGGGTGGGGATGAGCCCGGAGATCATGGGCCACATCTTCGAGCCTTTCTTCACTACCAAGGAGCCTGGCGTGGGCACCGGCTTGGGTCTCCCGACGGTGTACGGCTTCATCAGGCAGAGCGGTGGATTCGTGAACGTCTATAGCGAGCCTGGGGAAGGGTCCACCTTCAAGATCTATCTGCCTCGTGTGCCGGAGCCTGCTCCTGTGACAGTGCCTGCTGAGACCGACATCCGGGGTGCTCGGCCCACCGGCGGCGGCGAGACCGTACTCGTGGTCGAGGACGAGGCTCCACTCAGGCGGCTGGTGGCGCGGGTGTTGGGTGGCCTTGGATACAAGGTGTTCGTCGCGGGCTCCGGACCGGAGGCCCTCGAACTGCTCGACGATCTGGAGCATCCTCCCGACATGCTGCTCACCGACGTGGTGCTGCCCGGCGGCATGCAGGGCAACGACGTCGCGGCAGCGTTCCTGAAGCGGGTTCCCGGTCTACCCGTACTCTACATGTCAGGCCATGCTCGGGATGCCATCGTCCATTCGGGGCGGCTTGATGAGGGGGTGAACTTCATCGGAAAGCCCTTCACACCGGAGTCATTGGCTGCGAAGATCAGAGAGGTCCTCGACTCCGGCGGGACGCCGACCCCTACGCCGTCGGGCGTCATAGACGAGCAGGAATGGGAGGCGTGACCTTCGTCGGTCTCACGCAACTTGACCCGTCCGCATGCGCGGACGGTGACCGGAGGTATGCATGGCTTTAGAGACCGTCTTCAGCATGGACGCGTCCAGCATCAAGTTCGGACGCGGCGCGACCCGTGAGGTCGGGTCGGACATGAAAGACCTGGGCGCCCGCCGCGTGATGGTGGTGACCGACCCCAACCTCACTTCTTCAGAACCGGTGGCCGTCACTCTGGACGCTTTGAAAGAGGAGGGCATCGAAACGGCGTTGTTCGATCGGGTTCGCATAGAGCCCAACGACGTTTCGTTCAAAGAAGCCATCGCGTTCGCCGCCGAAGGCGATTTCGACGGCTACGTGGCGATCGGTGGCGGCTCGACCATGGACACGGCCAAGGTCGCCAACCTCTACACCACGTACCCCGCTGAGTTTCTCGACTACGTCAATGCCCCCATCGGCAAGGCCAAGCCGGTCCCCGGACAACTGAAGCCTCTCATCGCCATACCCACCACGGCGGGCACCGGGAGCGAGACGACCGGAGTGGCCATCTTCGACTACTCTGAGATGCACGCGAAGACCGGCATCGCGCACCGGGCCCTACGGCCGCGGTTGGGCATCGTCGACCCCGAGAACACCCGGACGCTGCCCAGGATGGCGGTCGCGTGTACCGCACTCGATGTCTTCTCGCACGCCATCGAGTCGCTCACGGCCCTGCCGTTCGAGAAACGAGAGGCGCCTGAGAACCCCCGGATGCGGCCCGCATACCAAGGTGCGAACCCCATAAGCAACATATGGGCGGCTCAAGCTCTGGAGATCGGGTCGAAGTACATGGTGAGGGCCATGGACGACCCGGACGATGATGAGGCTCGTACCAATATGATCTTGGCCTCCACCATCGCGGGGGTGGGCTTCGGCTCGGCGGGAGTGACACTGCCTCATGGGATGTCGTATCCCATCTCCGGTCTGGTGCGCGATTACCGGCCTGAGGGCTATCCTCAGGATCATGCTCTGGTGCCGCACGGCATGGCCGTGATCCTGGGGGCGCCCGCCGCCTTCCGTTTCATGGCCCCGGGTAATCCTGAGATGTTTCTGAAGGCCGCACGGTTGATGGGCGCCGACACACGCGGCGCGGCTACGGATGATGCAGGCGAGATCGTCGCGCAAGCTGTCATTGAGGTCATGAAGAAGGCCCAGATCCCTAACGGCCTGCGGGCGGTCGGGTACACACCCGAAGATGTGGACGCCTTGGTGGAGGGAGTCCTGCCGCAGCACCGGGTGACCAAGTTGTCACCGCGACCTGCCAAAGCGGAGGACTTCCGGCAACTCTTTTTGGACTCCATGACCATCTGGTAGGGCCTTAGGACCACATGTTTGGTATGGTTCCGGAGATGTGTTGGCACGACCGGGTGGGGAGATCGACATGAACGATTCGAAAACAGGAGATGGGTACGCGGAGCTGACGGGCGTCTTGGCCGCCAATCCCTATCCCGGGCGCGGCCTCGTGTGTGCGCGGACGCTCGATGGCACCGTAGTAGGTTGCTACTTCGTCACCGGACGCAGCGCAGCGTCGCGTGAGCGCGAGATACGGCAGACCCCCAGCGGGGAGTTGACCGTCGCCGCCAAAGAGGATGTGGGCTTCGACCCTCTGCGGCACTATGTCGCGGTCACTGCCTCTCCGCAGTGGCTGGTTCTCGGCAACGGCGCGCAGGTCTCCACCGTGGCGGAGAGATTGGGGCAAGGGCAACCTCCGACCGTGGCCCTCGACGATCTGGAACACGAACCAGACGGCCCCATCTTCACCGACCGAATCACCGCGGTGATGGAGCGTCCCTCCGGCCGCCTCACGGTGCTTGGCGCAGCCCGCCGGAGCGTTCTCGGCAGGCCTGGCAGCGGCATCGTCACAATGACCGTGCGCGAGATGCAGCCGGGCGACACCGTGATGCTGACGACCTATCACTCCGACGGTCAGACGATCACAGGGGGGCAGCCCTTCATCGAGGCGCGGTGCGAAGCACGCGACGGTGCGGCTCTGCTGGACGAGGTATGGTCTTCGTTGAACCCGGCTTACAGGGTGGCAGCATTGGTCCTCCCCGTCGGCGCGGCTCCGCGCGACGCCTTGATACGCAACTCGTGAGAGTGTGACCGCCGGTCCTTTCGGAGCCCGACGGTCAGACGCCGTCGCGAGTCTGGACTTTCATCGGGGCGTCGTGGCCCGGCATCTTGCCGCGCACCAGCGAGGCCAGCACTGAGAGCGCGCACACTCCGGTGAATATGGCGAAAGTGAGCTGGATCGCCTGCAGCAGGTTGGGGTAGTCGGCAGGCTCCATGTCGTGGCGGCCCACGATGAGAGCCATGATCAACGTTGCAAGAGCGGTGCTGACAGCCATCCCCACCATCCGCACCGTACTGATGCTGGCCGAGGCAAACCCCACGTACCGCCGTTCTACGCTGCCCATGATGGCGCTCTGATTGGGTCCGGAAAAGAACGCGTACCCCACGCCGAGGACGCAGAGGGCGAGCACGACGTACCAATAGGGTGTGTCGGCCTGCAGAAAGCTGAACAAGAAAAGGCCCACGACGCACAGAAACATGCCTCCCGAAGCGACCCAGCGCGGCTCGATGCGGTCTGAGAGGCGTCCCCCGAAGGGCGCGAGCAGACATTGGAGCGCCACTCCGGCGACGAGCACCGCACCGGCCGTTTGGGCGTCGAGGCCTTTGATGAACTGTAGGTACAGACTCATGAGATAGGTGTAGGCCCACACCGACGCATAGCTGATAAGGGCCGTGAGGTTGGAGAGGGTGAACACCCGGTTGTGGAGGAAGAGCCGCACCTCTATCACCGGGTTAGGTGTCCGCGCTTCCCACCAAAGCAGTAAGGCCATCCCGCAGAGACCCGCGACGACGAGGGCGATACCGCGCGTCAACGGGATCCAGGGCAGCCCCAACAGGATGGCTGAGAGCGCTCCTGCGTAGAGGAGTGAGCCGATCCAATCGAAACCGGTCGTTGTCTGCTCTTTCCATTCCGCGCGGCGGAGGAGCCACAGGTCGAGGCCGAGGTTGAAGAAGGCGAAGCAGGCAGTTATGAGAAACAGGCTGCGCCAGCCGATGTTGTGGACTATGACTCCGCCCAATATCGGACCGGTGGTCATGCCGAGATAGGCGGCCGCGACGCTTATGCCCATGGCCCATCCCCGTCTTTCGGGAGGGTAGGCCAGCGTGACCATGGCCATGGAGGTGCTGAACATCATCGATCCTCCCAGACCCTGCGTCACCCGAAAGATCACCAGAGGGGCATAGGAGTCTGCGAACACCAACGCCGTGGAGCTCACAGCGAACAGCGAGAGCCCGAGAAGAAAGACGAAACGCCTGCCGAAACGGTCACCGATGGTCGCGAACGGCAGGAGGAACGCTGCGGAAGCCAGAGTGTAGGCGAGTGGCAGCCAGCCGAGAGCGACGGCTCCCAGACTGAACTCGGTCTGGATGGACGGCAGCGCGATATTGATGGACGTCGTCATGAAGGCCGTCATCCACGCGGCCATGAAGTTCACCAAGAGGACGTGGCCGCTGCGCGGATGCGCAGCGGCCCCCGGATCAAACGGCCGGGGCGACAAGGCTCACCATGGGGTAGTCCTGGGTCTGTCGGTGGCGCTCATGACGTAAGTCTAGCGCGTCGCGACCGTGGAGGACGCCGACGCGCGGTCAGACCTCTTGTGCCCGCGACCACCCGGGTATAACATCACGAGCGAACAGCGTTCGCCGTTCCGTTCATTGTTTTGTCGAACGATTTATGTTCGGGAATGGTGGGGTGTTGAGTGGAGGGTCGCAGCGGATTGTCCCGGCGTGATCGCCGGCGTCTCGATACCAGGGAAGAGATCCTCGTCGCTGCCCGGGAATTGATGCTGGAAGTGGGGCCCGAGGCCGTCAGTCTGCGCCAAGTCGCGCGCCGGGCCGATTTCAGCCCGGCGGCACTCTACACGTACTTCGCCAGCCGGGACGAGCTCGTCGCGGCGCTGTTCGCCGAGTCGTTCGAGCGCCTGGACGCGTATCTCCGGCGGGTGCCCACCGACCTGCCCCTCCCCAAGCGGGTGGTGGAGTTGGGGATGGCGTACATGGATTTCGGGCGGGACAATCCCATGGATCTACGCTGCATCCTGCTGGCGACATCCCAGGAAGGACTTCCATCGTCGAGCGGCACGGATGTGGGGCTTGGCGCTATGCGCCTCATCACCGAGCCGTTTCGCGAGGCGGTTCAACAAGGGGTTTTCGGCAGCGACCCGAAGCTATCTCCGGCTGAGTTGGCATACGGATGTTGGTCTCTCGTCCACGGGATGGTGTCCATCAGTGGCATCGACCTGAGCGAGGTGTCCGACCAGGTGTCGGCCGACCCGCGCCGCGTGCTCGAAGCGTTTGTGACATTGCTCATCCCGTCCACGTCAAGGTAACAGCCATGTTCGAAGCTCTTGGTAGGTTCTCATACCGGTTCAGATGGGTCGTCATAGGTGTCTGGATCGCCCTCTTCGCTGTAAGCGTCATCGCGACGCCGTTTCTCGAGGATGTGCTCACCGGAGGCTTCGCCGATCCCGAATCGCCCTCTCAGAAGGCGAGTACCCTCATCGAGGAGAAATTCGCGCAGGGCCCCACCAGCCTCATCATCCTCTTCACCAGCGATACTCTCGACGCTACGAGCAAGGAGTTCCAGCTGGCTGAGGCAACGGCGCTCGCGGAGGTCGCGGGGAAGGGCATCGCCTACCTCGACACCATCCAGACCTACGAGAGCACGGGTAGCCCGCAGCTGATCTCGAAGGACGGCAAGACCTCTGTGGCCGTGCTCAATTTCTCCGCGCCTCAACAGACCGTGCAGGGCGAGGTGAAAGAGATCCGTGAGGCGCTGAAGACCTCTGAGCTGAAGACCTACGTGACCGGAGAGCCGGCTGTGTTCGCCGACATCAGCGACTACTCGTTCCGCGATCTGCAGCGGGTGGAAGTCTATGGCCTGCCGGTGGCGTTGATCGCGCTGCTATTCGTCTTCGGTAGCCTGGTCTCGGCTGTGCTGCCTGTCATCACGGGCGGTCTCGCGGTGACCGTGACGCTGGGGGCCATGTATCTCACGGCTCTCGGGACCAGCATGTCCATCTTCTCCATGAACGTGGCCACCCTCTTAGGTCTGGCAGTGGCCA
Organism: Actinomycetota bacterium; assembly: GCA_036795215.1. Lineage (GTDB taxonomy): Bacteria > Actinomycetota > Thermoleophilia > RBG-16-64-13 > RBG-16-64-13 > RBG-16-64-13. The sequence continues at coordinate 30,324 of DAIRFC010000013.1, read as the reverse complement.
TCGACTATGGGCTCTTCATCGTGTGGCGCTTCCGCGAGGAGTTGCATCGGGGGGCTTCGGTGAAAGAGGCCGTGGTGGTGACGACAGCGCGCGCCGGCCGTTCGGTCTTCTACAGTGGCGCCGCGGTGTTGGTGGGCGTGGTCGGCCTGATCTTCTTCCCCTCGCCAGGCATACGGTCCCTGGGGATCGGGGGCGCGCTGATAGTGCTCTTCTCGGTCGCCGCCTCAGTGACCTTCATGCCGGCGATCTTGTCCGTCCTGGGCCACCGCGTGAACTCACTCCCGGTGGTCAAGTTGCACGAGGCGCAAGAGAGCCGGTTCTGGAAGTGGTGGGCCCGGACGATACTCAGGCGTCCCTGGGTCACCATCGTGGTGTCGCTGGCCCTCATCGCGGTGATCGCCTTTCCAGCTACCATGATGAAGACGCAGATGACCTCGTCGGAGACACTGCCCGAGGAGGCTGAGTCGCGGCAGGGCTTGGCTATCCTCGACGCGGGCTTCGACCGGGAAGGGCTGTCACCCGTCTCTGTGCTCCTCACCTGGGAGGGTGACGAGGCCATCAGTGTGACTCGCGCCCTGCAGCTCTTCACGTTCGGCCAAGAGGTGGCGGACGTCCAGGGGGTCGCCTCGGTGCTCAGCCCGTTCACCATCGAGGGGCTTGCCGATTCCTCGGGGCTGGCCGCGCTCTGGCCTCAGTTCGAGCAGTTGCTCAACGACCCAGATGGGTTTGAAGTACCGGCCGAGGGGATCACCCTCGAGTCGGGCCAGACCATCTCGGCCGAGGAATTGAAGCAGTTCAAGCAGCTGATCACGGCTTCTATCGCTCCAGGGGCGGTACTGTACCGCGCCGTGTCGCAGAACCCGCCCGACTCCATCGAGTCGCAGAAGCTGGTCGAGAGACTCATGGAGCTCGACGGCCCCAGCGGGTACGAAGTGCACATCAGCGGGGAGACGGCCTTCAACTACGACTTCATCGAAGAACTGGACTACTGGCTTCCCTGGGTGATCGTCTGGATCGTATTCACCAGCCTCATCGTGTTCGCCCTGCTTCTTCACAGCGCGGCCCTGCCTGCGCTGGCCGTGATAGTCAATCTCTTGACCATCGCCATGAGTTATGGCTGGCTGGTGATCCTGTTCCAAGGCGATGCTCTGGAGAAGATCCTGCGCTTCACGTCCACCGGAGCCATCGATGCCGTCGACCGGGTGGTCATGCTGTGCGTGCTGTTCGGTATCACCATGGACTATGCGGTCTTCATGCTCACCCGCATGCACGAGCGGTGGCACAGGTCGGCCGACAACCGGGAAGCCGTCACTATCGGGATCGAGCGGACGGGGCGCATCATCGTCAGCGCTGCGCTCTTGGTGGTCATCGTCACGGGGGCGTTCGCGTTCACGAGCATCGCCACCACCAAGATGCTTGGTCTGGCGATCGCCTTTGCCATCATCGCCGATACTCTCCTGGTGCGCCTGATGCTGCTACCTGCCGTCATGGCGTATCTGGGCAAAGCGAACTGGTGGTGGCCGGACTGGCTGAAGCGGAAACGGAACCGCGGGTTGCCGACGGCCAACGAAGCCCCGGAACAGTAGGCGAGAGCCGGACTTCTAGCCGGGTAGCAGCACCGAGAAGGTGGAGCCTTGCCCTTCTTCGCTCGTGACTTCGAGCCGCCCGCCTGCGCGCTCGGTGAGACGTCGGACGATAGCCAGGCCGAGTCCGCTCCCCTCCAGGTTGCGGGTCTCAGGCCGCTTCTCGCGGAAGAACTCGGTGAAGACCATGTCGAGGTTCTCCTTGGCGATGCCTATGCCTGTGTCCTCCACATCGATCCGCACCCATTCGTCGTCGTGACGCGCACGCACGGTGACGCGGCCGCCGTCGCGGTTGTACTTGACCGCGTTGCCGATGAGGTTCGTGAGGATCATGCTGAAGTCATCGGCTGCCGCCAGCACCGGCGGCAAGCCGGGTTCGAATTCAGTCGCAACCGTGAGCTTGCGCGCTGCGATATGCTCCGCCTGAAGACCGAGCACGGTCTCCACCACCGGCGCGACTTCCAGGAGTTCGGGATGCCCTTTGGATTCGGCCTGCTCGCTGCGTGAGAGCGACAGCAGGTCGCTTATGGTCTGCACCAGGCCGTCGATGCGGTTCTGCGCTCTGTTCAGCATGGGTAGGTATGCCGTGATGTCTTCACCCAGGCTCTTATCGGTAGCCACCTCTACGAGGCCACGTATGGCTCCCAGCGGCGATTTGAGCTCGTGCACCATGGTGCGGATGAAGCGCTCCTTCTCCATCGCCAGGCGGCGCACCTGGGAGATGTCAGACAAGGTGAGTATGCGCCCGAGCGCGGCGCCGTCATCGTCCCTGAAGGTGACGATGCTGGTCATGAAGCTCCGCTCACCCAACGTTATCTGTCTGATCGCCCTGTCCTTGATGGGGTCCGCCAGTTGTTCCGCGAGCGGGGCAAGGGGCCCCTCCGCAAAGAGGTCGGATACGGGACGGCGAAGCACCTGGTCTTCGGAGACGCCGAGGAGCGCGGCCATCGCTCGGTTGGCAAGCACGACCTCATAGTCTCGGTTGATCACCAACACGGCATCGCGCAGTGAAGAGATGAGAGAGTGGGTCTGACTCTTCTCCTCAGCGAGAGCGAGTAGGCCGGCCTCGTGCTCGCGCCGCAGCCTCTCAGCCTCAGTACGGGCTTCTTTGTGGCGGAGCAGGGTCTCCACCACGCCAATAAGGTCATCGGGGAGAAAAGGTTTGGGCAGGAAGAAATCGATGCCCTCACGCGTTGCAGCGATGGCGGTGTCGATGTTGGCGTAGGCCGTGATCATGCACGTCATCAGCTGGAGCCCGTCTCGCTTGATCGTTCGCAGGATGGTCAGACCATCCAGGTCGGGCAACCGGTAGTCGAGGAGCGCGACGTCGTATTCGTTCTCGCCGAGGAGCTTGAGCGCCTCCTCCCCGGTGGCTGCTTCGTCCACCAGGTAGTCCTCGATCTCGAGGATCTGGCGGATACCGGAGCGCACCCCGTACTCGTCATCGACTACCAGGATGCGCGCCGTGGTCACGACGGGTCCTCACCGGTGAGGAGTTCTTCCGCCACGCCCAGAAGCTGTTTGCCGGTGGCCGGCTTGTCGATGAACCGGTCGAGCCGCGACCAGGCCAGCAGCCCCTCGCCTTCCTGGTCGAAGCGCTGTCCGGTCTCACGGGCGACACCACTCAGCATCACTATGGGAGTGTGGGCGAAACGCTCGTCCTTACGGAGCCCGTAGGCCATACGGAAACCGCTGTCGTAACGCTCCATCATAAGGTCGAGAAATATGATGTCGGGGGTCACGGTCTCGAGCAGGTCGAGGGCTTCCTGCGTGCTTTCGACGGTATGGACCGTGTGTCCGCGGCTGCCGAAGTAAGCGGCCTGGGCATCGAGGAAGTCTCTGTCGTCGTCGACGAACATGATGTTCCAACTGGGGCTACTCATCGAGGACTCCTTTCATCGCCGGCACGGGTCATGGGTATCTCCACGTGAAACGTGGTGCCGGCGTCGGGTTCGGAATCGAACCAGATATTGCCATTGTGCATTTTGACGATGCCGTATGAGATGGGGAGACCGAGGCCTGTTCCCTTGCCGATGCTCTTTGTCGTGAAGAACGGCTGGAAGACCTTGTCCTTCGCACCGGAGGCTATGCCACTCCCCTGATCGGTGACGCTGAAGTGGACTCTATCGAGGTCGGGGACCTTGTGCGCCGAAACGCGCACCGTGCCCGAACGGCCTTCCATGGCCTCCACGCCGTTCTTGATGAGGTTCACGAGCACCTGGGTCATCTGGTCTTGGTCCAGATCGGCCCGCAGACCTGGCGTCACGTCGACCACTATGTCGATCTCGTGCTCGGGACCCGGAGGGAGATTGCACGCAGCTCCATCGGCCGCCGAGCTGACCAACTGCTCCACCGAGACGTTCTCGATGCGTACCCGGCTCTGGCGGGCGAAGTCGAGCAGATTGCCGATGATCTTCTTGCAGCGTTCGGACTCTTCTTTCACGAGGTTGAGATCGTGATCGAGGTCTTCACGGTCGCTGAGTTTGCGCTGGAGGATGTGCGCGTAAAGCAGGATGGAGCTCAAGGGATTGTTGAGTTCGTGGGCCACACCGGCGGCCATCTGGCCCATGGAGGCCAGTTTCTCGCTGTTCATGAGGTGGCGATGTACGTCGCGCAGGTTGTTCCACGGTACGTGGAGTTCGTTGCACACCCGCTCTGACTGGTCGATGATGAAGGGCAGGCACATCGCCTCCTCCGCCATGCCTTCCCAAACGGCGATGGCCTTTGCCCGGCAGGTGGGATACCCACAGGCGCCGCAGTTGAGCTCGTCCTCCGGGAAGAACTTGTTGGTCCGACCGAGGATCTCGCGGATCTCTTCCTCAGTCGGGCCCTCGGTGCGCTGGCTGTTGGGCTCGAACCGGCGTGAGAGATCCAGGGGTTCCCGAGGCTGGTATGCGGCAAGCGATCCCTCTGCCTGCCGGTTGAGGCTGTGAGCGGCGAATTCCGCTACCCTGCGGCGCCGAAGGGTCCCGGGTTCGGCGCTGTCCACGCCCGGCCCTGCATAGCAGCCCTTGCACATGAGAGCTTCGACCAGCAGTGTGGCGTCGCCCACGTCCTCCGGCAGCTCTGCAAGGGTCTCGATCGTCTCGTCTTTTCCACTGACCACGATGAGCCGGGGATCGAGGATGCCATCACCGATGCCGGCGCTCTCGAGCATGCCCCCGGGAATGGGGTAGATGCGGCCCGAACCGGCGTAAGGAGGATCGAAATCATCGACGGGGGCTATCGCCGGATCGATGCCCCGGGCGGCCAGCACCTTGTCGAGCTCGGCGAGCGTCAGCACCTCATCTATGACTCCCACGACCTCGGGGTCCAGCATCTCTGATTTCTTGGCGACGCAGGGTCCTATGAAGACGCAGCGGACATGTTCGCCGTATATCTCCTTGACGGCGAGCCCGGCAGCCACCATGGGCGAAACGACGGGGATGATGCGACTGGTCAACTGAGGATGATACTTGCGGACATACTGCACCACGGCCGGACACGCACTGCCGATATGAAGGCCCGTGGGGTGTTCCGCGAGATAATCGTGGCAGGCCTGGTTGACCAGGTCGGCCCCGTAAGCGACCTCGATCACATAGGTGAAGCCGAGTTTGCGGAGAGCACCGATCACCTGGCCGGCAGGGAGAGGGAACCCGGCCGGGAACGAAGGGGCCACCAGAGCGGCCACATCGCCCTGGTCCAGGAGAGCGAGAGTGCCCTCGACCCCGCTCCTGTAGGCCTTTGCGCCCTGCGAGCAGACCATGGTGCAATTACCGCAGCTGATGCACCGCTCGGCCACCACCGATGCCTGGCCGTCCTCGATGCGGATAGCTTTGGCCGGGCAGTCGCGGACACAGGTGTAACAACGGCGGCAATTCTGCTTGATAGTGGTGATGACGCCTTCCATGGAACTCCTATCGGCTCCCTGACCCGGCCGCGGCGTGCGCCGCCACTCCGGATGTGACTGCGTCCTCGCCTCGCCGGACCGTGGCGCTACGGTCGGTGTAATGACGGTGGAGCAGCCTGTGGGAGACTTCGCTCAGGGGTTGTCCCAGATACTCTTCGTAGAGAGCGGCCACACTCTTGTTCTCGTGGGAGGAGCGTACCTCCGCTTGAGCATCGGCCTGATAGATGCGATCCATTCGTTTGCGTACATCCATGATGTCGCCATGATACGGTTGTCCGCCGCCTCCCGCGCAGCCGCCGGGACATGACATCACCTCGATGAAGTGCAGCCGCGACATCGATTCGTCAAGAACGGGGCGAAGCCGCCCGAGTCCGTTGACCACGGCTAGGTTCAGAGTCGTGCCGGCCACATCGACGTTGAAGAACTTGATGCCGTCGAGGCCACGTGCCTCGGTGAGCGGACCCGCGGGTTCTTCGGCGCCGGCCAACACGGCCGCCGTCCTGACCGCGGCCTCCATCACCCCGCCGGTACTCGCGAAGAGCCTCGCGGCTCCGGTGGCCTCGGCAAAGGGCGGATCGAGAGGCCGCCGCTCCTCGAAAGCTTTGAAGTCGATGCCGAACCGGTCCCAGAGCGTGTCCAACTCCCGAGTGGTGAGGACGTGGTCTACGTCGCCCAAGTCCTCGGCTTCGTACTTCTTAGCCGTGCACGGCATGATCGAGACAAGAACGAGGCGCTTGCCTTCGAGGCCGGCGTACTTGGGGTAGATCTCTTTGATGAGGGCCCCCGCCATCTGCTGGGGAGACTTGCAGGTGGACAGATGGGGGATGAGGTCCGGCCTATGGAGTTCGACGTAGTTGATCCATGCCGGAGAGCAACTCGTGAACATGGGTAGGGTGCCACCCCCCTGCAGCCTCTGGATGAACTCCGACGCCTCTTCCATGATGGTCACGTCGGCGCAGAAGGCGGTATCGAACACGGCGGCGAAGCCGATGTGCTCAAGTGCCGCCGACATGTGTTCGAGCATCACCTGCACGCTGGGCGACTTGCTCCGTTCGAGGGCGAGCGTCGCGGGTACGGCCGGCGCGATCTGGGCCACTACGACGGTGTCCGGGTCACCGAGGGCCGCCACTACGTCGTCAACCTGCATGTGCTCCATCAGCGCGCCGGTGGGGCACACGCGCGCACACTGGCCACAGTACGTGCAGCCCGAAACATTGATGCCGGCATAGAAACCCGGTCCCACTTGGGTGCGGAACCCCCGGCCGATGAAGTCGATGGCTCCCACACCTTGTATGTCATGGCACATCGTCACGCAGCGGCCGCAGAGGACGCATTTGTTGGGGTCGCGCCATATGGCCGGTGAGGAGATGTCAAGGTGCTGGTCTTTCTTCATGCCGACATACTGTCGGGAGCGCACTCCCAGCTCTCTGGCCAGATCGGCCAGTTCGCACGACCCTGCCCGGTGGCAGCCCAGGCAATCCTGCGGATGGTTCGCCACCATGAGCTCCACGATGGTCCGTCGGGCCTTGAGGACGCGGGGAGTGTGGGTACGCACCACCATGCCGTCCGTGGCCTGGAGGGTGCAGCTGGTCTGCAGTTTGGGGGATCCATCGACCTCCACCACGCAGAGGCGGCACGAGGCCGATGGTGACGGTGCCCATTCGAGAGAACAAAGGTGGGGGATCTTGATCCCGGCGCGGCGGGCGATCTGGAGTACGGTCTCTCCAGGGGTGAAGTCCAACTCTCTGTTGTTGATGATCATGCTCACGGCGACCTCTCAGGCGACGAGGGAGATTGAATGCTTGGGGCAGGCATCGACGCAGGCGCCGCAACCCAGGCATCTGTCGACGATGATGTAGTGGGCGTTCTTACGCTCGCCCACGATGGCGCCCGACGGACACACCTTCTTGCAGGCCATGCAGCCGATGCAGGTGGAGGTATCGATGGCGTACGTCCGAAGTCCTTGGCAGACGCCGGCCGGGCAGCGCTCTTCCATGACGTGCGCCTCGTATTCGTCGCGGAAGTAGCGGAGAGTCGATAACACGGGGTTGGCCGCCGATTGACCGAGCCCGCATAGGGATGTGTCCTTGATGGTCTGCGCCAGCTCCTCGAGGTGCAAAAGCCCGCGGAAGCGCTCTAGGCGGCGGATCTCATCGCCTCCCGTGCGCTCTGTGAGCGCGGTCAGGATCTCGAACATGCGAGTGGTCCCCTCGCGGCACGGGGCGCATTTGCCGCAAGACTCGTTACGGATGAACTCCATGAAGTACTTGGCGACATCTACCATGCAACTGCGCTCGTCCATCACGACCATACCGCCCGAGCCCATCATGGCGCCCAACTCTTGGAGCTTGCCGTAGTCGGTGGGCACATCCAGGAATTCCTCGGGGATGCATCCACCGCTTGGGCCGCCGATCTGCACCGCCTTGATGCGATGACCCTCGGGCGCTCCTCCGCCGATGGTGCTGACGATCTCGCGAAGCGGTATGCCCACCGGGACCTCGACCAGACCGGTGTTCTGTACGCGGCCGCTCAGAGCGAAGACCTTGGTGCCGGCCGCCTCGCCTATGCCGAGTTCGCGGAACCACTCGGGCCCGTTTCGCAGGATACCGGGAACGTTGGCCAGAGTCTCGACGTTGTTGAGCACTGTGGGCATGCCGTGCAGGCCTGCCACAGCCGGATAAGGCGGCCGTGAACGCGGCATACCGCGTCCGCCCTCGATGCTGGCGAGGATGGCCGTTTCTTCGCCGCAGACGAATGCTCCGGCTCCCTGCTTGATGATGATGTCGAAATCGGTGAGGCTGCCAAGGATGTTGCCGCCCAGGAGTCCGGCCGTGCGGCATTGTGTGATGGCTTCCTGCAGCCGCACGATGGCCAGGGGGTACTCCGCCCGGCAGTAGACGTAGCCTTTGGTCGCCCCGATCGCATACGCGGCTATGAGCATGCCCTCCACCACTCGGAACGGGTCGCTTTCGAGTACCGCGCGGTCCATGAAGGCGCCGGGGTCACCTTCATCGGCGTTGCAGATGAGGTACTTCTGGGCTGCCGGCGTGTTCAGCGCGACCTTCCACTTCTGCCCGGTGGGGAAACCTGCTCCGCCACGTCCGCGGAGCCCCGACGCGGTAACGGTCTCGCACACCTCTTCGCGCGTCATCGAGGTGAGGGCCCGGGCCGCGGCGGCGAAGCCGCCGGCGGCCAGGGCGCCATCAAGGGAGGAGGGGTCGATGAGGCCACAGTTATCGAGCACCACGCGGGTCTGCCGGGCGAAGAACGGTGTGTCGGCCACCAAGGGTATGTCCTCAAAGCCGGCGGCCTCACCGTAGCGGCCGTAGAGGAAGCGGTTGCGCAGATCGTTCTTTTCGAAGACGGCCTCAAGAAACTCACCTACGTTTTCGGGATCGAGGTCGCAGTATGAGAGGCGGACGCCGTTCCCGTTCTGTAGGTCGACGAAGACCTCACGCTGGCAGTAGCCCACGCAACCTACCTCGACGACGCTGGCCGGCAGCGACCGGGCCTCGAGATAGGACTTGATCTTGTCCATGACGTGCAGGGCGCCGTTGGCCCGACCGCAGGTGGCCGCTCCGACGAAGATCACCGTTCCTGCGCCACCACGGAGCACCTGTTCCAGGCGAGCCTCCCGGGCGGCCCGGCAGTCGGGGTCGTCGTGGCAGAGCGGCCCGTTCTGGATGCAGGCCAAGAGGTCTGCGCATGGCCGGCTGGGTGAATGGGTGCAACGAGAGCAGCATGGCTCGAGGAGGATACCGGCGCTCATGACCGCCCTCCTTCGGGGGAAAGGTCATCCCCCGGCTCCTTGGTGTCCAGTGCGTCAAGGAGCGCATCCACCTTCTCTACCGTCAGGTGACCATAGAACTCGCCATCAAGCTTCATCACAGGCGCGATGGAGCACGCCCCCAGGCAGGCCACACTCAGCACCGAAAAACGTCCGTCGGGCGAGTTGCCGTCGGGCCGGAGTTTCAGCCGGCGTTGAAGGTGCTGGGCAAGAGTCAGGCTCTGCTTCACGTGACAAGCAGTCCCTCTGCAGATCTCTATCACATGCTCACCAAGGGGAGCGAAGCGGAACTGGTTGTAGAACGTGGCCACGCCGTAGACCCTCGCGACCGGCGTATCAAGCGCGGTGGCCAACTCCGCCATGGCCGCCTGTGAAAGATAGCCGTCGCGGGACTGGATCTCCTGGAGCAGAGGGATCAACTGCTCGCGCGTCAGATCGGTGCGTCCGGCCAACACGGTGTCCACGCAACTCACAGCACATCACCTCCGATCGTACGGGATTCCCGATCGGCCTCGGTCTGCTCCAGTAGTTGCTCGATGCGCGCTGCCAGGTCGGTGAGGCGCACCGGTTTCTCCATGAAGGTCTCCGCGGGGAGGTCCTGTCCCATGAGGGAAGCGATGACTTTGTCGCGCACGTCTTTCTGGACGTTGAAACCGGACAGCATCAGGATGGGGATATCGCGCGTGGGACCGTCGGTCTTGAGGGCGCCCGCCAGGACCATCCCCTCCTCCTCATAGTCCATCATGACGTCGAGAACGATCAGATCAGGGTTGTCCTCCACGATCCTCGCGTAGGCCTCTTTGCCGTTGCCGGCTGTGGTCACGGTGAAACCGCGAGCCGTGAGAAACGCCTCGATAGACGCGACCAGATCACGGTCGTCGTCGACGACAAGAATCTTCTTAGCTTTCATCGCTCCTCCCTCAGTCCCGTTACTGTTCTCAAATTATCTATAGCGAACCCGGTGATGACAGTCATAGTGATATACTTCACAATACCAGTCAAAAAAACACTGTCTCCTCCTACCTCCCCTCATCCCGGCTGAGAAACGACAGCTTCTCCAGCTTCCCGGAGATATCCACCTGCTCGATGAAACAACCGGTTGGGAGGGTGGTGATCTTGGGGACGAAGTTGAGGAAACCGCGGACGCCCGCTCCTGCTGCTCTGTCGACCACGGATTGCAGCCCTTCGGAACGACCGGCCAGGATCAGGATGTGTAGCCCGAGGTCAGAGACGACGCTCTCGATATCGTCCAGACCGTAGCAACGACGTCCGGCGAACACTCGGCCCGCCTTTTCGGGGTCTGAATCGAAGATGGCCGCTATATGGAAGCCCCGCTCCTCGAAACCGCCGTATGAGAGCAGGGCTCGGCCAAGATTGCCCACTCCCACCAGGCCGATATCCTGGACCTTGTCGGTGCCGATGATCTGGCCGATAGTCCGTGCCATCCCGCGCACGTCGTAGCCGCGGGCGATGTTGCCAAAGCTGCCGAACGTGGCCAGGTCGCGACGCAGTTGAGCGGGCGTCACTCCAACGAGGTCCGCCAGCTCGTGCGAATGGATGAACTCCACTCCCTCATGACCGAGCTCCTCCAGAGTACGCCGGTACACGCTCAAACGCTCCACCGTGTGGAGGGAGATCTTGCGGCCCTTTGACGTGTCAGCTGTCATGGAGTTCACGCTATCGATTCCGTTAATGACTTGCATTGTGAATCTAATCACAGCAGGTCCACCGATGTCAAGTCGATTCTCGCGGACATGGATAGCTTAAGGATTGTTAGCATGGAGCAATGAGTTCCGTCCTGGCCATCGTACCCGCCCATAACGAAGGTCCCCGCATCGGTCGGGTGGTCGCCATGCTCGTCGCTCAGGGACTGCCGGTACTGGTGGTCGATGACGGTTCGACGGACGACACCGCGGACGAAGCCGGCGCCGCCGGCGCACGCATCCTCTCTTTGACGCCCAACCGTGGCAAGGGGGGCGCCTTGAAGGCGGGTTTCCGCGAAGCCCTCGATTCAGTCCGAAGCTGGGACGCGATCCTCACGCTCGACGGCGACGGTCAGCACGACCCCTCAGAGGCGCCGGCGTTTATCGAGGCCTGGTCCGGCACGGGCGCCGATCTGGTGGTGGGGGCGCGTGACTATCGCCGCATGCCGCCCATCCGGTGGTTCACAAACAGCGTGAGCCGGGCCATCTTCTCGTGGGCGGTTGGCGAGAGGATCCCGGATAACCAGTCCGGCTATCGTCTGCACACAAGGCGTGTGATAGAAGCCACTCTATCGAGCAGGGAGGAGGGCTTTGCCTTCGAGGTGGAAGAGATCGCCATCTGCGTCGGCCGCGGGTACAGGTTGGCTTGGGTGCCCATCAAGACCATCTACGGCACCGAGGTCAGCGACATAAGACCATGGACCCACTTTGTGAGCTTTCTTCGGGTGACGTGGCACGCTCGCCGTCGAGTGCGGCAAGAACGGCAGGCCTCGTTGGAAGACTAGTCGGTCGCCTCGGAAGATTCCGTGACGTCCGTCTCGCCGTCGGGCTCGCTGGTCTCGACAGTGCCGGACCCCTCACCGAGTTCGATCTGCCCTCGAATGGCGTCCACCGGGTGTGACTTGTTGCCGACGCTCACGTAGGCTTCCCCATCTTCGATGAGTTCCAAGAGGTCTTCGATGGTGCCGTCCTGCAGCGGGCCGATCAGATCCATCGCCACGATCGTGCCCTCGGCCAGAACGCCTTGATACGTCCCGATGTTAGGGTCGTCGGCCACGTAGAGGGTGTAGACGGCGTCGCCTTCAACGCCCGTGGTCCCTTGATAGATCGCAGCGACCGACGGGTTCGTGAGCTTGTTGACTATCCTCAGTGTGAAGGTGAGCTTCTCGTCGTCGGCATCGTACACGAGGTCGAGAGTCCCCTTGGCGACCGTCTCCACCGGCGGCACAGATTCCGCCCCGACGAGCGTAGCGGTATATGATCCGGAGGGGACGGCTGCCGTTGTCGTCTCGGTGGTGCTGACGGCTACCTCGTCGTCTCCTGACAGCCCGATCACCAGGGCGATGATCAGCACGATAAGACCGAGCAGCACGATTCCGAACGCTACTCGCCGGCGCTGGACCTGCTGCGCCCGCAACTGCCGCCGGCGGGCCCGTTCTTGCTCGGCGAGGTCGTTTCTCATCTCAGGTTGCATGCGAGTCCCTCCGTGTGTCGGAAATCACGTTCAACCAGGACACTGGTAGTGTACCGCATCAGGGGTAGTGCTCTCGATCCCTACATATTCCACCAGTATCAGTCCACGGGGAGTCACGTCAAGTCAGGAGGTGGCACAAGTCCACCTAGCAGACCGCTCGTAAGGCGGGCATAATGTTGACGAATATCTG
>DAIRFC010000013.1:0-17598 GCA_036795215.1 Actinomycetota bacterium | reverse complement strand
ACAAGTCCACCTAGCAGACCGCTCGTAAGGCGGGCATAATGTTGACGAATATCTGATGTCATGGTTCACACGCATGCTGCGGAATCTCGCTGGGTTCGGCCCGTCCGAAACGGGACTGGGCCGCTCGGCCAATGGCGCCTCCTCATTTCACCTGGCTTGGGAGATGCCGCTTGCCACACGTGCAACGCGGCTCGTGGAAGTCTCGGGGGTGCTGGAGGTCCTGGTGCCTCCCCGGGTGCAGGCCCTCTACTTCTGGGCGTTACAGGTGGATTTAGGTGACGCTCAAGGGGTGTGGGGCACCGGGCACACAGGGCTGCAGTGGAATCCGAGATATCCGGGTAACGCCGCGATCAACTGGGGAGGCTACGCTTCAGCGATGCGCGGGGGGGCTGTGCTACCAGGCACGCCGTCCGCCATGCCCGGCTTCTCCGATGATCCGAACACGTTGGCCTACGCTTGGTTGCCGGGTCGTCCGTACCGTCTGCGCGTGTTCCCGTCGGCGGAGAATCCAAACGCCTGGCGGGCGGAGGTGACCGATCTCATGCCGGGCTCGGTGCAGACCATCCGCGAACTGACCCCGCCGCCAGGCCACCCTTCGTTGGCAAACGAGGGATACCTTGCCCGGCCTGTCGTCTGGTCGGAGGTGTTCGCCGGCTGTGAGGCTCCGTCGGTCACGGTCCGCTGGAGCGGATTGCAGGCCGTGGACGAGCACGGGAGAGTAGTGAGGCCGGAGGCCGTACGAGTCAATTATCAGGCTCCGGAGGCCGGTGGGTGCTCTAACACCAGCGTGGCCATGGACGAGGCCGGAGGTTTGCTGCAGGTCACCAGTGTCCCGCGGCTGGTGAAACAGGGAACCGTGCTCAAGCTGCCGTAAATGCCACCCGGGGGGCGACTTGCGCAGCGGTCGAATCAAGACAGAGGAAGACGGACCGTGAAGACCGACCCTACTCCTACCGTGCTCTTGAGCTGTACGCTCCCTCCGTGTCTCTCGGCCGCGTGTCGCACGATGCTGAGACCAAGGCCGGTGCCCCCGGTCTCTCGAGAACGAGCCTTGTCCACACGGTAGAACCGCTCGAACACGCGCTGCTGGTCAGCCAGGGGTATGCCCACACCATTATCGGAGACACTGAGGACGGCCCATTGACGGCCATCGGAGCTCGTCTCGGTCTTGAGGCGGAGTTCAATAAGTCCTCCCGGCTCCGTATAGCGGATGGCGTTTTCGAGGAGATTGCGCGTGAGCGTGCGCAGTGCGACTCCGTCTCCCTGCATAACGACCTGGTCCATCGTCTCCACCACCAGTTGGTGCTGCTTGGCTTCAGCCTGGGCCTGCAACTCGTCCGCCGTCTGCTCCACCAGAGCGCTCAGGTCAAACGGCGTCGATTCGGCCCCGGGGGCCGGTTGCGGCTCTTCCATCCTGGATAGAGTGAGAAGGTCGTTGGTCAGATCACCGAGTCGGCTCACCTCGGTAGACAGTCTGTCGACGAACTTCGCGGCCTGCTCGGGATCATCTTTGATCGTGCTTTGAAGAGTCTCGGCGAGGAGCGACAGACCGGCAAGGGGTGTCTTCAGTTCGTGCGATACGTTCGTTGCGAAGTCGCGGCGCATCTGTTCGGTGGCAAGCCGCGCCGTCTCGTCACGTAAGACGAACAGCGTCTGACCCGCTATCGAGCGGTCATCCTGCCCTCTTGAGTTCTGGGCCCCCGGCGACCGGAGTGGGACGACCTCCACGCTGAGCGATCTTCCGTTCGGGAGTTCCACGACTTCTGTGATAGGCCGTTCCGCAACGTGGGCTTTCTCGGCCAGCGTTTGTGCGGGGAACGAGCGCGCGGCCAGCACCAGCGGACTCCCGGTCGCGCCGGAGAGGTCCGAGCTAAGTAGCCGGTCTGCTGCCGGGTTGCTCCGCAGCAGGTACCCGTCGGATTGCATCAGTAACACACCCTCGCTCATGGCCGCGAGTATCTGTTCGGTGCGCTCCGTCTCAACGCCCAGCTGTTCGTCCCTTGTCTCCAGTTGAGCCGCCATGCTGTTGAGCGACTCCCCGAGTTCGCCCAACTCATCATTACGCATCACGCTCGTGCGATGCTCGAAATCGCCCGATGCCACCTGGGCGGTCATGTGTCGCAGGCGTTCGAGCGGCTTGGTGATGGTCCTGGTGAAGAAATAGGCGACCGCCAAAGTGGGCAGCAAGAGAGCGGCCCATACGATCAACGGTATGCGCCACGAGGCGGCGAGCATGGAATCGATCAGGGAGGCCGGTTGAGCGATGCGAAGCACGCCTTCTGACCAGGCGGCCTCACCGGCCGGCAGTGGGACGGCAACGTAGACTTCTTCCCGTCCCAGTGTGGTGGAATCGCGCCGCTCCCGGGCTTCGTTGCCGCTCAATGCCTGTTTCACCTCCGGCCGGTTCCCGTGGTTCTCGAGAACGGCGGGATCGGCCTCGGAATCCGCCAAGACCCAGCCCTCGCTGTCTATCACCGTGAAGCGGGCATCGGTGGCCACCCCGATGCTCTCAGTGAGTCTCTGGAGAGCGGTGGCCGCATCTGCTGCGTTCGTTGTGCCGGCAACGTCGGCCACGAGGGCGGCGGCATACTGGTGCGCCTGTCTGGACATCTCATCCTCGAGTCGCTCAAGGAAGGCTCCGCGCAGCCCAAGAGCGGCCACCAATGCGACTATGCCGGCAAAGATCAGCATGCCCAGAGCAAAAGCGAGCGGCAGTCTCCAGCGGATGCGCGCCGGCCAGATCTTCATCACCGCGGCTCCAACCGGTAACCTACGCCTCGAACTGTCTGAATGGAGACCTCGGCGCCCACCTGTTCCAGTTTTGCCCGGAGATGCCGGACGTGTACGTCGAGAGTCCGCGACGCCGGGCTGTAGTACTGATGCCAGACCCGCTCGACGATCTCTTCTCGCGGAAAGAGGTGTCCCGGCCGCGATAGCAGGAGATCCATGAGGTCGAACTCCTTGGGGTTGAGCGACACCTCGCTTGTCACCGTGCGTATGACGTGGGTGTCGCGGTCGAGAAGGAGATCCCCCGTGCCGATTGTGCCCCCCTCTGCAGACGGCCCTACGACTGCGATACCGACCGGCGCACGTCTCAGACGCGCCTGGATGCGCGCCAGGAGCACATCCAGGTCGAAGGGCTTGGTTATGTAGTCGTCGGCTCCCGAGTCGAACCCCTCCAGCACGGTCTCGCGCTCACTGCGCGCGGTAAGCATGATGATGGGGAGATGGGGCTTTCTCCGCACGATCTCCCTGCTGGCCGCCATGCCGTCGAGACCGGGCAGCATGAGGTCCATCAGAACGAGGTCCACATCGCTCGAAAGCGCAGTCTCCAGCCCGGAACGGCCGTTGTGTTCCTGCAGCACCTCGTAGCCCGCTCTGCGGAGGTTGTAGGCGACAAGGTCGGAGATGGTGGCGTCGTCTTCCACCAGAAGGATGCGCTTCTGCTCGCTGTCGGTCACCGGCACTCCCTTGGCGAGAATCTCGTTGATCCCCACCGACAATTAACACACCCCTAACGGAGTGTTAACACCGGCTTCTGTCGCCGTTGTTAGCCTACCAGACAAGACATAAGAAAGAAGACGAAAGTGAGGGAGACAGGGATGATCGTGAAGAAGACGCACAAGGGCCCGGCCGCCGTCCTGGTGCTTGTGCTCCTCGTCATCGGACTCGTCGGCGTAGCCGCCGCAGGTTGCGGTGAAGCGGCAGATCTTCCTGCAGCCGGCGGTAGCGATACGACCGCAAGCGGTACCGCGGCGACCACCGCCGGCTCCGGGGGACAATCCGCCCCCCTTACCGCCAGCCTCAACGGCGCCGGCGCCACCTTCCCCGAGCCTCTGTACATAGAGTGGATCGGGGAGTTCCAGGCTGCCAACCCCGAGGCCACCATCAACTACCAGGGCATCGGCTCCGGGGGCGGCATAGAGCAGTTCACCAAGCTGACCGTGGACTTCGGCGCCTCGGATGCCCCCATGAAAGACGAAGAGGTCACCGTCGCCGAGACGGCCGGATCAGCCCAAGTGCTTCACATCCCCACCGTGTTCGGAGCAGTGGTGTTGGCCTACAACCTGGAGGGCATCGAGGGTCTCAAACTCGACCCCGGCACCCTGGCTGCCATCTTCCTGGGGACGATCACCTCCTGGAACGACGCCAAGGTGGCCGCTTTGAACCCAGGGGTGACGCTGCCTGATAAGCCCATCCAGGTGGTACATCGCTCCGACTCGTCCGGCACCACCAGCATCTTCACCGGGTATCTGGCCCAGGTGTCCAGCGAGTGGGCCGATACGGTGGGGGGCGGCAAAGAGGTGCAGTGGCCGGTGGGCATCGGCGGTCAGGGCAACGACGGGGTGGCGGCCGTGGTTCAGCAGCAGGCCGGTAGCATCGGATACGTGGAACTCTCCTACGCCACCGAGTCTGGGCTGACCATGGCCACGCTTCAGAACCAGGCCGGCAACTTCATCATCCCGTCTTTGGAGTCCACCTCCGCAGCGGCGGTTGGGGTGGAGTTCCCCGAGGACCTGCGCTTCAGTGTCTCCAACAGCACCGGGGAGCAGGCCTACCCCATCGTGGGAGCCACTTGGATCCTGGTCTACGAAAAGATGAAAGACGCGGCCAAGGTGGACGCTCTCAAGGCATGGCTCACCTGGTCGCTCAACGAAGGTACGGCCATCGCCGAGGAACTCGGTTATGCGCCACTCTCGGAGGAGTTGAAGGCTCTTGCGCTGGCCAAGATCGAATCCATCAGCACCTTCTAGGGTCATCTCTACCACGAAGTCTGCCTCTCCCTGGCAGCGGAGGGGAGTCGGCCGCCGGGCCGACTCCCTCTTCGTCATCCTCGCAGCGTCCTCGGGGGTGCTTATCCTCCTGGTGCTTGCCTGGATGGTCGTATCGACCACCGGGACGGCGCTCCCGGTCTTCGGTTCTCAGGGTATCTCGTTCATCACCAGCAGCGAATGGAGCCCCAGCGACGGGGAATTTGGAGCTCTTGCGTTCATCTACGGCACGGTCATCACATCGGTGATCGCTCTCCTCATCGCGATCCCTCTCAGCCTGGGCGTGTCGCTTTTCTTGACCGAGTACTCTCCGAAGCGCCTGAAAACACCTATCGGGTACGCGATCGATCTGTTGGCGGCGGTGCCAAGCGTCATCTATGGTCTCTGGGGGGTGTTCATACTCCTCCCTCTGTTCCTACAGCCCACGGCCGACTTCCTGGCCAAGTACCTTGGCTTCATCCCCATATTCAAGGGACCCGCGTCCGGACTGTCTTACTTTGGCGCCGGCGTGATACTGGCGGTGATGATCACGCCCATCATCACATCACTCTGCCGTGAGGTCTTCGCCACCGTTCCCAACGCCGACAGGCACGCGGCCTACGCTCTGGGCGCCACGAAGTGGGAGATGATCCGGCAGAGCGTGCTTCCACGCGGGCGCGCAGGTATCGTGGGGGCGATCATGCTCGGCCTGGGCCGCGCCCTGGGCGAGACCATCGCGGTAGCGCTCCTCATCGGGTCTGCGGTAAGGATCGACGTTTCGTGGCTCAGACCCGGCTACTCGATGGCCGCGGTCATCGCCAACCAGTTCCAAGAGGCCACCGGCGACCATATCCGCGCACTGGTGGGCGTCGGCGTGGTCCTGTTCGCCCTGACCATCCTCATCAACATGGGCGCGAGGGCGCTTGTGTGGAGGTTCAACAGGATATGAGCGATAGCCTGAGCAGCATCGTTCCCGGCGGGAGCCAGGACCGTTGGGCTGGTCGCAGAGTGGGTCCTGGGGTATCTCTCAAGGACTGTCGGCCCACCCGGCGGCGGGTGTGGCGGGATCGGCGGAACACGTTCCTCGTCTCTCTTGCTGTTGGTATTACCATGATACCGGTGGTCATGATCCTCTATCAGATCACCGCGAAAGGCATCGCCACCATGGACTGGGAGTTCCTTACCAGTTCTATGCCGCTCAGTTTTCGGCGGGAAGGCGGAGGCTTTCTCAACGGCCTGGTGGGCACGTTCATCATGGTGGGGCTGGCGAGTGCCGTCTCGATACCGTTCGGTGTCCTCGCCGCCGTATATTTGGTGGAGTATGGCAAAAAGAACTGGCTTGCGAAGCTCATCCGTTTCTTCTCCGACGTGATGACCGGCGTGCCGTCGGTCTTCGTCGGTCTCTTCGTCTACACCGCGCTCGTGATCGAATTCGGATTCGGCGCTCTTATGGGAGCGGCCTCTTTGGCCATCATCATGATGCCCATCATCGTGCGCTCAACCGAAGAGATGCTGAAGCTCGTGCCGCAGGAACTGAAAGACGCCAGCTACGCATTGGGCGCAGCCAAGTGGCAGACCGTCATCAAGATCATCCTCCCCTCAGCGGCTCCCGGTATCACGACCGGGGTCATGCTTGCCGTGGCCCGCGCCGCCGGCGAGACGGCTCCCCTCATCCTCACCGCGCTCGGCTCGTATCAGCTCACCGCGAAGCTGTGGGGGAAACCCATGTCGTCACTCACGCTGGCGATCTTTGACGGGGCGCGTAACCCGTTCGCGGCCGGGCAGGCGCGGGCTTGGGCGGGCGCCCTCGAACTGCTCATCATCGTGTTGGTGTTCACTATCGCGGCCCGGTTGGTCGCATCAAGGAGCCGGATATCCAGATGACCCAGAACATGTGGTTGACAGAAGAGGCGGATGAGTCGGGAGCGGATGTGCGGTCACTCGCTTCGGTGGCGGCCAGGGAAGGCTTCAAAGCTGAGCCGGGCTTCGCCGGGCAGCCGGTCTTCTCCGTTCGCGATCTGAGCGTCCACTACGGCAAGAACATCGCTCTCAAGGGCGTCACCATGGACATCCGTCCGCGCCGCATCACCGCGATCATCGGGCCTTCGGGCTGCGGGAAGAGCACCTTGATAAGGTGCTTCAATCGCATGAACGAGCTGATCCCGGGGGCGAAGGTGACCGGTGAGATCCTCTATCACGGGGAGAACATCTATGCCCCGGGGGTCGATCCGGTAGTGGTCCGGCGCCACATCGGCATGGTTTTCCAGCGGCCTAACCCTTTCCCCAAGTCCATCTACGACAACATCGCCTTCGGAGCCAAGATAAACGGCTATAAGGGTGATATGGACGAGCTTGTCGAGCGGTCTCTGCGCCGTGCCGCGTTGTGGGACGAGGTGAAGAACCAACTCAAGAAGAGCGCTCTCGACCTATCGGGCGGTCAGCAGCAGCGACTTTGCATCGCGAGAGCCATCGCCGTCGAACCAGACGTGATACTCATGGACGAACCGGCCTCGGCACTGGACCCCATCGCGACGGTGCGTATCGAGGACCTCATGCAGGAGCTCAAACAGGAGTACTCCATCATCATCGTCACGCACAACATGCAGCAGGCGGCGCGTGTTTCCGACGAGACCGCCTTCCTCTACACGGAGGTGGATGAGGAGACTTCGGCGCGGTGGGGGGTCCTGGTCGAGTTCGGGCCGACCGGCGGCATTTTTACGAAGCCACGCGACAAGCGCACGGAAGACTACGTATCGGGTCGTTTTGGGTAGACGGTCCGAAAGGGACGGAGATTGAATATGCGAGACGCATTCCACAGAGAGCTTGAGAGCCTCGACCAGGAGATCGTGCGCATGGGCGCACTGGTGGAGCGGAGTACCCAGTCGGCGACTACGGCGTTGATCGAGTGCGATAGGCAATTGGCGCAGAGGGTCCGCGACGGCGACGACGAGATCGACGCCATGTTCATGGATGTTGAGACCCGCGCTCTTGCTCTGCTGGCCCAGCAGGCGCCGGTGGCCGGCGATCTGCGGCTCATCGTGGTGATCTTGCGGGTGATCACCGATCTGGAGAGGACGGGTGACCTCGCACACAACATCGCCAAGTTCGCTCAGGTGGATGACTTCTGTGAACCGGAGCTCAAGCCGGTGCGGGCCTTGATCGCCGACATGGGCCGGGTGGCTGCAGAGGTCATGGGGGCGGCCATCGACGCGTGGGCGGCGAAGGACGAGAAGCTGGCGGCCGAAGTGCCTGTGAAAGACGATGTCTTAGATGAATTGCATGCCCGGCTCCTCGCGCGTCTCGTGGAGCTCAGGGGTGAGGAGAGCCTCGCGTCGGCCATACGTCTGGCCATGGTGGGCCGCTATTTGGAGCGCATCGGCGACCACGCGGTGAATCTGAGCGAGCGGCTGCGGTACTTTCTCACCGGGGATGAAGAGCACTTGGGCTGAGCGGCCGCGTCCGCTCCGGACGGCCTGAGCCTATGATTCGGGGACGGCGAAGGGTGGCTGAGATAGCGCGGCCGAAGCATCTGATCCGTGCAGCCGCCGAGCCTCGTCTCCGGGGAGGGACTGTGTTGTCGAGGTGGTGCTTGTCCGTGGGCGGGCCGGCCTGTTCGCCTCGCAGCTTCCTCGCTCGAGATCGTCGAGGAATTCCAAGAGCTCGTCAGGGCCCATCGGCCGTCCGACGTAGTAGCCTTGAGCGCGATCGCAGCCGAGTTCTTCGAGAAGGCGCCATTGCTCGCTGCGCTCCACCCCCTCGCCGATGACTTCCAGACCGAGAGTGTGGGCGAGAGATGTGAGTGATCGCACGACCTCGTAGTCGGTGTTGCCGCGTACGAGCCGCGAGACGAATGAGCGGTCGATCTTGAGCTCTTGCACCGGGAAAGTGGCCAGGTGTTGCAGAGACGACCAGCCGGTACCAAAGTCATCCAGGCAAAGATGCAGCCCCATGTTCCGCAATTCCCGCATCACCTGCCTGGATCTCTGCGGGTCGTGTATCAGCGCACTCTCCGTGATCTCGAAGATGAGCCGGTCGGGCTCCACGCGCCATTCGGCAATCAGGGCTGCGATACTCTGCGCGAAATCAGGCTCTTTGAGCTGCCGAGGCGAGAGATTGAAGCTGACCGGCAGCGCACCCGCTGCGCAACTGGGCGATCGCCAGCGACTGATCTGACCACAGAGCTCCGTAAGGCCCAGCTCGCCGATGGCCACTATGAGGCCGCTGTTAGCGGCAATGGGGATGAACTCATTGGGAAACACCACGCCTCGCCGTGGGTGATGCCAGCGCATCAGCGCCTCGAGAGAACGGACCTTCCCGGTCTTGAGATCCACGACGGGCTGATAGGCGAGCGAGAACTCCCTGCGGCTCAGAGAGGCGCGCAGGTCGTTCTCTGCAGCAAGTGTCCGGAGCAGCGAGCTGTGCATCTCCTCATCGAAGACGCGGTGACACCCCCTGCCATCTTCCTTCGCCTGATACATGGCGGTGTCGGCGGCACGGAGAAGGTCCTCGGGGTCATCGTACGAGGGGTTCCAGATCACTACTCCCACGCTCGCGTCGGTGGTCATCTCATGCTGGCGGAAGTAGACAGGCCCCCGCAGTTCTTCGTGGATACGGTCCAGTATCGGGAGCAGGTCGCGCCCGGTAGTGATCTCATAGAGCAAGACCATGAACTCATCGCCACCCATGCGCGCGACCGTGTCGGCGTCTCGGACGCAGTGCTTCAGTTTGGCCGCCACGTTCCGCAACAGCACATCCCCGGCAAGATGGCCGATGGTGTCGTTTATCAGCTTGAACCGGTCGAGGTCGAGCACAAGCACGGCAAAGATCGCGTCGCTTCGCCGCCGGGCTTGGCGGATGGCGTCCTCCAGTCGGGTCATGAAGAGGACTCTGTTCGGTAGGCCGGTAAGGCTGTCGGTGAGGGCCTGCCGGCGTAGGCTCTCCTCCATGAGTACTCGCTCGGTCACCTCCTGAACGACCACAAGACGGCCGAGGGTGTCGTGATGGCGTCTTACCGGCGACCACTTGACCTCGTAGTGATGGGTATCGTCACCTCTCTCAAGGCGTAGCTCGGCGCGGCTGGTCTGGGCCGAACAAGATCCGGCTACCTGCGACCAGGCCTCCCAGACCTCCAGAAGAGGGCGGCTGAGGACCTGTCTCTTCTGCTTGCCGACGAGGCTCTCCGCGGAGTCGTTGAGGTCGACGACCCGGTCATCGTTGTCCAGCACAATGACGCCGTCGGTCATGTCCTCAACGAGGGCGTGTCTGGCCACAGGCGCAAGATTGAAGAGCCACAGTCGGAAGAGACCCCACGCGATGATGATGGCTCCGATATTGAAGCCGACGGGGCTGTAGTCCCATGTGATCCCGAACTGCTCGTTGAAGATGAACGCGCCATGGACCACGATGGGTATGGCTGAGCCCACCAGTAGGGCGAGCGGTTGTCGGCGGTAAAGCGGGGGCGACGAACGACAAACCGAGATCGTGACACCGACGGCTGCCGTGAGGACGGCATAGCTGTAGAGCATGTGGATCCAGAACCAGATCCCCCAATTGAACCCCAGTACTTCAAGCGGGCCGGTGGTGTCCAGCCACTCCTCGGTCCGCATGAGATGGTGCAGATCGTTGGTCCAAAAAAGCACTGTTGTAACGACGGGGACGAGGCACAGAAGCATGAGGCGCCGTGGCTTGAACCACCAGGAATGCCCTGCATAGTCGAGCAGTACAGCGAGCCAAGCCACGGGCATGAAGGCCTTGGCCATGTACTGCAGATTGCTCCACACGATCTTGTCCTGCAGTCCGGCAGTCAGCAACTCTCCCGCCGCGGCGAGCGACCACAGGACTCCGATCGGGATGACGAATAGGAAGGCGAGGGCTCCGGGCAGACGGCGATTGCACCACGCGTACCAGGCAAGGCCCAACGCGATGGGCGCCCCCATGAGCAGTATCACCAAGCCGGATGTGAGGTCCAGACCCAAGAGCTTCCCTTGTTTACCTCATATGTCGGCAGACACGGCCGATCTCTCAAGGAAACGTGCCTCAGACCGCAGTGGCAAGTCACCATCGCGGGGCGGGAAGGTCTACGAGAGGATGTCCTTGCGCCGGAAGATCAGATAGGCGATCCCGGTCATCCCGACCGTCCATACGGCGAAGTTGATAAGGGCGTCCCGGATGGGATCCCATTCGATAGGCTTGCTGAACAGATTGATCCAGGCGCCGAAGTGGCTTGTGAACAGATAGGGCTGCAGGAAGTCGAACACGCTCAGGCTCCCCAGGATGATCATGACTATCACCAGCACCAGGCCTGCGGCCATGGCTGTGAGGCCCGAATCGGTGAGCGTAGAGAGGGCCACTGCCAGCGACACGACGGCCATCATGCCGAACAGCACGAACAGGTATGACAGGAAGAGCAGCCACAGAGTCTCGCCAACACCCACCGTCTGGCCGGTGAAGAGGAGCATGGGCTTGAGACCGTAGATGGCTCCCCCGGCAATGAGCGAACCCGCGGCGAGTAGCACCAGGCCGACACCGACATACAGGTTGGCGACGAACCACTTCGCCATTAGAAGGGCGCCTCGACGAACAGGCTGCATCAATACCGTGCGCAGCGTACCCTTCTCAGCTTCGCCCGCGATAGTCTGGCTGCCTGCCATGGAGGCCAGTAAGGGCAGCAAGAACACCACCAAGGCGAAGAGTGAACCAACGGCCACGTAGAAGCCGTTCGATCCGATGAGGTCAAAGAAGAAGTCGGGCCCGTCCCCGCTCGAGCCGTGGGGCCCCATGTTGCCCGACGAGAGCCGGATGGCAACAGTGATGATGAAAGGCACGAGAAACAAGCCGGCCCAGCCGAAATACGTGCGTTTCTGATAGAGGAGTTTGACGAATTCCCGGGCGATGTGGCTCACGCCTCGTCCTCCATGTCCTCGCGGCTGGTCAACTCGAGGAACATGTCTTCGAGACTCTGCTCGAGAGCCGGCACGATCGCCTTCACGTCGATCTGTTCGGCGACCAGACGCCTCACCATCTCGGGGACGATACCGTCTCCGGCCTCCACGACCAGGTACCCGTCGTCTTCTCTGATGGCGGTCGGATCCACCAAGCCGCGCAGCACCTCCAGGGCCCGGCCTTGGTCGCCGGTTAGGATCTTCACCGAGCCGTTAGTCGGGCGAAGATTGGCCACAGGGCCCTGCGCGATCATGTGCCCCTTGCGCATGATCGCCGCGCGATTGCAGACCAGTTCTACTTCGTGCAGCAGATGCGATGACAGGAAGACCGTGGTCCCCTGCCGGCCCAGCTCCCTGATGAGCTCGCGCACATCCTTCATCCCTTGGGGGTCGAGTCCACTGGTCGGCTCGTCCAGGATGATGAGCTCAGGTTTGTGGATGAGCGCCAAGGCGATGCCCAGACGCTGCCTCATGCCGTGAGAATAACCGCCTACCTTGGATCGGCCGCGCTCTGACAGCCCGACTGCCTCGAGGACTTCGGTGATGCGTTCCTCGGACACCTCTCCATTCATGCCTCCGAGCAGGCGCAGATTGCGCCGGGCGGTCATGTTGCCGTAGAACGTGGGGTCGTCCACGAACCCGCCCATGTGGCGGAGCGCCTCCTTGCGGTCTCCGGGTATGTGGTGGCCGAGTATCTGTGCATGACCGGCTGTGGGGTGAGTGAGACCGAAGATAAGGCGTATGGTCGTTGTCTTGCCCGCGCCGTTTGGGCCGAGAAAGCCGAAGACGTCACCGCGATTCACGGTGAGGTCCAGCCGGTCGACCGCGCGGAGCTTCTTGAAATCCTTAGTGAGGCCGTGCGTGGAGAGCACCACCGCGTTATCGTCACCGTGGCCGGGGCCGGTCACGGCAGTCTGCTGGAGTGGTGAGTCGATAGCCATGGAGGGCACTCTAGCACGTCAAAAGCGTTCAGGATTAGTTCAGGAAACTAGTGCGAACATACGGCCATGGAGTCACACAGCATTGCTCAACCCCCCTCCTGAGCTGTGGCCCCAACCCTGTCCGGTGGATGTCGGACCCAACCGGGGCGAGACACCACCACGCCCACACGGCGGAGACGGCGTATGCGGCGTCCGGCACAGCCGGGCGCCGCGCCCGCCGTGTGAAGCGCCACTGATTCCCTTTCTCCATCTCCTGTAGTCGTTGCCTCGAACACGGCCGTGTCGGGCCGTGCTTGTGCACAGCCGCGCTGCGGGCCATACTACGTGCACCATGATGGAGCCTCGCATCTTTGTTCTCGAAGACGATCCACAGATGCGCTCCCTGCTCGTCCGCGGTCTGCGTGAGGAGGGCTACGAGGCGCAGGGCTTCGCAACAGGAGCGGACTTCCTGCGCAAGGTGGCCGAGGTCGTTCCCGAACTGTTCGTGATCGACATAGGTCTACCCGACACCGATGGCCGCGATGTCTGCCAAGCGATCCGCGCTCGGGGGGTCTCGGCTCCCGTGCTGTTTCTCACCGCTCGGGACTCTCTCTCCGACCGTCTCTCGGGGTTTCACGTGGGCGGGGACGACTATGTGAGCAAGCCCTTTGCATTTGCCGAGTTCCTTGCCAGGATAGAAGCGCTCATCCGCCGTAGCGGCGCCGAGCGAGGCGTACAGGCCGGCGCTATGGTCCTCGACCCGGGCAAACACGCCGTCACGATCGGGAGTGCCACGGTGCCCCTGACTCCCACCGAGTTCCGCCTTCTAGCGAAACTAGCGGCTTCTCCAGGGGAGGCGATCAGGCGTAAGGCCCTGATAGAGACGGGTTGGCCGCACGGGGCCATCGTTTACGACAACACGCTCGACGCCTACATGGCCCGGCTCAGGCGGAAAGTGTGCTCTCTGTCCGGCGCCCCGCAGATAGTCACAGTCCGAGGTGTGGGGTACACGTTGCAGTGACCGGTTGGTGGTCACGGATGGGCGTGCGGGACCGCCTCCTGCTGGTCGTGTTGGCCGCCGTGGCCGTGGCCCTCGTCGCAGGGGCGGTGGCTTTCAATCTCCTCTTGTCGGTCAGCCTCGCGTCCGACGCCGACGAACGTCTCAGGAGCATGATCGACGACTACAACCAGGGGATGTCGATCACCGACCAGGGGATCACCTACCCACGGCCCAGCGACGAGATACGGGAGTTGGGATCCCAGGTGTTCGTGGTCATCAACGGCGCCATCCGGTCGGGTCCCGTTGCGTCGCCCGCGGTGGAAGCTGCGGTGAGGGGGCTGCACGACCAGGTGGCGCAATTCGTGGATGTGGCCGACGAGCAGGTCCGTCTCTACGGCGTCCCTCTCACCCATCAGGGCCAGCGGATCGCGACTCTGGTGGGGGCTCTGTACACGGGGTCTTATGCCCGCACTCGGTGGATCGCTTTCATAGCCTCGCTGGCTCTCACATCCGTACTTCTCGTCCTCGTGGGCTTCATGAGCCGGTGGATGCTCAATGCAGCCTTTCGACCTGTTTCAAAGATGACCGCCGATGCCGAGGCGTGGAGCGCTGCCGACCTCGACCGGCGGTTCGAGATGGGAGAGGCACACGATGAGGTCACCCGATTGGCGCAAACCCTCGACGGCATGCTCGATCGCATCGCAGCCAGCCTGCGGCGCGAACAGCGATTCTCGGCCGAAGTCTCGCATCAGTTGCGTACGCCGGTCGCCAAGATCAAGGCCGAAGCGGAACTCGCGTTGCGGCGGGATCGCGATCCTGAGTACTACCGGGAGGCGCTGACCTCGGTATCTCAAAGCGCCGACCAGATGGCGGCCACGGTGGAGACCCTTCTGGCCGCCGCCCAAGAGGAAGGCAGCCTGGCCAAGGGGCGGGCGGATGCCCGACGGGTGCTGGAAGACGTGGCCAACTCCGTTGCGGTCTTGGCGGCGGAGCATTCCATCCAAGTGACGGTGGAGCCCCCGTCGCGCGATCTGCGAGTGGGAGTGGCCAGGGATATCGCAGCCCAGATCGTCCAGCCGGTGGTGGAGAACGCCTGCCGCTTCGCTCAGAGCAGGGTGGTCTTGGCGGTTTCTCGCAACCGCAAGGAGATACGTTTCACCGTAGAAGACGATGGTCCTGGCGTGACCGAAGAGGAGAAGGAAAGGATCTTCGAGCCGGGAGTGCGTGGGTCGGCGGCGAAGACCGGGCGCAACGCCTCCCGCGGAGCCGGACTCGGCCTCTCGCTGTCGCGAAGGCTGGCCCGGGCCGCTTCCGGAGACGTCGAAGTCACACCGAGCCAGGCGGGCGCTAAGTTCGTGGTGCGTCTCCCTGGCGGTTGACGACCCGAAGCCGCAGCGTGCCTGTCACTCGTGCCAGAGGATGTGGTTGGCCTCCAGCGGCACGCGTGCCGATCGATGCCAGGGCACCACGCGGGCGGTGTAGTCGGCGGCCGGCCTGGTCGCAGGTATGACCGTTCGGAACCTATAGGCGCCGGGCGGGAGATCATTTCGTCCCAATGTGCCGGAGTCGGTGAGGCAAACATGGCGTTCGGGTGCGCCGTGGTCGAGGGGCTCGGCGTAGAGTTCCACCAGAACAGCGCTTAGAGGGACCTCTCCTAGGCAGACCTCCATCGTGAAGGTGTGTGTGTCTCCTTTGGATGCGCGTGCGGTTTCGACCTGATAGTCGACGAACCTTATGCCGTTCCAATGCGCGTCGAGCACGGCAAGCCATCCCTCGATATCGGTGGCCACTCCTCGGGGGGGCACTCCCGGCCCGGGTGGAGCGGTGCGTTCGTGATAGGCCGCGGCGGCCGGCAGGTAGTAACCGTCCAGATAGTCTTTCATCATGCGGTTGGTGGAGTATTCGGGCGCCAACCGGGCCATGCTCTCTCGTACACGCGCGATCCACCGGCGTGGGATCCCGCATTCGCCTCGATCGTAGAAATCGGGGATGATCTCCTTTTCAAGCAGTTCATAGAGCTGAGCGGCCTCCACTGCATCCCAGGCTGGGTCGGAGTCGTGCTCGAGGCCGTCCCCCAAGGCCCATCCCACGTCAGGACTGTACGCCTCGGCCCACCAGCCGTCGAGCTCCGAAAGATTGAGACCGCCATTGACGAGGATCTTCATACCGCTCGTCCCACTGGCTTCCCAGGGGCGGCGCGGCGTGTTGAGCCACAGGTCAACACCGTGCACCAAGTGCTCAGCGACGCCCATGTCGTAGTCGACCAAGAAGATCACATGCGGTCGCTCTCCGCACCGGCTGATGAACTCCGTCCACTGCCGGATCATGGCTTTGCCGGCGCCATCAGCTGGGTGGGCCTTGCCGGACAGGACCAATTGAAGCTTGTGATCGTCTCCACAGACCAAACGCTCGAGCCGTTCTGGATCGTGCAGGAGTAGGTTGGCCCGCTTGTAGGTAGCAAAACGGCGGGCGAAGCCCAGAGTGAGGATGCCGGGGTCGCACAAGCAGCTGGGGTCGGACCCGAGGCCCTCGAGACTCCCGGCAACAGGTCCCTGGGTCTCGAGGTGCCGGCGCGCCGCCTCTACGAGCCTGCGCCGGTTGGAGTCGCGGAACTCCCAGAGCTCCTCGTCGGTGAGAGCACGGATGGAATCGCCAAGTCCCTCCAGATCGCCCAGCCAACGGCCCTTGCCGCACGCTTTGGTCCAAAGCTCGTCGGCCTGCTCCGAGTCCCACGAGGGGACGTGCACCCCGTTGGTCACGTGACCCACGGGGACCTCAGGGCGGGGCCAGCGTGGATAGAGACGCTGGAACAAGCTGCGGCTCACCTCTCCATGCAGACGGCTGACGCCGTTCACGGCTCCACTGCCTCGGATGCCGAGGTAAGCCATGTTGAAGGGCTCGGCCGTCCTTTCGTTCACTCCACAGAAAACTGGACAGCGGCCCAAGGCGATGAGTCGCTCGAGCCCGACGCCGACCTCCTGCGCATACTCTGCCAGGTACTCGGATACCAGGTTGGGAGGGAAACGATCGAAGCCTGCCTCGACCGGAGTATGGGTGGTGAAGACGTTCCCCGCCCTTGTCGCCGTCAGCGCGACCTCGAAATCGACCCCGTGCTCCTGTTGGTAGCAGTGGGCTCGTTCCAAGACGGCGAGCGCCGCGTGGCCTTCGTTGAGGTGGCACACATCGGGGGAGATGCCGAGCTCGCGAAGCAGGCGCCACCCTCCGATACCCAAGACCATCTCTTGCTGCAGACGTATCTCGGGGCCTCCGCCGTACAGTTCGCTCGTGATGCCGCGGTCTGCAGGGCTGTTCAGAAGGTCGTTGGAGTCGAGGAGGTACAGACTCACTCTTCCGGCGCGTACCAGCCAGGAGCGGAGACGCACGTCGCGCCGCGGGAATCGCAGGCTGACGGTGACCCACTCGCCGTCGGCGTCCCGCAGGGGTGTGATGGGGAGTTGCCCCGGGTCGTTGTAGGGGAAAAACTCGATCTGTTCACCGGCGGGGTTCAGGGCCTGCCGGAAATAGCCTTGCTGCCAAAGCAGACCGACACCGACGACGGGCACGCCCAGGTCGCTTGCCGCCTTGAGAAAGTCGCCGGCCAGTATCCCAAGTCCGCCGCTATAGATGGGGAGTGCCTCACTCAAGCCGAATTCCATGCTGAAGTAGGCGATCGGCCCGAGTGATACGGCGGGGTAGTCCTGCGCGAACCAGGTGGGGGCTTCGAGTGTCTCCCGTCTCGCGGCCACGTGCCGGTCCAGCAGCGCAAGAAAGTCGTGATCGACGGCTGCATCCTCCAATCTGGTCTGCGAGATAGTCTGAAGGATATGCCACGGGTTGTGCGTGGCCTCCCACAGCTCCGGCGCCAATTCTTTCCACAGCGCGTCTGAGGAGTGGCTCCACGACCAGCGTATGTCGAGAGCCAGATCGACTAAGCCGGCGAGCGCGGACGGGACGGTGGGCAACGAATAGCGGGCCTGAGCGGTCAT
>DAIRFC010000108.1:0-6501 GCA_036795215.1 Actinomycetota bacterium | reverse complement strand
ACAGCTGGCCTACGTCGGCCGGACGGCGCGGGGCACCGAGGTCCATGTGAGCCGTTTGCTTGCGGAGGCCCGCAGCGTCATCGTCATCAACTCGGTGGAGCCGCACTACTTCGCCGGTTACACGGGGGGACGCAAGTCGCTCTTTCCCGGACTGGCCGCCTACGAGACGGTGTGGGCGAACCACAAGCTCTCCATGCAGGAGGGTTCGGAGCTGCTGATGCTCGAGGGCAACCCCGTGCACGAAGACCTGGAGGAGATGCTCGCCGTCGGTATCGAGGGCAAGGATGTGTACTCCGTACAGCTCGTCCTCGACAAGGACCACCGTATAGGTTTCGCCGCCGCGGGCGATCTGCAGACTACGTTCCGGCAGGCGGTGGCCGTAGCCGACAAGCAGTTCGTCCTCGAGATCGAGCGGCCCTACGAGGTGGTGGTCGCCGTGGCCCCCCATCCCATGGACTGCAACCTCTATCAGACCAACAAGGCCATCCAGGCGGGCGCGCTGGCTGTCAAAGACGGGGGCGTCCTCATAGTGGTGTCACAATGTCCGTTCGGCTTGGGCGAGAACCAGACCCTGTTCGACATGCTGTCGGCCGCCGATTCGCCGGCGCAGGCCATCGAGCGGATCAACAGCCAGGAGTACAAGCTGGGGGTGCAGCAGGCCGCGCGCATCGCGGCGATACTCGAGCGGGCGCAGATCTGGATGGTCAGCTCACTGCGTGACGACGATGTGCGCTCCATCTTCATGACCCCGTTTGCGGATGTGCAGGAGGCCGTCGATACCGCGCTCCGCGACCAGGGTGAAGGAGCCCAAGCGCTCTTCTTGACCGAGGCCAGCATCACCGTGCCGAGAGTGTGCGGATAGGCTTCGGCGCCGCCGCGAAAAGCGGTCTCAGCCTTTCTTGAAACTGCCTAGTCGTTTGGGTATCATGCGAGTTCGCCTCCGCGCGGGGTTTCGCGTGTGGGGGGGTGCCCGAGTGGCCAAAGGGAGCAGACTGTAAATCTGTCGGCGCAGCCTACGGAGGTTCAAATCCTCCCCCCCCCACCATCACGATGCACCCGCGGCCGGAGAAGCGGTCAGCGGCAGGCTGGCTCAATGGGCCTCCATAGCTCAGTTGGCAGAGCACTTCCATGGTAAGGAAGGGGTCTTCGGTTCAAATCCGAATGGGGGCTCCATGGTGGGGCGGCGTAGCTCAGTCGGTCAGAGCAGCGGAATCATAATCCGCGTGTCAGAGGTTCGAGTCCTCTCGCCGCTACCTCGGTTTGTGGTAGCATTCACGGGCTGTTAAGGACTAGGAAGCGGTGAAGTAATGCGGGTACGGGTCACGATGGCTTGCCAAGAGTGCAAGCGCCGTAACTACACCACCATGAAGAACAAACGTAACGATCCCGAGCGGATCGAGCTGCGCAAGTTCTGCAAGTGGTGTGATACGGTCACGCTTCACAAAGAAACCAAGTAGTCGAGCGTGGAGACGAGGGCTGGCGTAGGGCAGTAGCTCAGCTGGTAGAGCACCGGTCTCCAAAACCGGTTGCCGGGGGTTCGAATCCCTCCTGCCCTGCCACTTCTTCCCCCGAAGGGCGAACAGAGATCATGGCGAAGACAATAGTTGATAAGTCGGCAAAGGTCCCGGACAAACAGTCCGGAGGGCTCAAGAGCATGCTGTCGCGCTCGTCGTCCCGCGCTGCCGCACGCACCTCTGCTGCGCCCAAAGGGACGGTCAGCGTCAAGCCTCACGGCCGCATCCGCAACTTCCTGCGCGAAGTACGGGTGGAGATGACCAAGGTCACGTGGCCGGCGCGCAAGGAGTTGCTGACGATGACCGCTGTAGTCATAGTCGCTGT
Organism: Actinomycetota bacterium; assembly: GCA_036795215.1. Lineage (GTDB taxonomy): Bacteria > Actinomycetota > Thermoleophilia > RBG-16-64-13 > RBG-16-64-13 > RBG-16-64-13. The sequence goes on along the minus strand of DAIRFC010000108.1, from coordinate 4,662 downwards.
CATCATAGCCGCTGTGTACATCGGTGTGTTCGACTTCATCTGGGGCGTCATCGTCAAAGCCGTCGGGTTGGGCTGATCCACGGACCCGAGCACTACATCAGCGGGAGTCGTCGAGTCCATGGACTTCAAGTGGTACGTCATCAACACGTACTCGGGCCATGAGAACAAGGCGCGCACCAACCTTGAACATCGCATCCAGTCGATGAACCAGGCACAGTACTTCGACGAGATCGTGGTTCCCACCGAACAGGTGGTCGAGACCAAGGGCGGCGAGAAGGTCCAGGTGGAGAAGCGGATCTTCCCGGGTTATCTGTTGGTCAAGATGGTACTCACAGACGACTCGTGGTCGCTGGTGAAGAACACCCCGGGAGTCACGGGCTTCGTCGGGTCGGAGAACAAGCCGACCCCGCTCATGCCCTCGGAGGTCGACCGCATCCTGCATACGACCACGGTGGAGAAGCCCAAGGCCAAGGCCGAGTTCGTGGTGGGCGATCAGGTGCGGGTGATCAGCGGACCGCTCACCGACTTCACCGGTGAAGTGTCCGAGGTCAATATCGAGCAGAGCAAGCTCAAGGTCATGGTGTCCATCTTTGGGAGGGACACGCCCACTGAGTTGGGCTTTGAGCAGGTAAAGAAGATCTAGGTCGGTCGCAGACCCTCTAGAAGAGACGGAGATTCAAGGTGGCGAAGAAGGTACGGGCGATAGTCAAGTTGCAGTGTGTCGGGGGCAAGGCAAGCCCGGCCCCTCCGGTCGGCCCTGCGTTGGGTCAGCATGGCGTGAACATCATGGAGTTCTGTAAGGCTTACAACGCGGCCACTCAGGATCGTATCGACCAAGTGGTGCCGGCGGAGCTCACCGTCTACGAAGACCGGTCTTTCACGTTCATCCTGAAGACGGCTCCGGCCGCCGTGCTCATACGCCAGGCCGCGGGCATCGACAAGGGTGCGGGCAACCCGCGCAAAGACAAGGTCGGGAAGATCACGAAAGACCAGCTGCGGCAGATCGCCGAGGTCAAGATGCCCGATCTCAACGCCAACGACGTCGACGCTGCCATGAACATCCTGGCCGGCACGGCCCGGAGCATGGGAGTCACCGTAGAGTAATAAGCCCGCAAGGGCAGCGAGGGTCGTCTGTGGACGGCCCGACACGACGACAGGTGGGAGGGCCACGAGGCCCGTCTGACCACCAGGAGGTATCGCGATGAGTAGAGATTCCAAGCGTTTCAAGGCGGCCAAGCAGGCCATCGAGCAGGGGCGTTTCTATACCCCTCTGGAAGCCGCCGGTCTTCTCAAGAGCATGGAAACGGCCAGTTTCGACGAGACGGTCGAGGTCCACATCAAGTTGGGCGTCAATCCCCGCCACGCCGACCAGCAGGTGCGCGGCACTGTGATGCTCCCGCACGGTACTGGCAAGACACTGCGGGTGGCTGTCTTCGCCAAGGGCGAGAAGGCCACGGAGGCAGAAGCCGCCGGCGCCGATCTCGTGGGAGCCGAGGATCTGGCGGCGCAGGTCGAGGGCGGCATGCTCGATTTTGATGCGGCCATCGCCACCCCCGACATGATGGGTGTTGTCGGCAAGCTCGGGCGGGTGCTGGGCCCTCGCGGTCTCATGCCCAACCCGAAGGCTGGCACGGTGACTTTCGAGGTCGGCAAGGCCGTCACCGACATGAAGGGCGGCAAGGTGGAGTACCGCACCGACAAGTTCGGGGTCATCCATCTGGCGGTGGGGAAGAAGTCGTTCACGGCCGAGCAGTTGGTCGGCAACTACAGTGAAGTCTTGGGCGAGATCATCCGCGCGAAACCCGCGGCTGCGAAGGGCAAGTATCTGCGCACCATCACGATGACCAGTAGCATGGGACCGGGTATCCCGCTGGATACATCGAAGACCCGCGCCCTGGTGGACGAAGAGGCATAGCAGGCCGCCCGGCAACGGAGCACACCCAACAAGCTTGAACGACATGGCGGGCGCCCTACGGGCGCCCGTTTGCATGAAAGGACCGTCATGTTCGAACTGAGAGCAGTGACCCCGCGGGTGGAGCGTCTTCGCGACCGGTACCGGGACGCTGTGCCTGCGCTCGATGCCGAGCGCGTGAGGATACTCACCGACTACTACAGGGTGAGCGACAAGGAGCAGCCCGTTCTGCGCCGGGCCAACGCCCTACATGAGATCCTCAGCAAGATGCCGGTGAGAGTCGATACCGACGAACTGATCGTCGGAAAGGTGAGCGAGCACTTCCGGGGCTGCAGCCTCTGGCCCGAGTGGGGTGGCTATGGGTGGCTCATCCAGGAACTCGACGACGGCACCTTCGATGCTAAGACCCCGGCCGACGGGTACATGACGCTCGACAAGGCCGACCGGGAGTACCTGCGCTCTGTGGAGCCCTTCTGGCGTGAGAACTGCATCAGCGCCACAGTCGACGCCGCCATGCCCGCGGAGCTCTCGACTCTTGCGACCGCGGGCGTCCTGTCGTCCGGCCCCAAGGGCAACGGCGCCGTGCCCAGCGGTCACTTCAACGTCGACTATCGCAAGGCTGTGGAGAGGGGTTTTGGCGCCATCAAGCGTGAGGCCCTGGCGAAGCTGGATGAGCTCGACGGCAAGATCACCGGCAACGACGCCGAGAACTACTACTTCTACCGCGCGGTCGTCAGGTGCTGCGACGCGGTCGTGGTCTATTCCAAGCGATACGCGGCGGAATGCCGCGCCCAGGCCGATGGCCCGGTGGAAGAGGGACGCCGAGAGGAACTCCTCAAGATGACCGACTCTCTCGAATGGATCATGGAGAACCCGGCGCGGAGCTTCCACGAGGCGCTGCAGGTCTGCTACCTCTATCACCTTATCCTCAGCCTGGAGGGGAGCTACCTGGGGCTTACCATCGGGCGTGTCGACCAGCACGTGGGCGACTATCTCCACGCTGATCTGGAGGAGGGGCGGATCACCCTGGACGAGGCCCAGGAGCTGATGGACTGCTTCTTTCTCAAGATGGCCGATCTGTTCATGTCGGGGCCGGTGTTCCTCCTGAGGTCCGCAGGAGCGTATTCGAACAACATGCGCATCACGATCGGGGGCCGAAAGCCCGACGGCAGCGACGCCACCAACGAGGCCACGTACCTCTGCCTGCAGTCGTCGGTGCGGCTGGAGTTACACGATCCCAACCTCTCGCTGTGTCTTCACAAGGACTCGCCCGACGAGCTCTGGGAGGCAGGCCTCGAGACGGCCAAGAAGCTGGGCGGCATCCCGACACTGGACAACGCCGATCGGATAGCTGAGATTTTGCACAACCGGGGGCTGGCGATGGAAGATGCGCGCAACTTCTGCGTCTGCGGTTGCGTGGAGTACTCCGGGTCGGGCTGCGAGTACGCCAACGCCAGCGGCCCCTTCTCGAAGGCCTTCGTGAACGTCAACAACGTCCTGCTGCAGGCCATCAACAACGGCGTCAACCCCCAGAACGGCAAGCGGGGAGGCCCGCAGACCGGCTATCTCTCCGACATGCAGACCTTCGACCAGGTGAAAGAGGCCTTCAAGGCCCAGCTGGAGTATTTCCTCGACTGGCAGTTCACCATCTACGCCATCTGTGAGTACGTGGGCATCCGCGAGATGCCGGTACCCATCGCCTCGGCCACCATCGACGGCTGCATGGAAAGCGGCCGCGACATGATGTGGGGCGGAGCGAAGTACAACTCCACGGGTGTCGCCACCATGGGCGTCGGTACCCTGGCCGACAGTCTGGCCGCCATCAAGTACATGGTCTACGACAGGAAGCTCTGCACCGGGCGCGAGCTACTCGACGCGGTTCTCGCCGACTGGAAGGGGCACGAGCTGCTCAGAGAGCGCATCAAGAACGAGGTGCCCAAGTACGGCAACGGCGATCCATACGCGGACGACCTGGCGACCTGGGCGATCCACCTCTTTGCCGACAAGGTGAACTCCTATGTCGGTCCGCGGGGTGTCCACCAAGCCGGGCTGTACTCGGCCGCCGCGAACATCATGTGGGGCTACATGACCGGTGCGACGCCGAACGGCCGGGGTAACAGGGAGCCGATCTCCGACGCCGCCACGCCATCCAACGATGCCGAAAAGAACGGTCCCACGGGCGTCATGCAGTCGGTGCTGGCGCTCGACTCGGGCCGCTTCGGTAACGGGCTGCAGTTCAACATGAAGTTCCACCCCACGAGTCTGCGGGGCACGGAGGGCAACGAGAAACTACGCCGGCTGGTCGAGTCCTTCTTCGAGCAGGGGGGCCAGCAGGTGCAGTACAACGTGATCGACTCTGCGGTGCTGCGGGAGGCCAAGGCCAAGCCTGAGGAGTATCGCGACCTGGTGGTGAGGGTGGCGGGCTTCTCGGCTTACTTCGTGGAGCTGTATGAGGATCTGCAGGATCACCTGATCGCGAGGGCTGAGCTTACAGTCTAGGCCACGGCTCTTTCACTGTGAGTGGCAGCCCACCGCGCTACCCTCCCAGCGAGCGCGCCAAGACACCCGTGGGCGACAGAGACTCGCCGGCAGGGTAGCGCGGTGGGCTGTACCTTACCGTCAGGGCCACAGCCTCGCCGTTGCATAGAAGGGTGGGGCGCGGGACCTCGCTTCAATGAGCGCGCTCGATCTCAGGTGGGCTTCGCTTCGCTCGCCCCACTCTCTTTCTGGGCTTCGCTTCGCTCGCCCCA
>DAIRFC010000012.1:3572-39178 GCA_036795215.1 Actinomycetota bacterium | reverse complement strand
TGGGCTGGCTGATGTCTTCCAGGTTGACGGCGCCGAAAGAAGGCTCGAGCATTTTTACAAAATCGATGATCTTCTCCGCGTCGTGCTTGCCCTCTTTGTTGTAGCTGTTGCAGCACAGAGCCACGCCGTCGACACCGCCCAGGTACTTCATGAGAAAGGCCTTGCCCTCCATGACGCCCAGACCGCCGGAAGGAGTCACGTCGCCGTCGCCCAGGACGCGCGTGGAGTCGGAGACCACCGCCACCAGGTTGCCCCGGTTGCTGAGTTCGAACGAGGCGTCGTTGTTGTCGCGGATGGTGGTGGACACCATCGAGACGCCGGGCGTGTAGTACACGTTGAACCAGTTGAACCCGTAGATACCGGCCTTGGGCATAGTGACGGTCTTGCCCCGGTAGAACTTGTGGCTGGAAGCCGCGAGTTCCTTCAGGAAGATGGTCTGAGCCTTGGCCCGCTGCTCGGGCGTGAAGTCATCGGGAAAATACGAGCCAAGGTCGGAAAGGCTGAGATCGGGCGTCTTCATGGCAGTCGCTCCAGGAGTCGCGTGGCGTGATGTTTCTGGTATCAGCATATCATTCAGCGAGACCACCCGTAGCCCCCCTCATCACTGAGTGGCCGAGAGGCTGCAAGGGGGTCGGCACCATGAGTGGCCGCAAGGGTGCGGCAGGCCTCCGCAAAGCACTGCGGACGTACCGCAAAGCTTTGCTCCGACCTACCGCCCCCTTGCGGCGTCACTGATCTGAGGCCCCCTTGCAGCCTCTCGGCGACCCTTCCATTAGGGGCGCTTCGCACGCTCGCGCCTCTTTGATGTCGGCGCCGGCCGGGCTTGTTGTACCGGCCTCTGCTGCCGCACGGGCCCATCCCTTTGGTGAGCGGGCGCCCGGAGGGCGCGAAGGGCCACCCTACTATGAGTGTCGCCCAGAGAGCGTGAAGGGCCGGAGCGGAGCTTTGCGGTACGTCCGCAGTGCTCCGCGGAGGCCCTTTGCGCTCTCTGGGCCACTCAGCGTGCCCTTTGCGCCCTCCGGGCCACTCAGTGAGTCGACAGAAACGCGCCCGCCTAGTACGATGCGCGAATGACCGCCTCCACACATAGCCAGCCGGCCGCACAGAAGTTCCTGGACGGCATCGTGCGGGTGATCTTCCTTTGGGCCTTCCCCACCTGGATCCGCCCCAACCACCTGACCATCGCCAGACTCATACTGATACCGGTGATCCTGGTGCTCCTCCACTTCGACCACTCGTGGTGGGCCCTGGCGACCTTCATCGTGGCGATGTCGACCGACTTCATCGATGGCGCGATGGCGCGTATCCGCGACCAGATCACCATATTCGGAATCTACATGGACCCCATAGCCGACAAGCTCCTCGTGGCCGCCGTGCTCGCTTGGGTCGGCTACGAGTACCTGGTCGTGCAGATCATCCTGGCCTTCGTCGTGCTCGAGCTCATCCTAACCGCTGTGGGAGCGGGTATCCTCCTGCGCGCCAAGGAGGCCCGAGCGTCGAACGTGTTCGGCAAGATCAAGATGATCGTGCAGAGCGTCGCTCTGCTGTTGTTCCTGATCGCCGCCATCCTCGACCTCGAGACGTTGACCACCATCTCGCTGTACCTGCTCTGGTTCGCCCTCGCTCTGGCCGTGTTGTCGGGGGGCAAGCAGATCTACGACTTGGTGCGGCGGCCACCGGCCAAAGCCTAGGCCGGCCGGAGGCCTACCCCACCAGCCGGGCCCACTCGACCAGGGCGGCGAGGTAGGCGCGCAGGCGTTCGCGCAGCTCCTCGTCGGTCAACGCGCCTTCACTGTCGAACCTTTCTGCCGCCTTGGTCACCCTCAGCTCGGGCTGCGCCATGACATACGAGTCCAGAAATACGAACACCTGGCGGAGGGCCAACTGCCCCCTCATGGTGCCGCTCTCGCCACCGGACGCCCCCATGATGCCCACCGGCTTCTTGCGCAGGGGGCTGAGCTTCGGTGGGCGCGAGACCCAGTCGATGGCGTTCTTCAACACGCCGGGTATGGAGTAGTTGTACTCGGGCGAGGCGATCAACACAGCGTCCGCCTCGGCGACGTGCTGCTTCAGATCCAGCACCACGCCGGGATCGCCAAGACTCTGTACGTCGGCGTTGTAGGGTGGGATATCGTGGAGAGTGACGATCTCCAGGCCTACACCCTCGGGCGCCAGCTCCGCCGCCGCCCGCAGAAGTCCCAGATTGAACGAGCCGGCGCGCAGGCTCCCCGCGATCCCCAAGATATGAGTCGCCGACTTACTCATGTCACCTCCCTGTCAGACGCAGCCCAGCAGACTGCCAGTTGTTCCGCTACCAGCCGTTTGGCCAAGGCCAAGATCATGAAGACCGGGGGCATGCCGCACGGCTCGGGGATCACGCTTGAGTCGCACACGTACAGGCCGGCGATCTTCGTCTGGAGGTCCCTGTCGACCTGGTCGTCGATGCGCACCGTACCGGACGGATGAGCGCCCCGCGGTGGAGCGAAGCTTATCGAAGCCGGATCGCAGCCGGCTTTCACCAGGATCTGCGTGGAGACCTCGTGGGCACGGGCGATGAGCTTCTGGTCGGCCTCGCCCAGCGGCTTGGACACGGTGCCGTCGGACTTGACGTAGCCGGCATGCTGGTCGCGGATCTTGGCCATGATGCCGAGAGTGTGCGGGAAATACCGGAAGCTGGCGATCGCCTTGGGGCCGCCCATCACTAAGCCGAAGAGGTACCACGGCCAGGGATCGCAGCAGTCCATCAGGATGATGCCCTCGTCCTGGAGATCAAGGGTGCCGCAGCCCATAGGTATGTCGCGGTAGGAGCCCGGGCCGTCGTAAACGCCGTACACCAGATTGAGCGGGTCGATGATGACCCCCTGTCCGGCATCCGGAAAGCCGGAGTTCTGCATGATGGGAGCGGTGCCAAGACCGCCCGCGGCCAGGACCACCCGCTCGGCCTCCACCACGAACTCTCCTGACGGCCCCACGCCCCGCACGCCGGTGGCACGACCATCCTTGGAAGTGACCTCCTTCACCTCCATGCGGGTCACGACGCGCGCGCCGTGGGCGCGCGCCTCCGCCACGTACTCCCGCGCGGTCCACTTGGCGCCCTTGGCCGAACCGGCGAACAACTTGCCACCCTTGGTGTGGAGCTGGTCCCAGCGGATGAAGTGGGGCATGGGGTTCCAGTCGAAGCCCTCCGCCCGGGCCGCTTCCATGATGCGCCTGGCCCCTTCGCCGATGAGGCGTTCGGGCATGGGAGTCGGCTTGAGCTCGGCCCGCACCTGCTCCACGTACGGGGCCAGGTCGATGCCGTGCTTCTCCTTGAGCCAGGCGGGTGGCTCGAAGGCGGTGCCCAGGTAGGAGAGAGTGGAGCCGCCCACAGTGAGCAGGCGGACCATCTGGGTGCCCTCTATAGAGGCCAGGGTGAGGGCCCGGTCGGCCATGCGGAAGGTGTTTATCCAATTGCCTTCTTTGTGATAGACGCCGCGTTCCAACATGAGCACATCCCTACCACGGACGGCGAGGTCGCGAGCGACCGCCGCCCCTCCCGGTCCGCTGCCGACCACGACGGTCTCGGCGGCCAAGCGCCTGGTATCGGTGGCCATGGTTCCTCCTCCCCGACAGTCGCTCGCCGTCGGTCGCTCGCCGTCGGTCGCAGTTCCTCGCATCTTGTCAGATCGCCAGTGCCGCGTCGAACCCTTCGTGTATCGCGTCATACAGGATACGGGGCGCCTTGCAGTCGCCGACGATGTGTACATCGTGGACCACGTACGCGTCGTCGACCAGCGGCACCAGCGCTTCGACCACGTCCGAGCGCGCCCGCCGGCCATTCGCAAGCACCACTGTATCGGCCGGGATCTCTTCCTGCCGGCCGTCCGCGTCCGCAACGGTGACCGAACCCGGCGCGATGCCCACCACGGTCCACCCCGTGCGCGGCTCGATGCCCAGCCCCGCCAGCAGCGGGATGAGCAGCAGATGATCGACGTTGTTCACGGTCTTGTCCTGCTCCGACCCGCCGGGCACGTCCAGCACCTCCACGTGCTTGCCCGCGCGGCCCAGTGCCAGCGCGGCCTCCAGGCCGATGCCTCCGCAGCCGGCGACGACAACGCGCTGCCCGGTCTCAGCCCGGCCCGTGAAGACCTCCTCCGCGGGCACCAACATCCCGTGGACGTCCTCACGCTCGCAACCCGGCACCTCCAGCGCCACGGGTTCCGCCCCCACGGCCACGATGAGTTCGTCGGGCCGCTCCGCCGCCACCAGCTCGGGCGTCGCCTCGACGCCCAGCCTCACCACGGTCCCGGACTTCTCTATCTGGCGCACCAGGTAGTCCAGGAAGCGCCTCATGTCGAACTTGAATTCCGGCGCCGCCGCCACGGCCAGATTGCCGCCCAGCCGCGGCTGCCTCTCGAAGAGCACCACCTCATGGCCCCGTGACGAAGCGATGATGGCCGCCTCCATCCCAGCCGGGCCGCCGCCCACCACCACCACCTTCTTCCGGCGCGCGGGGTACGGCAGACAGCGGTAGTACTCCTCGCGGAGGCTCCAGGGATTGGTGGTGCACTGCACGGTCATGGCGTGCATGCCCCGGGCCAGGCAGGTGTTGCAGCGGATACAGGGCACCACGTCGGCGGCCTTCCCGGCAAAGGTCTTCTTCACCAGCGCCGTGTCGGCGATGAGGGCCCGGCACATGGCCACCATGTCGGCCCTGCCCTCGGCCACCACCCGGGCGGCGAAGTCCAGGTCGACGATACCGCCCACCACCGCGACCGGCTTGTTCACCGCCGCCTTGATGGCCGCGGCCCGCTCGACGTTCTCGCCGTAGGGCAGGTAGCACGACGGGTGCGTCAGCGGATAGGTCTGCATCTCGGCGATCATGCCCGCCGAGACCTGGAAGCAGTCCACCTTGTGCTGCATGACCTGGGCGAACTGGAGGGCGTCGTCCAGCGTCCAGCCCCCTTCCACCAGGTCGCTGGCGCTGACGCGCAGCTCGATGGGGAAGTCGGAGCCGCAGCGCTCCCGGATAGCGTCGACCACCCGTACGGCAAAGCGGACCCTGTTCTCGAAGCTGCCCCCGTACTCGTCGGTCCGCTGATTGGCGAGCGGCGAGAGGAACTGCGAGATGAGCCAGCCGTGCCCGCCGTGGACCATCACCATGTCGAAGCCCGCGTGCTTGGCCCGGAGCGCGGCGGCCGCGAAGTTATCGACCACCGTGTCGATCATGTCGAGCCTCATCTCCTCGATCTCCTGCTCGGGCCTGCGCTTGTCTTCGACGAACTGCCCGGTCATGGCTGTGGGACCGATGGGCTTCCGCCCGCCTATGAACGCCGAGGCCGACTGGCGACCCCCGTGGTTGAGCTGTATGGAGGCCACCGCCCCGTAGTACTTGATGGCCTCCACCACCTCGGTGAGCGCGCAGAGATAGCGGTCGTGGCCCAGATTGAGCTGCAGCGGCTGCGTGATGGCCCGATCCTCGTCCACAGCCGTCTCCATGACCGTGATGAGGCCGACTCCTCCCCGGGCCTGCGCCCGGTAGAACTCCACCACGCCCTGGTTGACCGACTGGTCGGTGTTGGTGTGTTGCGACAGGGTCGGAGCCGCCGCGATGCGGTTCTTGACGGTCAGGCCGCCTATCCGGATCGGTTGACGAAGAACATCAAGGGACGTCACGGTCGACCCTCCGCTCCCCGAAGAGCAAACAGGCCTCTTGCTCTTGCAGACAAATGAGCGTACGCTCACTGAGTATGTGCTCAGTGAACAAGATAGTGGGCGGAGAAGCACCTGTCAAGCCGCGCCGCCGCACCCTCCCTCCTGAGGCGCGCCGCAGGCAGATCATCGACGCGGTCAGACGCGTCGTGGCCGAGTACGGCGTGCCCAACACCACCGTGTCGCGTGTGGCGGAGGCCGCGGGCGTCGCCCAAGGCACGCTCTACCTTCACTTCCGCGACAGGACCGACATGCTCCTCGCCGCTCTGGACTCCATATGGGCGGACATGCGCGGCGTGGTGGAGATCCCGGGCGAGACCGACGAACTCGAGCGTCTGCGCAGGGCCGGAGCCAAGCACACCGAGCTCATGGCGACCGAACAGGGCAGCTTCGCCGTCCCCTGGGTGGAGTTCATCGCAGCTCCGACCAAGATGGGCCTGCGGGAAGCAGTCGCCGAGACCCAGCGCCGCGCGTTCGCCATACTGCGAGATATCGTCAAGCTGGGCAAGGCCGAGGGCCACATTCGCGCGGACGTGGACCCCGATCAGCTTGCTTGGGAGTGGCTCATGTTCGTGTGGGCAGAGAATATCGCCTGCCTGGTAGGGCTCGACGAGTTCTTTGAAGAGAAGCGTTCCCAACCGCTCCTCGAACTCATCCTGGCCAAGGCCGCTCCCGACGTCGAACCTGCTCCCCGCCCCGGCTGTTATTCAGCCATCACTGGGCGGGCGACCACTCCACGCCGGTGAACTCGGCGGCGGCCGTCAGCACCGTCGTCATCTCGTTCACGATGCCCAGGTTCTGAGCCCGAGCCATGCAGTCGACGGCGCTCACGTTGAACAGCAGGTCCCACCACATGGCGATGTCTTCGTCACTCAGCGTGCCGACGGTGACACCGGCATCGGTGAGCAGCTTGATGGAGGCCGCGGTATCAGTGGCACCGAGTTCCAAGCTGAAGGTCTCGGCCTCGGCGGCCGCTCCGTACATGATGGCTTGGGTCTCTTCGGTCAGCTTCTCCCAGGTATCGAGGTTCACCGCGAAGACGTTACCGGCCGCATAGATTCCGTCGAACATGTAGTACTTGCAGATCTCGTACCACTCCAGGTCCACGGTCGAGGCAAAATCCATCCGAGTGGCTTCTATCACGCCGCTCGACAGGTTCTCGTGCGTGTCTGACGGGAGGGACTGCACCACCGTGTAACCCATGGCTTCAAGAGCCGGGGCAAAACCACCCGCCCCGAACTCCCTGCCCACGAGGTCAGAGAGCTTGGCGAAGGACTCCTTGGCGATGAACACGTTGCCGCCGCCGGCCGTGAAGCCCAGATAGATAACGTTGTTGGAGGCGGCCTCAGCCTGGATGAGCGTGGAGGTATCTGGGTTGTCGAACACCAGGTAGTTGAAGTAGTCGATGGCCCCCCGGGCGTCCGGCGGAGCCCACCTGGGGAAATTGAGGAGGGGGATCTGGTCTGCAAACGGCGGGTGACCGAGCGAGACCATATCCGCCGAGCCGGAACTGACCAAGCCCAGTTCTTCCATGTTGGTACCGAGCGTCCCACCGAAGAAGATGTCGAACTCCACGGCGCCCGCGGTCGCATCTTCTACAGAGTCGCAGAAGTACTGGACTATCTTGCCGCCCGCGTCGGTCTCGACAAACGTGGTCGCGTACCTGATGGTCATCGGCTCCTGCGTGGGTCGGGCGGCCTCGGTGGTGGTGGTCTCGGGCGCCGGCGCGGTAGTGGAGGTGGTTTCAGGCGCCGCGGTGGTCGTGGTGGTCGCCGGCGCCGCGGTGGTCGCCGTCGTCTCCACCGCCTGTTCTTCGCCGCATGCCGCGAGTCCCAGGCCGAGGGCCAATGCGACGACCATCACAAACCCCACAGTCAGAGATCTCCTCATCATCGACCCTCCTTCCGTCCTCGACGAACCCCCAACAGCTCACCCGTTGCCCAGATCGATCATACGACTTTCGCACACTGACCGCCTCCGAGCACGCACGGATACGACAGACCCCGTCTCGGGGCCGGTCGACCCCCCGATACAACCTGCGGCCTGGCATGTATGCGCCAAACGTATTAAGCTGTCACCCGACCCCTGAAAGGAGACCTGGTGAGTGCAAGCGTCGAGCTGGGCGAGCAACTAGGTTTTTGGACCCTGGCGCCGTTCGCCTGCATGCTGCTGGCAGTGGCGATCATGCCATTGGCCTGCGAACGGTGGTTCGAGAGCAACCGCAACAAAGGCATCGTCGCCTTCGTATTGGGCGTGCCCACGGTGATCTACCTGGTTGTGGCCTTCGGGCAACTGGGCTTGGAGAACGCAGCTCACACGGCCGAGGAGTACGTACAGTTCATCATCTTGCTGTTCGCCCTCTTCACTATATCGGGCGGCATCTATCTCACCGGCAACCTCATCGCCACACCGCGGCAGAACATCACATTCCTCATCGTGGGCGCCGTGCTGGCCAGTTTCATCGGGACCATGGGCGCCTCCATGGTGCTCATCCGGCCTCTGCTGCGGGCCAATTCGGAGCGCACTCACATCAGACACACGGTGATCTTCTTCATATTCGCCGTGAGCAACGTGGGCGGGCTGCTGACCCCGCTCGGCGACCCTCCCCTCTTCTTGGGGTTCCTACGTGGCGTGCCCTTCACATGGACCCTGCATCTGTGGGCTGAATGGCTGCTGGTGGTGGTCCTGGTGCTGGCGGCCTACCTGGCCTTCGAACTCTACTACTACCGCAAGGAGCCCGCACCCGCGAGGCAGATGGACGAAGCCGACTACGTCCCCATGCGGCTCAAAGGCGCCATCAACATCGCCCTGCTCGCGCTCGTGATAGTAGCCGTGCTCTTCTCGGGGCCGCTTCTTAGGGCAGGGGAGGCCATCCACTTCCCGTTCCTGCGCGAGCTGATCCTGGTCATCCTCGCCATCGTCTCGGTAACGGTGGGACCCAAGGGGCCAAGAGCGTCCAATCACTTCAGCTGGCACCCCATCATCGAGGTCGCGGTGCTCTTCGCCGGCATCTTCGCCACCATGATCCCCGCTCTTGCCCTCCTGCAGGCGCACGGCGGCTCCATCGGATTGACGCACCCCTGGCAGTACTTCTGGGCCACCGGAGGCCTCTCAGCCTTCCTCGACAATGCCCCCACCTATCTGGCCTTCACCTCTGTGGCGCAGGGCCAAGTGGGAGTCGATACGGTCGGCGCCCTCACCGCCACGGGGATCACCGCGGGCCTCGACTTCTCCCCCGCCGACTTCCTCAAAGCGATCTCGTGCGGGGCCGTCATGCTGGGAGCATTGACCTACATCGGCAACGCGCCCAACTTCGCCGTGAAGTGCATCGCCGAGCGCGCGGGCGTCAAGATGCCCTCGTTCTTCGGCTACATGGGCTACTCGGTAGCCGTTCTCGTCCCCATATTCGCCATCATCACGGTGATCTTCTTCCTCTGAGCATCTCCCGGAACGCTACCAGCATGAGCGCACCCACGATGGCGATCATCCCCAAGCCCTCCATGATGCCGGGCTGCTCGCCGAGCTGTATCCAGGCCGAAGAGATCCCGATTACGGGGGTGAGCAGCGTAGCCAAGCCTGCCGTCCCCGCGCTGAACGAGTTGAGGATATACAGCCAGAGTATCCAGGCCACCGCGTTGCCCAGGATCGCCACATAGACGAGGGCGATAATGAACGTGCCGGTCCACTCTGGCGGCCGGGACCACGTGGCGGCAGCGATGATGATGAGCGGGATGGACCCCAACAGCATCTGCCATGCGGTCAACGACAGTAGGTCGACCTCGTGCCGCTTGCGTAGGATCTTCGCGTAAACGGCGCTCGCCGCCCAGAACACCGCTCCACCGATCGCGATAAAGTCGCTCGCCTTTCCTTCGAGACGCCAGGGAGCCAATATCAAGATCAGCCCGCAAAGAGCAAGACCCACCGCGACCCACTGGAACCCCTTGAGCCGCTCACCCAACACCACCCACGCCATCAGGAGCAGCCAGAACGGCATGGTGTAGGTAAGGATGGAGGTCTTTCCCGCCCCTCCGTCTACAAGCGCCCACGTCAGCATCCCCACGAATCCCGTGGTCTGAAGCACGCCCAGGATAGCTGTGGGCCAGACCGCCTTCGGCCGCAGAGAACGCCCCATGAGCGGCAGTACGATGAAGAGGGCGATAGCCCCAAAGAACGTACGCATGGCCGAGAAAGTGAACGGCTGCACGTAGTCCAGCGCGACCTTCATGACCACCCAAGCGTAGCCCCAGATCAACGCAAGCAATACCAGTGCAGCCACAGGCAACCGGTAGCTGCGCTTCTTGAGACCTGCCGGGTCGTGCACGGGGTTCACGGGCCACCTCCTTTTCGCACACTAGTGTACGCCACCGAGGCAGCCGACCGGGCCCGACATTTTGACCGAAGCCGGTCCAACCCCTACTATGTACGATGCTGGGGCGGCTTCAGGCCCCACCGTGGCATACCCGACCAAAGGGGGGTCTCAGTGAGTACAGCCAACACAGTGATCGTGGTCGTAGTGGTCGTCCTGGTTCTGGTGTTTCTCTTCTCGGGCATCCGCATCGTACGGCCCACCACCCGCGGCTTAGTGGAACGCCTGGGGAAATACAACCGTTACGCCAACCCGGGCTTCCACTGGATCATCCCCATAATCGAGCGCATGTTCAAAGTCGACATCCGCGAGCTCTTGGTGGACGCCCAGCCGCAAATGATCATCACCAACGACAATCTCAATGCCCGCGTCGACGCACAGGTCTACCTCAAGGTGAAGGCCGACGAAGAGAGCGTGAAGGCCTCGCAATACAACGTCGCCAACTACGAGATGCAGATCGTCAACCTGGCCCGCACGACGCTCCGTAACATCATCGGCACGCTCACCCTCAAATCGGCCAATAGCGAGCGAGGCCGCATCAACGAGGAACTGCGCAAAACCCTCCTGCAAGAGACTGCCAGTTGGGGCATCGAGATACTCCGCACCGAGCTCAAGGAGATCGACCCGCCCGAGGACGTCCAGATCACCATGAACAAGGTGGTCAAGGCCGAGAACGAGAAGATCGCGGCCGTGGACTTCGCCACCGCCACCGAGACACAGGCCGACGGCCAGCGGCGCGCGGCCATCAAGGCAGCCGACGGCAACAAGCAGGCCCGCATCCTCGAGGCCGAGGGCCAAGCGGAGGCCATACGGCTCGTCAACGAGGCCGCCGACAAATACTTCATCGGCAACGCGCAGCTGCTGCGCAAACTCGAGACGGTGGAACGGGCGCTCGTCCAGAACGCCAAGGTGGTGGTCCCGGCCGACACCCAGCTGATCAACGTGATCGGAGACCTGGCCGGCATCACCCCGGTACCGGTAGCACCGAAGCCCGCGACGCCGCCGCCCACCAAGAAGCAGTAAGTAGGACTCGGCGCCCAGGGACCGAATACTCCGCTCTGAAGGGACGTTGTCCGACAGAGGAGGCCGGTCGATGGAAACCGTGCTCGTGGTGGTCGCTATGGTCGTTCTCGCCGTAGGATGCCAGTACTACATCAAGAAGCTGGCCCGGCAGGAGCGTCAGCGCCGGCCCGCGGGACGGTAGAAGGCCTGTTCTTACTCCAGGATCCTTCCGGTATGATGCCGGCATGGCCAACACCGACACCTGGGCACTGGTGACCGGAGCATGTTCCGGCATCGGTTTTGAGATCGCACAGAACCTCGCCGCCCGCGGCTACTCCCTCTTGCTCGTAAGCGACCGGGCATCGGAGCTGGAGCAGGCGGCCCATCGCATCGGCTCCTCACACGGCGTGAGCGCCCAGACCGTCTCCATGGACTTGGCGCGACCCGATGCCGCCGGAGTACTCCACGAAGAGGTGCGGCGCCGGGGCCTCGACGTCGAGGTGCTCATCAGCAACGCGGGCTTCTTGCTCTTTGGCGAGGTGGCAGAGTGCGACCCTTGCCGGGCCAACGCCATCCTTCAGCTGCATGTCGTCACGCCCTCGCTGCTCGCACGCCATTTCGGCGCCGACATGCGGGCCCGTCGCAAAGGGCACATCTTGCTGGTCTCGAGTGCCTCGGCGTGGACGGACTTCCCCGGCACCGCATACTACGGCAGCTCAAAACGCTATCTGCGCAGTTTCGCGGCTTCTCTTCGCGAAGAGCTGCGGCCCTGGGGCGTGAACGTCACCTGCCTGGCGCCCGGGGCGGTCGCGACCGACCTCTACGACCGCGGCAACGGGGCGGCGAAGGCCGCAGCGAGATTCGGCTTGATGAAGGATCCGGCGGAAGTGGCTGCTGCCGCCCTGGATGGCATGTTTCGTCACAAGGCCGTGGTGCTCCCCGGGGCGAGCGCCAAACTCATGGCAGCCGGCAGCGCGCTGATGCCACGGTGCGTCGTCAGGTTCGCACGTATGCACACCGGGTTCCTGCCCCGGCCCCAGGACTAGAGAACCGGACCTCTCAGCCCGTCTGCACTTCCTGGGCCAGCCATTGCTGGGCCTCGTCGAGATCGTAGAAGAGAGCGGTCTCAAAGGGAAATCCGTCGGTCTGCAGTTGTAGCATCCTCATGATGCCGTAGGTCGCCTCTTGACGCACCACCACGGCATTTTTGACCCCCGCCATCTTGTCCATGTTGGCTATGAGAAGCTGTGCGACCCTCCGCACCTCTTCGCCGTCGGCGGCATGGAGGGCTTCGCGCATGTCGGTAAGGACCTTCATGCCCGGGTGGAATGACGGGTCGGTGAAGATGCGTCTTATGCTCTTGAGCATCTCCTCTGCACTCACCGCTCCCGTCACGGTGAGAGTGAGCAGATCGCTGTTCGTATCAACAAACGTCTCAACAGGCACAACATAACCCCCAGCAGCCTGTTAGATGCCCTACCACCGACTGCTCCTGTTCGCATGTTCAGTCAGACTTATGTATTCATATACATTGTATCAGTTGAAGGGCCACCGAAAGCCAGGCGCGCACGAAAAAAGGAGCCCCGCTCTCGCGGGGCTCCTTTGAACGCCGTAGCGTACGAGCGGCAATGGCCGCCGAGAGTTACTACTTCTTGAGCGGCTGGATCTTCTTGAACATCTCGTTGTCGAAGACCTTGCCGAGGCACTCGCCGCTCTCCTGCATCTTGGCCTTGCCAACGGAGTAGCACACGCAGAAGGCTACTTCCATGATCTCCTCGTCGGTAGCGCCGGCAGCCTTGGCGTTGCAGGCCTGCGGAAGGACGCCGTCCCAATGGTTGGTCATCATGTAGAGACCGACGAGCAGCAGATACCGGGTCTTGGGATCGAGGATACCCCGGTCGAGCAGCTGGCTCAGCTGGTTCTGAGCGAACGTGTGGAGCATCTCCACCTTGTTGTCTGACCAGAAATCGAGCGTGGGGTCGCCACCCTCACCCGGCACGTAGCCCGGACGCTGCATCGCCCAAGAGGCGAAGATCTCGGGGCCGGTCTTGGCGGCCTTCATTGCCTTTACGACTTCAACTTCCTCTGGCCTTGGCATAAAGTACTCCTTCTTGTTGCCGTTGCTTCCGCTCACTAGTGGTACTACACCCGGATCGACCCGGCCACCCGGCCGCGTCGCCAGGATCTCCACCTACACCATAGTGTACTTGGGTCCGCCCCCACCTTCCGGGGGCACCCACTGGATGTTCTCAAACGGGTCTTTCACGTCACACGTCTTGCAGTGCACGCAGTTGGAGAAATTCACCTTGAGCGTCTTGTTGCCCGTGGCTTCATCCACAGTCATCTCATAGACGCTGGCCGGGCAGAACCGCACGCAGGGGTTCTGATACTTCGTGGCGCACTCGCCGTAGCAGATGTCGAGGTTCTTGATGCGCAGATGCGAAGGCTGAGCCTCCTCGTGGATGGCGCCCGAATAGTAGACGTCGGTCTCTTTGTCGAAGGTGAGCTGCTTATCGTACTTGATGTCACCGATCATCTCTTCGGACGGAGACTCGGTGCCGTAGACCTCGAGGACCGTCTTCATGTGAGTATGGTCGGGCTTGGACGGGAGCCGGTTGCTGAGCGCCCTTCCGCCGAGTACAAACTGCACCGCGGCAGTCATCAGGCCTTTGTAGAGACCACGGGTCATGGCCTGATGGAAGTTGCGGACCTTGTAGAGGCTCTTGACCTCGTCGCTGGCCGCCATGGCCTTCGCGTAGCTCGCGAGCCGCACATCGGAGAGATCGTCGTCGAGCAGGCCTTCGAAGATGGCCTGCGCCGCGAGCATCCCCGACCGCATGGCGAGGTCGATGCCCTTGATCTTCTGTCCGTTGAACAGGTTGGCGCCGTCGCCGATGATCATGCCCCCGGGGAACGACAGCTTCGGTATGGAGTAGTAGGCCCCCACCGGCGCCGTCTTCGCCCCATACTGGACCAGCTTGCCGCCCTTGAGCAGCTCGCTGACCATGGGGTGCAGCTTGAATTTCTGAAACTCCCTGTGCGGGTCGAGGAAGGGGTCTGCGTAGTCGAGGCTGGTCAATTGACCCACCGAGACCATGTTGTCCTTCATGCCGTAGATGAAGCTACCGCCGAAGGTGTCGTTCGGCAGCGGGTAACCCATGCAGTGGATGACCTCACCCGGCTCCACCCGCGTCTCGGGCAGCTCCCAGATCTCCTTGACTCCCACCTCGAAAGCGGGCGGGTTCCGATCCGCGTCGAGCTTGAAGTGCTCGATGAGATCCTTGGTGAGACTCCCCCGCGACCCTTCGCCGAACACGGTCACCCGGGCGTGCAGGTCGGCCCCGGGCTCGTAGTTGGACTTCTTGTTTCCGGCGGCGTCGATGCCCTTGTCGCCGGTTCGCACCCCGATGACCCTGTCGTTCTCGTAGAGGACCTCCACGCCGGCGAACTCGGGGAACACGTCTACACCGTTCTCCTCGACCAACTCACCCATCCAGGCATTGAGCTTGGCCATCGACACGATGTAGTTGCCGTGGTTGTTCATGGGAGGAGGCGTGATGGGAGACTTGATCTTGCCGGTCTTGGTGAGGAGGTAGACCGACTCCTTCTTGACCTCTCCCTCCAGCGGCGCCCCCTTCTCGAGGAAGTCGGGCACGAGCTCCTTGAGCGGCCCGGGAGCCATGGCGGCACCCGAGATGCCATGTGAACCGACGGAGAAACCCTTCTCGAGGATCGCTATGGATATCTCGTCGAGCTTCTTGACTCCGTCTTTCTCGTTGTGAGCCTTGATCAGTTTGGAGAGTTGAAGCGCACTGCTGAGAGAGGCGATGCCGCCACCCACATAGAGGACATCGACTTCCATGACATCTCTTGTATCAGTCACTCTCGCCTCCTCGGGAAGGTCGTGCAAACACCACAACACATCGGCCCAGTGATACTGGGGTCATCTTGCCGTTCTCTCTGATCCGTACGCCCGACTTACGATGCCGCTTTGCGCTTGCGGATCTCTTCGATCAAAGCCGGCACTATCACAAGGGCATCGCCCACAACGCCGAAGTCGGCGAAATTGAAGATGGCCGCTTCGGGGTCTTTGTTGATAGCGACGATACACTTCGAGGTCTGCATGCCGGCGGCGTGCTGGATGGCGCCGGAGATGCCGGCCGCGATGTACAGCTGCGGCGACACGGTCTTGCCGGTCTGGCCGACCTGGTACTGATGATGGACCCAACCTTCGTCGACGATGGCCCGGCTGGCGCCGACGGCCGCACCGAGTTCACTCGCCAGGGTCTTGATGAGCTCGAAGTTGTCGGCGCTACCCATACCGCGTCCACCGGCGACGATAACGGAGGCTTCTTCCAGGCTCACGATGCCCAGGTTCTCGCTGACGACCTCAAGGATCTTGGCGAGAAGGCCACTGGGGGTGAACTCGACCTCGAGCGTGACGACCTCGGGGTCCTTCGCGGCTTCTTCGCGGGCGAAGACGTTGGGGCGCACGGTTGCGACGGCCGGGCTGCTGGTCGCTTCTTTCTCGACGATGACGGTGCCACCGAAGCAGGGATGGGTGGCGACGAAGCCGCCGTCCTTGACCTCCAGGCCCGTGATATCGACCAAGAGCCCCGCCTCAAGACGCGCACTCACGCCCGCGGCCACGTCGCGGCCGTCGGCGGAGCCTGCGCACAGGATGAGGGCCGGGTCGGCGGCCTTGACGGCAGCCATGGCCGCATCGGTGAAGGGACCCGCGCGGAAGACCGCGGCCTCGGGGCTCTCACACACATACACACGGTCGGCCCCGTAGCGGCCGGCGGCCGCGACGAGCGGAGCCGTTTCGGCCGCGATGATGACCACGCTGACCGGCCCGGCGCCGAGCGACCGGGCCTGGGTGATGCTTTCAAGCGTTACGTTGGCGAGCTTGCCGTCTTTGGGCTCGGCTACAACCAGGATGCCACTCTGAGTGCTCACTTATATATCTCCTCCACTAGACGAGCTTCTGGCTCGCCAGGAACTCGGCTATCTTCTGCGCGCCCGTACCGTCATCTTCTATCTTCGTGCCCGCCTTGCGCGGCTCGGGGATACGCCCGGACACCACACGGGTCTTAGACCCGGCCGATCCGACCTTGGCCGTATCCAGCCCAAGCGCAGCGGCATCCTTGGTATCGAGAGGCTTCTTCTTCGCGCCCATGATGCCCTTCATCGAAGGGTAGCGGGGCTCGTTGATGCCCTTGATGACAGAGAGGACGGCCGGGGTGGGGCACTCATAGGAGATGTAACCCTGCTCGGTCTCCCGGTGCACCTTGATAGTCGAGCCGTCGACATCCACCTTGGCCAAGGTCGACAGCATCGGGACGCCCAGCCTTTCGGCAACGGCCGCCGGCACCACGCCGGTCTCACCATCGGTGGACCGCACGCCGAAGATCACCAGGTCCCACTGCACGCCCTTGAGCGCTTCCGCCAAGGCGTAGGAGGTCGCCTGAGCGTCCGAGCCGGCCAATGCATCGTCGGTGACTATGACGGCGCTGTCGGCGCCCATGGCCAGAGCCTTGCGGACGGCGTCTTCAGCCTTCTTCGGGCCCATGCACACCGCGATCACTTCGCCGCCGTGGGCCTCTTTGATCTTGAGCGCCTCCTCGACCGCGTACTCATCGTACGGATTGAGTACGGCGGCCACACTGCGATCAAGGCGCCAAGACGCCGGATCGAGCTTCTTCACTGCCTCCGTGTCGACAACCTGTTTTACGCATACCGCTATGTTCATCTACCCATCCATTTCCTTGTGAGACGAAACGTAGCCGCTCCCCCACCCGGGTCCGCGGGTCTCCTATATGATAGTCCGAGACCGCCGCAAGAGGAAACTTCTATTGAACTTTTCATCACTGCCCGAAAGTATTACGATAGTGCATAGATGGAGCTAGATCTCTTCAAATCCTTTGCCGCGGTGGCGGAAGCCCGGAGTTTCAGCCGGGCCGCTCGTGCCATGCATTCTACACAACCTACGCTCAGCCGGCAGATCGCCCGGCTGGAGAAGGAGCTCGACGCCCGGCTCTTCGAGCGATACGGACGCCACGTGGAGTGCACCGCCACCGGTCAGCTGCTCCTGCCGCTCGCCCAGGCGATCATCGCGCGCACCGAGGAGGCCATCAGCCTTATACGCGACCAGGCCGGCACCGGCTCGGGCACCGTGCGGTTCGGCGCCGTGGGGAACGTCATGGCCATCCTGCTCACCCCTATCCTTGCCTCGTTCTTCACGGCCTACCCGAGGATCACCGTGGATCTCATCGAGAAGGACGACGCCCAGTTGGAAGACGCGGTGATCACCGGAGAGCTCGACTGCGCCGTCATGACCCCCTGGGGGTCGTCGCGGACGGCCTCCCAGCACCTGCTCACCGAGGAGATGCTGCTGGTGATGCCCAAGAACCACCGGCTGGCCAAGGAGTCCGCCATCGCGCTGGGCATGCTCGCCAACGAGTCCATACTCCTCCCCCGCGCCGGCATGAACGCGGGCAACGTCACGGCCGACGCCCTGCGCCGGGCCGGACTCGAGCCGCGTCTGACGCGGCGTTCCAACTATCCCGAACTGACCAAGGCCCTGGTGAAGGCGGGCATGGGCCTCGCACCCATGCCGAAGATGCACGCCTCTCTCGAGACGCTGGACGGCCTGGTGGCGATCCCCTTCGCACAACCTTTGTACCGTGATCTCAACCTCATCTATCCCAGGGACCGGCCCCTGCCGGCCTCGGTCAGGGCGCTCATGGTGCACATCCGGGCGGCGATGACCGGGCGGCCGGGAGCCGATCCCGCTTAGGCCGTCCGCACGATCATCCCCTCCGCCAGACCCACTCGGCGTCTTTTCTATACGTGCACGTAATATTTGGGTCGAGTCATGAAAAGTTCGCGTGAAGCTCCGCTCCGACCCTTTGCTGGTACTATGATTGAACAAGCTATTCTGGCTATGTGTCGGCCGGATGCGCTACCGGCAGCGCCGGTATCCGTGAGGGAGTCGATGGCAGCCCCCAAGGTGCTAGAAGGAGAAGGATTGCATGGACTTTCGATTAACTGAAGAGCAGGAGATGATCCGTGACACGGTCAAGGACTTCGCCCAAAACGAAGTCAAGCCCGTGGCTATGGATTACGACGCTAAGACGGACCCCAAGGAGTGTGTGCCCTGGGATCTCATCAAGAAGGCGTCGGAACTCGGTCTGCGGACCGCGGCGATCCCCGAGAAGTTCGGCGGTGAGGGTTTTGACTATCCGACGCTCGCGCTCGTTCTTGAGGAACTGGGCGCCGCCGACCAGGGTTTCGCCACCATCCTCAGGGGCTGCTACACCGAGTCTCCGCGGCTCGTTGGCGAGCTGACCCCGGAGTTGCGCGACGAGTGGCTGACCAAGTTCATGGAAGACGACACCTTCCTGCTCGGTCTGGCCCGCTCCGAGCCGGACGCCGGCACCGACTCCCACTTCCTGTATGACGAGCCCGGCGCGTCCATCCAGACCTATGCCGTGAAAGACGGCGACGAGTACGTCATCAACGGCACCAAGCACTACATCTCGTGCGGCGGTGTCGCGAAGCTGTACTTCCTCTATGCCCGCACCGATCGCAAGGGTCCCATCTCCACCAGCCTGAGCTGCTTCCTGGTGCCCGGCGACGCCCCCGGCTTCAAAGTCGGCCGGTTCCACAACAAGCTCGGCCGCAGGCTGCTCGCCAATGCGTCGCTGATCTTCGAAGACTGCCGTATCCCGGCCAAGTACCTCCTCGGTAACGAGGGCGAGGCTTGGGGCACCGAGGGTGAGTGGGGCGGCCCGCAGTTCGACTGGTCGAAGACCCCGCAGGGTGTTCCGCCGCCATTCGGGCTTCTCGGCGCAGCCGCCAACCTGGGCACCGTGCGTTCGGTATACGAGGAAGCTCTCGAGTATGCCAAGCAGCGCGTCCAGGGCGGCAAGCCCATCATCCAGCATCAGCACGTGGCCATGAAGCTGGCCGAGATGAAGATGCAGTACGAGGCGGCGCACGCATATCTCATGCAGTCCGCCTGGTCGTACAAAGAGAAGTATGAGTACAACCCGAAGTGCGGCATGCTGGTGAAGGCGTTCGTCGATCACATCGGCGTCAACTTCGTCAACATCACCTGCGGCATCATGGGCGGCTACGGTACGACCGACGACGACGTGCCCTTCGGCAAGCACCTGCGCGACGTCTACTGCATGCTCCACGGCTTCGCGACCACCGAAATGGCCCTGCTGAACGGAGCGCCGGTCGAGTAAGACCCCCGGTCTCTCGATGACACTCCAGGAAGGATAAGGCATGGCAGAAAAGACATACGTGAACTGCACCGGTGGCGGACCCATCAGGGTCCATGTGGAAGACGGCAAGATCACCAAGGTGCGCCCGCTCGTGTTCGACGAGACGGATGCGCCTTCGTGGACCATCGACGTCGACGGGGACAAGTACACCCCGTTCCGCAAGGCCTGCGTGGCTCCGTTCTCTCTGGTAGAGCGCGCCCGCGTCTATTCAGACGAGCGGATCCTCCACCCCATGAAGCGGGTGGACTTCGACCCCAAGGGTAACCGCAACCCGCAGAATCGCGGCAAGTCCGGCTACGAGCGCATCAGCTGGGACGAGGCCCTCGACCTCGTCGCCGACGAGATGAAGCGCATCCGCGCGACATACGGGCCTGAGGCCATCATGTCCCGCGCCTCCTCTCACCATAACTGGGGCAACCTCGGTTATCGCTCGTCTTCGTGGGCCCGCTTCTTCAACATGATCGGGTTCACCGACATCCTCGACAATCCCGACAGCTGGGAAGGTTGGCACTGGGGAGCGACCCACGCCTACGGTTACTACTGGCGGCTGGGCAACCCGGAGCATTACGACCTGCTCGAGGACGCGCTCCGCAACACCGAGCTCCTCATCTCGTGGAGCAACGACCCCGACACCACCCACGGCATCTACGGCGGCACCGATTCCGCGGTATGGCGCCTGTGGCTCAGGGACAGGGGCATCAAGACCATCTTCATCGATCCGTTCCACAACTACACCGCGGCGCACGTGGGTGAGAAGTGGATCGCGTACCGTCCCGGCACGACGTCGGCTCTGGCCTGCGCCATCGCCTACGTGTGGCTCGAGGAAGGTACGTACAACAAGGAGTACGTCGCCACCCGCACGTTCGGCTTCGACGAGTGGAAAGACTACGTACTCGGCACCAGCGACGGCGTTCCCAAGAATCCCCGCTGGGCGGCCGAGATCTGCGGCATCGAAGCCCGCACCATCGTGGCACTGGCCCGCGAATGGGCTTCTCACCGCACTTCGCTTGCCGGCGGCACCAAGGGTGGAGAGGGTGGCGCCTGCCGCCAGGCCTACGCCACCGAGTCGGCCAGGCACATGGTCTTCCTGCAGGCCATGCAGGGACTGGGCCTGCCGGGCATCAGCATCTGGGGGACGGCCAATGGGCCGCCGTACAACCACACGCTTGAGTTCCCGGGCTACGCCCAGGGCGGTTTCAACCTCATCGCCGAGAAGCCGGCCATCAACCCCATCAAGCAGCGGCTCTACCGGTTGACCGTGCCGGACGCCATCCTCGATGGACACATCGAGTGGATGGGCGAAGGCTTCTGCGGCAACTCCATCGAGCAGCACTTCACCAAGTTCACCTACCCGCTTCCCGATCACTCTGAGGTGAAGATGTTCTACCGCTACGGCGGTTCGTTCCTCTCCACCATGACCGACACCAGCAAGTGGGTGCGGATGTATCAGAGCCCGAAGCTGGAGTTCTGCGTGAACCAAGACTGCTGGTGGTGCAACGAGACGCGCATGGCCGACGTCATCCTGCCGGCCTGCACGAACCTCGAGCGCGAGGACATCAGCGAGTGGGCCAGCTCCGGCGGCTACTCCCTGCACGCCTCGGGCAGCGCGAACCACCGGGTCATCGTCTACCAGCAGAAGTGCGTCGATCCGATTGGCGAGTCCAAGGCCGACTACGACATCTTCGTCGAGCTCGCCGACAGGCTGGGCTACAAAGACCAGTTCACCGAAGGCAACTCCTTCCAGGACTGGATCAAGAAGATGTACGACTGGTCCGACATGCCCAAGTACATGGACTTTGAAGACTTCAAGAAGAAGGGTTACTTCATAGTCCCGCAGATCGAGGACTACAAGCCGACCTACGCTCTGCGCTGGTTCGCCGAGGGCAGGCCGTGCGACACGCCCGACACCAGCAACCCGAAGAAGGGCACCGACAAGGCCCACGAGCTGGCGACCGACACCGGTCTCATCGAGTTCGTCTCGCAGAGCCTCCTGCGGCACACGCCGGATGACGACGAGCGCGCTCCCATGCCCAAGTACATCCCCAGCTGGGAAGGCCACGAGACCAAGGAGCTCTTCGAGAAGTACCCGCTCCAGCTCATCTCACCGCATCCGCGGTTCTCGTTCCACACCCATCACGACACCCGTGTGCCGTGGCTGTCGGAGATCCCCGAGCATCGTATGTGGATAGACGGCTACAACTACCAGATCTGCCGCATCCATCCCGAGGACGCGCAAGCCAGAGGTATCAAGCACGGCGACGTGATCAAGCTCTACAACGACAGGGCCACCGTACTGCTGGCCGCCTATGTCACCGAGCGCGTGAGACCGGGCGTGGTGCACTCATATGAGGGAGCATCCAGGTACGACCCGATCGAGCCCGGCAACTCCCGTAGCCCCGACAGAGGCGGTTGCGTGAACCTGCTGACCCCGGGCCGGATGATGTCGAAGAACGTCCCCGGCATGGCGCCGAACTCCTGTCTGGTCGATATGGCGAAGTGGGAGGGATGACACATGCCTAGATACGGAATGGTCGTAGACGTCACCAAGTGCGACGGCTGCTACAACTGCTTCATCGCGTGCAAGGACGAGTACTGCAACCAGGCTAAGAAGGGCTACTCCGCCCCCCAGCCGATGACCGGCCAGTTCTGGCTGAACATCATCGGCAAAGAGCGCGGCCAGTTCCCCAAGGTCAAGCAGGACTACATCGTCCTCACGTGCATGCATTGCGAGAACCCGGCCTGCATGAACGGCTCGGGTGACGCGGTGTACAAGCGCGACGACGGCATCGTCATCATCGACCCGAAGAAGGCCAAGGGGATGAAGGAACTCGTCGCCAAGTGCCCATACCGGGTCATCTACTGGAACGAGGAAGAGAACGTCCCCCAGAAGTGCACGTTCTGCGCGCACCTGCTCGACGAGGGTTGGAAAGAACCCCGTTGCGTGGAGGCCTGCCCGACCGGCGCTCTCTGCTTCGGCGATCTAGACGATCCGAACAGCGCGGTCTCGCAGGCTATGAAGCGCGCCGAGGCCATGCATCCCGAGTACAAGCTGGGTGAGAACGTCAAGTTCATCGGCCTGCCCAAGAACTTTGTGGCCGGCTCGGTGGCCTTCGGCGACAAGGACGAGTGTGCGAAGGGTGTCACCGTCACCCTCACGGGTGAAGACGGCTCCAAGACCACAGAGACCGACGCCTTCGGCGACTTCGAGTTCGAAGACCTGCCCGACGGCAAGGCCTACAAGGTCACGGTGGCCGCTCCCGGCTATCAGACCCAGGAGTTCGAGGTCAAGACATACAAGAGCATCTACTTGGGAGACATCATCCTGTAGGTAGTGCTCCGACCTTCACTGAGCTCGGCCGGCGCAGGCGCCGGCGAGGCTCCGGTGAGAGTCACCAGGTAAGACACAGAAGAGCCCCGCGAAAGCGGGGCTCTTCGTTTTATCCGCCTACCGCGACGGGGAGTTGCGCCGGCCCGGCGGGCGCCCCCCGCGGCCGGGCTCCCGCCCGGATCCCGATCCTTACGGGACGAGTTCCCAGATGTCTCCCAGATACAGGCCACCGGCATCCGCGCCGCCAAACAAGACGCAACGATGACCTGCCGGGTCGTATATCATCGCGGCGCCGGTGCGGGCTGCCGGCGGGTTCCCGACCGGCTCGAGCTCGGTCCAGGTCTCGGTGGCCGGGCTGTATGCCCAGCAATCGTCGTAAAGGACGCTCGAGCGGCCGCCGAAGACCACGGCCTGCCGGGCCGCGGGGTCGTAGGCCATCGAAAGTCCGGCTCGGGCCGACGGCGCCGAGCCCGACGGATAGATCTTCGTCCACTGGTTGGCCGTCAGGTCGTACTCCCACAGATCGTTGGAGGTGCCGGTGTTGGGCTGCCCGGCGAATAGGACTACTGTGTGCCGCAGCGGGTCATAGAACATCGAGTGGCCGTGCCGGCCCACGGGCCGTGTCCCCGAGGGTCTGAGCTCCGTCCAAGTGACGGCGACCGGGTCGTACTCCCAAAGGTCGTTGAGATAGCCGCCGTCATAGCCGCCGAACATGATCACCTTGCCACGCGAGGAGTCGTACACCATGCAGTGGCTATGCCGGCCAACGGGCGTTCTGCCGCCCGGCTGCAGTTGCGTCCACGCGCCGGATACCGGATCGTACGACCAGGTGTCGCCGAGATAGTCCGAGCCGTACCCGCCGAACATGATGACCTTGCCGCTGACGTCCGCATACACCGCAGCGCTGCCCCGGCGGCCCACCAGTGCGGTCCCTGAGGGCGCGAGCTGCGTCCAAGTGCCGGCCGCCAGATCGAAACGCCAAGTGTCGGAGAAGGCGTCGTCGGTGACACCCTGTCCCCCGAACATGATCGCGGCCCCACTGCCGGGGATATTGACCATGGTGGCCCTGTCGCGGGCCGCCGGCAGGGTGCCGGCCGGCTCGATCTGATGCCAGTAGTTGCCCGCGGGGAGCGTGGTACTGGTCGTCTCTCCGGTGGTGGTAGTGGTCTCTTCGGTGGCGGTGGTGGTTGTGCTCTCGGTGGTCGTGGTAGTAGTGGTCTCTTCGGTGGTAGTAGTCGTGGTCTCCTCAGTCGTGGTCGTGGACGACGGGTTCATCTTCTGCCAGAGACGCCACAGGATCAGTGCTACCTCGCCCCGGGTGGCTTCTTTCTTGACGTCCCAGAGGGTGGCCGTGTCGGGCCATATGCCCCAGACCAGATTGTTCATCTCCGCGACCTGGATGTTGTGTCCGTGGATGGAGTCCTTAAGATTCCGGAAAGTAGAGTTGGCCAGAGTGCCCGCGTAGTACGCCTCGTTGGGCTCTTGCAGAGGTACGCCCAGCCGCTCGGCCGACCGCACCACCATCGACAGGACCTGGGCCCGGGTGATGGTGTCATACGGAGCAAAGGTGGTAGCCGTCTTGCCCTTGGTGATGCCATAGGAAGCACAGACGGCCACGTACTTGTCGGGATAGAAGGGATCGACGGACGGAGTGTCCTCGGCGACATCGGTAAAAGGAAGGACCTCCTCGCCCGTGACGGGGAGACCCAGGGTCTTCACGATCATCTTGGCGAACTGCTGCCTGATCACCGTGCTGTGAGGACGGAATGTCCCGTCGGAATACCCGGTGATGATCCCCAGATCGGAAAGCTTCCCCACCGCCTCCGGATAGTCAGGGTCGTCCCAGGTGTCGGAGTAGACATCGGTGAACGTGGCCGCCAGAGCCGGGACGGCCAGCAGGCAGACCAAGAGGCCCAACCCCGCGCCGACGATCAGCAGGCCGCGCTTGGATCTCATCTTCTTGAGCAGATTCTTCATTGTCCAGGCCCCAAAGTGGTAGGTGTGACGAACTCAGTGGTCGTAGTCGCGGGCTGAGTGGTCGTGGTGGCAGGCCGGGTCGTGGTGGTCGGACGCCGGGTCGTGGTGGTGGCCGGACGCCGGGTGGTGGTGGTCTGCTGGACCGTGGTGGTAGTCGGAGCAGCCGTCGTGGTAGTCGGAGCTACCGTCGTCGTGGTCGTGGACGAAGTAGTCGTAGGGGGCGGGAGCGTGGTGGAAGTAGTGGTGCCCGGGACCAGAGTCACAGTAGTCGACGAGGGCAAAGCTGATGCCGTGCTGAGAGTGGTGGACGACGATGTCGCGGACGACGATGTGGTGGAAGACGATGTCGCCTCCACCGAGGCGCCCAGCGTGGTGGTCGTGTTGCCGGTCGACGACCCACCAAGGCCGAAGAAGAGCCCCACTCCAACTGCGCAGGCCACCAGCAGAGCCGCGGCCGCGAAACCCAGACCGGCCCGGCCGGACCACCAGCCGCCGCCCGCGCGGCGCGCGCGGCGCGGCGCCGGGGCGGGAGCCACAGCGGCGACTGCCGCTTCCGCCTCCACCGGAACAGGCTTCGGCTCGGCGACGGCCAAGAGAGCGGCGCCCGCGGGAACCGCTCCCCCGCGTAGCCCGGCGCGGAACTCCTCAGCGCTCTGGAATCGCCGGTCGGGGTCTTTGGCAAGAGCAGCGCCCAGTACAAGCCGGGGATCGGCTCGCCCGCCCGCGTCCTGGATAGGAGCAGGGAGCGGAGCCGGCGGCTCGTGCACGATGCGATATGAGATCGCCGCCGCGGACAGGCCTTCGGAAGCTCCGAACGGGTTGACTCCCGAGAGCATCTCGTAGCCCAGCACCCCTATCGAGAACAGATCGGACCTGTGGTCGGCCTCGGCGCCGTCGATCTGCTCGGGCGCCGCGTAACCGGGAGGGCCCACAGCCGCTCTGCGGCCGGTGGGAGCGCCGGCAAACAGAACGGCGGTGCCGAAGTCCGCGATCTTGACTCGTCCCTCACGGGTTACCAGAACCGTGTCTGGTGAGATGGCTTCATGCGCCACCCCCTCACCGTGCGCGTACGCCGCGGCATCGAGGATCTGGTCGAGCAGGTAGTAGGTAGAGGAAGCGCTGAGGGCGCCTCGCGCAAGCACATAAGCGAGGGCCTCCCCTTCGACGATCTCGGTGACCAGCACCGGCCGGCCGTCGTAGACTTCGGCCGAGTAGACCTCTACCAGCCCCGGATGCGACAGCTTCGCGGCCACCCGGCCCCGCTGCAGGAACCCGTCCACGAACTCAACACGTGCCAAGGGGTCCAAGTCGAGCGGGATGACTGCCTCGCAGAGGGCCACTTCGCGGTCCAACACCGGGTCGTAGGCCCGCCAGAACACGGCAGCGGCCCCTCGTCCCAGTTTGGAGCGGATCTCATACGGGCCGAGAGTGCGGACCACACGTTCCTCCGGGGTCTCTTTGGGAATGAAAGGATAGCCCCACCGCGCGGGTAAGTCCAGACTCGACCGGCCGCCGGAGCATCACGGGTAGAACGCCCTCACCGCCTCGAAGAGCAAGGGGCAACTCTCGCACGCCCTGTAGATCTGGTCGGGCCGGCCACTCTGTTTGGCCCAGAGGTGATGCGACGCGATGCACTCGTAGGCCGCGGAGAGAGAGCCGATCATGGGCAGATACTCGTCGAGGTCCTTGCTGAAGCTCTCCACCATGCCCCAAGGCGGGAAGAGCCCACGGGACTCCATCGCCTCCAAGGCGCGATACACCACCATGGGATCGTACTCGAGGGCTCCCGACATCACCATGTAGTGCGGGTGGATGACCCCTGCCCTGCCGGAACTCTTGGTGCCGTTGACCACGTAGCCGCCACCGCGCGGGCCCTCCCCGGCCGACAGGCCGTAGAGCCCCGCGCCGGCCGCGGCCGAGCGCTTCCACTTGCTCGATACGTAGCTCTTCTGCTCGGCCAGCAGTTCCCGCCGGGCCGTGAGCCAGTTCACGCCGCTGACCGCATCGGTCTCGTTGAACGAGAAGTCGGGATAGAAGAGGCTCTGCAACTCGGCGACGTACCCCACGCCGCCATTCACCTTGCCGCCGCCTTCCATCTGGAGCTGGGCAGCCTCCCCCAAGACCATGTGTTCCAGTAGCAACACAAGAGCGGTCTCCCCTCCCCATTCGCGCCACGAAACCGTGGCCGGCGTGACCCCGTCGTCGAGCAGGCCGTGCAGGATGTAGCCCTGGGAGTCGCGCAGCTCGTCGAACTCTATCTCGCGGACGGCCTTGGTCAGTCCGGCCAGGGTCTTGCCGTCCCAGAGCATCTGAGCAGCCAGGAACATGCTGTGGTAGTAGACGCTGGTGTCGAAGGTGCTGTACTCGGTGCCCTCGCGGATCTTGTACTGCGAGCCGGTCTTCTGGACGAAGCAGGGGAGCAGGCCCTTGGCCCTCGGCACCTTGGACACCAACGCGTAGATCTTACCCAGGATGCGTTCGGCGACGGCCGTCTTGACCAGTCCCATCTTCGCGGCGGTGGAGGTGGCCAGACAGAACAGCCCACTCACGGGGATGGAGTCGCACGCGCCGGCGGGCCAGTGGGCCCGGTCTCGCACCAGACCCGAACCCGGCTCCCAACAGCGGGCCAGCTTGGCGTACGATCTCAGGAACACCTCCTGCGGGAATGGTACGTCCGCCGGCATCTCCAAGACGAGGCGCACATAATCGATGCAGAGCCGCGCTCCCGGCTCGGCGACCCAGTTCAAGAACTTCACCTTGCGCAGGTCGGCGGGCATCCACGAGAACGAAAGCTCCTCCCACCGGTCGTCCGTGGAGAGATCTTCCGTGGCCCACCACAGGATGCGTGCATCGGGAGACCTGAGCTCGAACTTGAGCGAACCCTGGCCCCGCACTCCCACGGTCATCCCCACGCACACCGGCTGAAAGTCATCGCGGACGTTCGGGTAGCACTTCATGAAGTCCAGCCAGCGGTCTTTCTCGTGAGCCAGCCCTTCAAGGCTGTGCCACATGCCCGCCATCTCGGTCGGTCCCAGGTCGATACAGACCTGTCCCTTCTTCCAGGATATCTGCCCTGCATCCGGCCCCAAGGGGCCGTAGTCGGTCCCGAGATGAGTGCAGAAATGAAACGGGTTGGAGTAGTCCTGAAAGGACGTGGAGTATTCGTGGACAGGTTGAAGGACCATATCCCCTCCCACGGGGCGCCGGTACATCTAGGCAACATTCGCCCGGCCGGGGAGAGACTCCTTCCCCGGGCCGCGTCCTTTGAGCTACACTACCAAGAGCGGTATGGAGACACTATGACGCAAACCTACTCACTCGTCACTGGAGCGTGCTCGGGGATCGGGCTCGCGATCGCGCGAGAGTTGGCCCGCCGGGGGCAATCACTGATAATGGTGAGCAACCGGGATACCGAGCTGGTCGCGGCCGCCCGCGAGCTGGCGGCCGAGTACCAGGTCGACGCGCAGACCATCCAGATGGATCTCGCCCGTCCCGAGGCCGCCCGCGCGCTGTACGACGAAGTGGCCTGCCGGGGGCTCGAGGTCGACACTCTGGTGAGCAACGCGGGGATCTTCTTCTTCGGAGACGTCATCGACACCGCCCCCGACCGCATCCAGACCATGATGCAACTCCACGTGGTGACGCCCTCGCTCCTCGCCCAGTACTTCGGGCGGGACATGGCGGCCAGGGGCCGGGGGCGCATCGCCTTCGTGTCGAGCATATCGGGGTGGCGTGAGTTCCCCGGAATCGCGTACTACAGCACCTCCAAGCGGTTCCTACGCGGCTTCGCGTCGGCCCTGCGTGAGGAGCTCCGCGAGCACGGCGTGAGCGTGACCTGCGTCGCGCCGGGAGCCGTGGCCACCTCGCTGTACGACGGGACGGGCATCCCGGTGCCGCTGGCAGTCAAGTACGGCATCATGAAAGACCCGGCGGGCGTAGCCAAGGCCGCTGTGCGGGGGCTGTCTCGCGGCAGAGCCGTCGTCGTCCCCGGACTGTCGGCCAAAGCCATGGCAGTGGCGATGACGGTCATGCCCCGCTGGATGATGAGATGGGTGCACAAGAAGAGACCCCTTGCCCGGCTCTCGGCGAAGACGGCAGAGCAGGCAGAGGGCAGCTGCACCTAGGAGACAGACGGCTGCCGGTGCACCAGCAGTGCCCGGAAGTCGTTCAGGTTGTTGTGGGTGGGGCCGGTCACCACTGTGTCACCCAGCGATCCGAAGAACGTGTGCGCATCGTTGTCGCGCAGTAGACGACGGGGATCCAGGCCGGCCGCGAAGGCCCTGGCGAGAGTGTCGGACCCCGCGACGGCGCCGGCGACGGTCCGCGCGCCGGGCGGAGTAGCGGCCGGCCCCAAGGCGGCTTCCGCCGCGGCCGGCGCGACGGCCTCGGCCGCGGTCGCGGCTGTGCCGGCCATCCCATCGGCGCCATCGGTGTCGCAGGACAGCGCCGTGTAGCGCACGTCTTCTCCCAGCGCCAGGACGAGAGCCAGGAGGAACTCGGTGTTGCGCCCCCCGCGCCCCGGTCCACGCACGGTCACCGTCGTTTCGCCGCCGCTCAGAAGCACGCAGGGCGCCGGCACCGGCTGGCCGTGCCACGCGATCTGCCGCGCTATAGCGGCGTGCACCAAGGCGACATCTCTGGACTCACCCTGCACGGAGTCGCTCAGGATCACCGGCCGTAGGCCGCGGTGCTCGAAGTACCGCGCGGCGGCCTCCAGAAAGGTCTGCGACGACGCGACGATCCTGTGTCCCACCCGGGTGAAGCAGGGATCTCCGGGTTTGGGCGTCTCGTTCTCTGGTGAGGAGAGATGGCGCAGCACCGTGGCGGATGCATCGAGGCCATGCTTCTCGATGACGTGACAGGCGTCGGCGAGGGTGGAAGGGTCGGGGACCCCGGGTCCGGAGGCGATGGCAGACGGGTCGTCACCGGCCACATCGGATATGAGGATGTTCGCGAGCGCGGCCGGAGCGCACGCTCGAGCCAGCCGGCCGCCCTTGATGGCCGAGAGGTGTTTGCGCACACAGTTGATCTCGCCGATAGCCGCCCCGGCGCGGAGCAACTGGCTGGTGAGCGATTTCTTGTCGGCCATGGTGACCTCGCCGGCGGGCAACGGTAGGAGCGCCGAGCCTCCGCCCGAGAAGAGGGCGAGCACCAGGTCATCCTCGCACAGCCCGCTTACGAGGTCGAGGATCTCGCGGGCCGCGGCCGACCCCGCGTCGTCGGGGACCGGGTGGGCCGCCTCCAAGACCCGTATCCGCCCGCAGGGGAGCGCATACCCATGCGGCACGACGACGAGGCCAGACAATTCCGCCGTCCAGGTCTGCTCCACGAACCGGGCCATCGACGCTGCAGCCTTGCCGGCGCCCACCACCACGGTGCGGCCCTTGGGAGGAGCCGGCAGGGTCCCGGGCAGCGCGCTCTCCGGGGCCACCTCGCGCAAGGCGTGCCGGAAGGCCTCGACCAGGAGCGTCTTGGACCTCACATCGGCGCCTCTCGCGTCCGCACCTGTCACGTCCCCGCCTTTCACGTCCGCGCCTCCAACACCACCG
The DNA here is from genome assembly GCA_036795215.1 of Actinomycetota bacterium. Taxonomy (GTDB): domain Bacteria; phylum Actinomycetota; class Thermoleophilia; order RBG-16-64-13; family RBG-16-64-13; genus RBG-16-64-13. Next base: position 8,971 of record DAIRFC010000012.1, on the reverse strand, counting down.
CGCACTTGCTCAAGCCTACCTCGCCCGGCACATGACATACTAGGCGATGACCGTCAGTCATCGGAGGAGGAGCTTGGTGCACCACCCAGACGACACTCTGACCCACGACCTGCGCGAGACGGCGCTCGGCATGGCCTCCATCGACTTGATGGGCGTGGCCGCGGCGGAACGACTCGACGGCGCTCCCGAGGGCAACCGTCCGAGCGACTACCTGCCCGGGGCCACGTCGGTGGTCGTGCTTGCCGCGAAGATCCCCGATGGCGCCATTGAAGTGGCGGGCCACTATGACGAGCCGGGCAAGACCCTCGGGCCCTATATGTGGTACGGGTACGTGGTGCCCAATTGGGACCTCTCGTCGGCTGCGGCGGGCGTGGCACGGTTCCTGGAAAAGAGGGGCTTTCGAGCTCTCCCGTTCCCGCCCACCGGCATCAACTACAAGTTCGGCAGCAGAGCTGACTTCTCCCATCGTCACGCCGCCGTGGCGGCCGGTCTTGGCGACTTCGGGCTGAGTGGCCTGGTGCTGACCCCCGAGTTCGGAGCGAGACAACGGTTCGTGTCCATCATCACCGACGCGTCCCTGGACCCCTCCCCCCTGTACGACGGTGCTGAGTTGTGCCGGCCGGATCTCTGCGGAGAGGCCTGCGTCCGGGCCTGCCCGACGAAGGCGATCGGCGGGAGGGTCTCACTCACTATCGGCGACAAGACGTGCGAGTACGCCCGTGTCCAACCGGTGAAGTGCATATGGCCTTTCCCGGAGAACGGCTACCGGAGGACCAAGGCCGCCATGCCAACCGATCCCACCGAGGATGACTTCCGAGCGGTGCTTGCATCCACCAAGCCGCATCCCTACGATGCCGCGCTCAACCAGTTCACTTTCGTCCCCCAGTGTGGAGCCTGTCTTTTCCGCTGCCCGTCGCCCCGTTTCGCAGGAGACGGTTCCTGCTTAACCCGGCATATGGGAGAATGGAGAGCGGACTGCTGTTGGTCCTTAGGAATCCGTGCGGACAGGCGCGGAGCTGAAAACACTTTGAGGAGGGAGATCTGTGAGATCTAAGACATTACGTTCAGTAGTTCTGCTTGTGGCGGCTTTGGTGATGGTGCTCGCACTCGTGGCCTGCGGCGACGACGGCACGACCGAGACCACCGCAGCCACGACGGCCACGACGGCGGCCCCGACCGAGACCACCGCGGCCACCACGGCCACGACATCTGCTCCTGCTACCACCGCCACCACGGCGGCAGCCGGAGCCTTCGACGACTTCGACTATTACGAATTCTCGCTCTCCATGCACGACCCGGCGACCTCCAACAACGGCAAGTTCTACCAGGCCTGGGCCGACGCTCTACTCGAGGCCACCGACGGCCACGTGAAGGTCGTCCTCTACCCCAGCTCGGCCCTGGCTGCTGCCGCTGACGTAGGCGAGATGGTCGAGACCGGCGCCGTTGACATCGGCTGGGTCTTCACCTCGTTCTACCCCGGCCAGTTCCCGCTCACCGATGTCACGACCATCCCGATGGTCGGCTTCGGCGACGCTCTGGTCAGCACCAACACCCTGTGGGATCTCTACGACAAATACCCCGAACTGCAGGAAGAGTGGGCCGACTACAAGATGCTCAATCTGTACGGCAACCCGGGCATGCTCTTCTGCAGCGCCGACAAGCCCATCGAGAAGCCTGAGGACCTGCAGGGGCTCGTCATGCGCACCCCGGCCGGCCCCATCACCGCTCTCGTGACCAACCTGGGCGCCAGCCCGGTGGTCATGGCTCCGCCGGACATGTATGAGGCCCTTGAGAAGAAGAACATCACCGCCTACGTCTTCGAGCCCGCGGGTATCACCAACTTCAAGCTCGAAGAAGTCACCAAGTACTTCCTCGACATGCCGCTTTACGACGGCGCCTTCGGCCTGGTCATGAACTGGGACAAGTGGGACTCGCTGCCGCCTGAATTCCAGGCCATCATCGAAGGCATGACGGGCAGGACCGGCTCTCTGGCCGCCGCCCAAGACTTCAGCGATGCCGCCGCCGGCGCCCACAAGACCATCTCCGACGCCGGTGGTGAGTGGCTCACCCCGACGCCTGAAGCAGTAGCGGCGTTCCAAGCCGCTGCCGACGATGTTGCCGCCGCCTGGCCCGCGACCATCAAGGTCGAAGGGTTCGACGCCAACGCATTCATGCAGGACGCTGTCAACATCGCCAAGGGATACCTCGAGTGATCATCGGCTGACCGCTCGATCAAGAGGAATCCCGGCCGGGACTATCGCCCCGGCCGGGATTCCTCCTCTATCGTTGGCCGCGACCACTCCGCACCCCACGAGTAAGACGAAAGGAACGAAAGCTCCTTGACTCCGGCAGTCATAGGCATCATCGCCATCGTCATCTTCTTATTACTCATCTTCTTGGGCATGAACATCGGGCTTGCCCTGCTACTCGTGGGCTTCGTGGGATACGCCGCCGTGCTCAATCCCGCCGCGGCGATCGGGCTCATCCGCAAGGTACCGGCGACTCAGGCGAGTACCTACGCATTGATTGTGATCCCCCTGTTCATCCTCATGGGGAATTTCGGCTATCACGCCGGCCTCTCCGGCTCGCTGTACAGAGCCGGCCAGAAGTGGTTCTCCTGGCTGCCCGGCAGCCTAGCGGCCGGTACTGTAGCGGCTTCGGCGGGTTTTGGCGCCATCTGCGGCTCGTGCGCCGCCACCTGCGCCACGATGGGCACCATCGCCCTCCCCGAGATGCGCAAAGCCAACTATGCCGACCGCCTCTCCACCGGGTCCATCGCAATGGGCGGCACCCTGGGCATCCTGATACCGCCCAGCACCCCCATGATCATCTACTGCATCATGGCCGAGGAGTCCATCGGCAAGCAGTTCATCGCGGGCATCCTTCCCGGGATCATGCTCACAGTGCTCTGCATCGCCACCATAGTGCTACTGGTCAAGTTGAAGCCTTCCATCGCCCCTAAACCGGAGAAGGCCGCCTGGAGAGAACGGTTCTCCTCTCTTGCAGGCCTCTGGGCCGTCGTGCTGCTCTTTGGCGCGGTGCTGGGCGGTATGTTCTCGGGGTACTTCTCGGTGAACCAGTCTGCCGCCATCGGCGCCTTCCTGGCGCTCATCCTGATGGCGGTGAACCGCAACCTCAGCTGGAGGACTTTCAAGCTCGCTCTGAAGGACTCGGTGACCACGTTCGCCATGACGTTCCTGCTCGTCATCGGGGCCAGCGTGTTCTCCAACTTTCTCGCCATAACCAAGATGCCCATGATGCTGGCCGATGCCCTAGAGTCCATGGATGTGTCATTCGGAGTCGTGCTGATACTCATGACGATCGTCTACATCATCCTCGGTATGCTCATGGACGAGCTCCCCATGATCATGCTGACCGTGCCGATCTTCCTGCCCATCGTGGCCAGCTACGGCCAGGACTTCATCTGGTTCGGCATCTACATCATCCTGGTCATGGAGCTGGGAGCCCTCGCTCCGCCGGTGGGCCTCAACTGCTTCATCATCCAAGGAATAGCAAAGGACATCCCCTTAGGCACTGTATATAAGGGCGCTATGCCCTTTGTCGTCACCATCATCATCGGGATTGTGCTCATCTACCTGTTCCCCGAGATCGTGATGTTCCTCCCCAATCTCTTGTAAGGCATGACAGAGCCATGATGGGAACACTCAGCATAGTGAGGCGGGTCACGTTCATAATGAGCCTGGTGAGCTACGCCGGCGTCTTGGCCATCATGCTTTTGAACGTCACCGACGTCTTCACCACCAAGACCTTCACGAAGCCCGTCACCGGCGCCTACGAGATCACCGAGGTCCTGCTGCTGTGCACCGTGATGGCCTCATTCGCGTATGGGCAGTCGCAACGCACCCACATCAACATCACCCTCATAGTCAAGCGACTCCCGAGGGTGCTCAAGTTCTCCATCTACGGATTGATGGGCGTGTTGGCGTCGGCCACCGCGGCCGCCGTGGGCTACGCCGCGGTGCTCCAGACGCAGGCGGCAATGGAGAAGGGCGCCGAGACGGCCGTGCTCGGCATCCCGATGTGGCCGTTCTACTTGGTGGAAGCCATCGCCATGTTCGTCTTCACCGTCGCGCTGCTGTATGACGCGGTGATGGCCTTCGGAGCCATCCGCAACGACAGATATCAGGAGTATGTGACGTCCGACTGGGCGTAGGGGCTCCTGCCGGAGGGGCAGCCGGGACGACCTCCACTCAAGCCCTACAGGTCCCGCGCGATGGCAAACGCCGCCCGCGTCGCCTCGAGCACGTTGCGCGGGAAGAAGCAGTCGCCTATCTGGTAGAACTCGGGGGCGCAGAAGCGCAACGCATCGGCCTCAGCCTGCAGCGACTGCCTGCCGGTCGCGTAGATGACGGTGTCGGCCTCGTAGAGCTTGCGGCTCCCCACCTCAGCGTCCGACCTCACTACCCTGCCGAAGCTGTTCGACTGCAGCACGGCCTGCTGCACCGTGGGGCTGGCCGGCAGCGTGCAGGCATCGCCCACGTACTCGCCGATAACGCCCTCGGCGGTGATTTCTCTGGCTCTGGTTGAGGTTGATACTTGGATGGCGTAACGCTTGATCTCGTTGATCAAAGCCAAGCCGTGCACGGGATTGCCGCCGTCGCTGAGAGCATCCATCATCTCCAGGATGGTCACCTGGTGCCCGAGGCCTGAGAGGAAGATCGCCAGCTCGATGCCCACCAAACCGCCGCCGAGGACGATTACTTTGAAGCCGGCACCGGTGACCGCACCAGCAGCATCGGCCTTGGCGCCTGCGGCGCCCGGGCCCCGCCCCGCGTTAGCGCCAGCACCGGCCGCCGCGCTCGACGCGCCGCTCGCACCCGCGCCCGGGGCCGCGGCGCCGACCCGCTCCGGGTGCAGATACGCCTCCTCCGCCCCCAGCACGTTCGGGCCGTCGATGCCTGGGATCGGCGGGACGCAGGGCCGCGCACCCAGCGCCGCTAGGATGACGTCGGCGTCGATCGCCTCAGCGACCTCCGGCGTCACCACGGTGTTGAGCCGCACGTCGATGGGCGCCCGGGCGATCATCCGGGCCTGGTAGTCCAAGTAGTCAGAGAGCAGCCGCTTGAAAGGCACCTTCTCCTCACACCTCAGCACCCCGCCCAGGCGGCCGGCCTGCTCGCATAGGATCACCTTATGACCGCGCTCCGCGGCGGTCAGAGCCGCCTGCATGCCGGCCACGCCGCCCCCTGCCACCAGCACCGTCTTTGGCCGGGCCGCCGGTAATGCGTGTCTCACGTCCTGCTCGAAGCCGATCTCGGGGTTCACGGCGCAGCGGTATTGGCGCTTGGTAGTAATGCCGGCGAAGCACTCGAAACACCGGATACACGGCCGTATCTCGTCGGTCTTGCCGGCCCGCGCTTTCTTGGGTAGCTCGGGGT
>DAIRFC010000012.1:0-3472 GCA_036795215.1 Actinomycetota bacterium | reverse complement strand
CACGGCCGTATCTCGTCGGTCTTGCCGGCCCGCGCTTTCTTGGGTAGCTCGGGGTCGGCCATCATGGCCCGCGCGGTCAGCACCACGTCGGCCTTGCCGGAGGCGATGATCTCCTCCATCATCTCCGGGTCGTTGAGCGCACCCACCGTGCCCACGGGAGTCTTGACGTGCTTCTTGATCTCCGCCGCCAGATGGACGTTGGCGCCGTCGGGCAGGAACATGCTGGGGTGCGTCACCGTGAAGACCTCGGGCACCTCATGGCTGCCCGCCGAGACGTGGATGAGATCCACCTTGCCGTCCAGCTGCTTGGCTATCTCGATGCCCTCTTCGATGCCGTAGCCGCCCTCATAGCAGGCAGAGCCGCTGATGCGCACGTCGATGGGGTACTTGGCGCCGCAGAGCCTTCTGATGCTTTCTATGATGGAGAGCAACAATCTACAACGATTTTCAAGGCTGCCACCCCATTTGTCCTTACGATCGTTCACCTTGGGGTCCAGGAACTGATTGAGCAGCCAACCGTGCCCGGCGTGGATGGTCACCAGCCCGAATCCGCAGAACTTGGCGAAGGCCGCCGCATTCGCGTAGGCCTCGATGGTCTCCAGGATGACGTCCTCCGGCATGGCCGGGACGGACATCCCCATGGGGTTCACACTGTCCACAGCCCCGTAGATCTGGTTGCCCCTGAGCGCCGAGAGATAGGAGTTCGCGCCGCTGTGCTGCAACTCGATGGCCGCGACAGCCCCGTGACGGTTGATGGCCGACGCCAGACGGTAGATGGGGGGCAGGGCGGTCGGGTCGTCCAGGTAAGTGTTGCTGAGCCCGATGCAGCCGCGCTTGCTGTCGGCAACCGCCGAACCCACGTTCACGGTGGCCCATCCCCCAAGCGCCTTGCGCTCGAAGAAGGCTATGGTCTCTTCGAGAGGGTAGTTCTTCGAGGTCAGGTATTCGTAACCCACCGGCGCCGCGAACAGCCGGCTTTGAAAGACGGTGTCGCCCAGGCGGATGGGTGAGAAGAGATGTGGATACTTGCATTCGTACATACGACGTCCTGTTCCTTTCATCGACCTTTCGCCGACCCGCCTTGTTCGTGGTACCGGCGGCGCCGCCCACGTGGGCGGCGCCGCGCGCGCTCATTGTAGGTCGCCCGCCTCGCTCAGTCGATAAGCCACCCTGAGAGTGACACGCCTGTCGCCAGGTCGTAGTCACGGTTGAACGCCTCGGGATAGTCCCGGCGCCAGCCGGCCATCTCGTCGTCGGTGACCTTCGCGACCTCCACCAAGAATCCGCTCACCACCATACCGGTGCAGTTCTTGGAGGTCAGTTGGTGCGGCGTGATGGTGTTGATGGCGCCACCGCGATCGACCTGGCCGGGGACGATGGGATCCCAGCGGGCGCCGTGATCCATGTAAGCCACACCCGGCATGAGCCGCTCGGTGACGTAGGCGCCACCCAACACGATGCCGCGCTCGTTATAGATCTTGACTATGTCGCCGTGCTTGATGCCCCGCACCTCAGCCTCGGCGGTGTTCATCCACACCGGCTCGTAGAGGTAACCGTCGGAGCCCTTGATCTTCATGGTTTCCACTTCGCGGTTCCAGGTTATGTCGTCGGCCTGGGCGTGCATGCGCCAGTGCGGGTGGTTCGACATACAGAGCAGCGGATACTCCTTGGCCCGGTCGCCGGTGACGCGCTCGTCGTGAGTCTCGCCCCTCTCGACCCAGTGAGGCACAGGGGGCCGCTCGGAATCGTCGGGGAAGAACTTCTCTATGGCGCTGGAGGAGTACTCCAGGAGACCGGTGGGCGTGGTGAGCGGGCTCTTCTTGGGATCTTCCGCGAACTCGGAGAGGCCGGGTGGCTGTACCTTGATCTCTTCACTGCAGGGGATCACGAAGTACTGCTTCTTCTTGAGGTCTTCCCAGGAGATGTAGCGATCCATGCCGGAGACCTCGTAGCAGAGCTTCTGCCGCTCCTCCATGGGCTTGTTGAGCGTGTACTCCTCCCAAAGCCCCATCTTCTCGGCCACCTTGGCCACCGCGTCGAAGTCGGAGAGTGATTCGCCCACCGGGTCGACACAGTCCTCCTCCAGGAAGAATGAGGTCACGACGCCGCTGCCCAGGTCGTTGCCGATGTCGAGCATCTCGAAGCGGGTGGCTACCGGCAGCACGATGTCGGCCATGAGGCAGTCGTTCTCCAACCAGGGATGCTGGGCCACGATGCACTCCACCGACGGCTTCTGCAGGGCCTCGATGTACCGGTTGGAGTCGTTCCAGCAGGTGATCCAGCAGGGCGCGTCGGTCCAGATCATGTGGATCTCGGAGCAGCCGGGCGCCGGGAACTGGTATTCGTTGAACTGGTCTTCCGCCGGGCCGTGGAAACTCTTCAGCCCCCACCACTTGATGGGCGGATTGAGGATGGCGTCGTGGATGAGACACCGGGGGATGACCTGCAGCGGCGGCTGGTCGAGCAGCCGGGTGATCTTGCGCATCTCCACGTTGGAGCCGCTGTAGTTGGGGGGCGTCATCTCCGCCGGGTCGAAGCAGTCGACCGGGCGGCAGAGCTCCACGAAGTTGGGGATGTCGGGGCGCATCTCGCCCTGGTACGGCAGGGGGTTCCATTCGCGCCAGAACCACCACTCGATCATCTTGGCCTGATGCACGCCGGGCTTGCCGAGGCCCTGCATGCCGAGCAGCATGGGCTCCAGCCGGCCGGGCTCGGTGGAATACGGTCCTCTGATGGTGGGACCGCCGTTGCCGTGGATGAGGCTGGTGATCTTGCCGGCCCAGTCGCGGGCCAACGCCTTGATGGTCCACTCCGGTACGCCGCACTTCTCGGAGGCCCATTCCGGGGTCTTGGGCACGCCGTCTTCCTTACCCAGCACGTAGTCTTCGAACTTGTCGAAGCCGTAGGAGTGGGTGGCGACGTACTCCTTGTCGTAGGTGCCCTCGGTGAGCCACATGTAGGCGATGGCCAGCTGCAGAGCGGCGTCGGTGTTGGGCAGGATGGGGATCCACTTGTCGGCATGCACGGCCGCGCCGTAGTTGAGGTCCGGACATACGTACACCGACTTCAGCCCGATCTCGCTCAGCCAGTAGCAGAGGCGGCTGGCGAACATGCCCTGGATGGCGTGCGGCGTGGTCTCGGGGTCGCAACCCCAGAAGAGCAGCAGCTCACCGTGCTGGGCGATGTCGGGATAGAGGTTGGCGGCCGGCATCATCTCCCCCACCGGCTCGCAGCCCCACACGTGTTTGGCTCCCCAGTTCCACCCTTCCCAGCTGTCCAGGTTGCGCATCTGCACGGTGTAGCCGCCCAGCAGCGACAGCAACCGGTTGGCGTTGCCGTGGCTGGCGCTCAGGTGCTTGGTCTCGCCATGCATGTCGGCCTGGGAGAGCACCGCCGACATGCCGTAGGTCTCCTTCATGCGCCTCAGTTCGGCGGCCACGATCTCGGCCGCCTCGTCCCAGCTGATGCGCAC
>DAIRFC010000107.1:0-6620 GCA_036795215.1 Actinomycetota bacterium | reverse complement strand
CTCTGGAGTTGACCGCTTGATGTTCCGGTTGCTCGCTTCTCTCCCAGGGTCGGACCGAACGGCTCGTCCACCTTCGCCTCCACGCCTATTACTACCAGCCCGTGTTCATTGGCGGCAAGCGCAAGCACATCAGTGCAGGAGGGGGTATCGCCTCCGGGTAGCTCAACCGCCCATTCTGGGAAGGCGGCGAGCAGCCTGAGCCCGGTGAGCTGCGGTTCTTGCGACGACTCCAGCAGTTTCGCGATGCCTGAGGGTAACCGATCGGCTTCGTTCTCCCAACAGGCTGCCTCGGTCATGGCCGAGAAGCCCGGCTTCCAGTGCTTGACAGGATCGGCCAGGACTCGTTGCCAGTGTGAGGGACTCGGAGTTGGTAGGAATATCCGCTTCAACTGAGGTTTCCTTTCACGTGGAGTCTGATGCCAGTGAGATTGGGCAGTCCCTTAGGTGACACTGCTCCTGGCACAAACCGCGAGGAGAAGTATCGGACATGCCGATAAGAACGATTCCGTGCACAGCTCTCGGCTGGGCGGACGCAAGATCCGGGGCGTCAGCTGTCCGGGTGGTGCTCACCGCGCCAGCCGTCGCGCGTAGTCCAGCAGCCGCTCGATATCGTCGGGGGCCATGTGGCGGAGCAGGCGCTCGAGTTCGACGATCGCCGACTCTGGGGTGCGGCCGGACGCCCGGAGTGCGAGCTCGGTGTCCACGTATTGACCCAAGGGCTCTTCCGGGGCCGGTGACTTGGAGGCGAAGCGGCGCACCCACTCCTGCTCCGGAGAAGCCAGTAGCTGCATATCTCCCTGGGGCTCCATCCGACTCTCGGCCGCCTGGGTGAGCTCAGACATGCGCATGCCCAAGGCCTCGGCAAGAGGGCCCAGCACAGAAGGCGAGGGGGGCTTGTTGCCGTTCTCGATCTCGGTGAGGTACGAGTAGGAGATGCCGGCCTGTTCGGCCAGTTCCCGCCTTCCCACGCCCTGATCGGTGCGCATCACCTTGATCGTCCGCCCTAGAGCCTTGGCGAATCTCTGGGCGTATCCCGACTGGTCTTCGCGGCTGGTTCTGCGTCCCATCCCTTTTCCTGTCCGACCTGTGTGTCACGCTATGAACATACGATACCACGCTACTGAGTGTGAATCCACTTCTTTGAAGTTGATAAAGACGCTAAAAAGAGTAATATAACGCTCTGGGCGATAAGGCAATGGGGCTCTTGACGCCGGTAGAAGGAGATCAAGAGGTGCGAACGTTCGTCATGTCAGATGCTCATGGCCATCCCGAGCTCATCAAGAATGCCCTGGATCACGGCGGGTTCCGCCAGGGAGAGGACGCCTTTGTCTATGCCGGCGATCTGCTCGACCGTGGACCCGATCCCGCGGGTTGCATCGAGCTGGTCGATCGCTATGCCACCGAGGTCCTGTTCGGCAACCACGAACTGGGGATGATGCTCGACTTCGACGTCTACCCTCGGACTATGGAGAGCTTCGCCTGCCGCCAAGCCCTGTTCGACAGGATTCTGGACGCCGACCCGCAGAGTGCCTGGAAGGCCGCCACCTGCATCGAGGGCGTGCTGGTCACTCACGCAGGTGTCTCGTCGAAGTACGAGCCGGTGTTTCATGAGGAATGCGGGGGAGACGTCCGGCTCTTGGCGGCGTATCTCAACAGGTCCTTCATGGCCGCCGTCAGGCGCAAGCTGGAAACGGGTGGCTGGGAGGAGGACGGAATTCTGGGTGACGGCGGTCCGACTTGGTTCAGGCCCGTGCCGTACTCCTCTCTGGAGCCTCTGTTGGGTCTGCGGCAGGTAGTGGGGCACACGTCGCCCATCCCCGTACTCGAGGAGGCGGGCTTCTACATGGTCGACCCCTGCGTGTGGATGGGCGTGGAGGACCGCGGGCGCTTTCGATATGCGGTGATCGAGGACGGGCGGGTTCGAGTTGAGGAGGGGACGCTCGCACCCCTCGGCGGTCGGACCCCCGGCCCGGTGGAGGCCCTCTGCCGCTGAGCGCATGCTGGACCGAACAGACGATGCAAAGACCAGATCCCAGAGGAGGGACCATGACTAGTTCAGACGACAAATCTCACAACGTCAAGGTGCAGGCGCGCCTGAGCCATCCGGTCGTGCACGCAAGCGGGCCGACCGAGGTCTTCCTGCGGGTCGATGTGACCGGGCTAGGCGAGACGGGAAAGAGGCCCCCTCTCGACTTGGCAGTCGTCCTTGACCGTAGTGGCTCCATGCAGGGGGAGAAGCTGCGGTACGCGAAGAAGGCTGTCGATACGCTCATCGATCGGCTCTTACCTGCCGATCACATGGCGCTAGTGGCGTACGACGATGTCGTCGACACCGTCTTTGCCAGACGCAAGGTCGACGATGCCTTGGTGATGAAGACCAAAGCCGCACTCATCGAAACCGGAGGCTGCACCAATCTGTCCGGCGGCCTGGTGGAGGGTCTTCAGCAACTCGGCCAGGACAAGGGCGAGCTTCGCCGCGTCTTTCTGCTATCCGACGGGCTCGCGAACCAGGGTGTCACCGACCCTGACGCGTTGGCGGATCTCGTGCAGCAAGGGGTCAAGAAGGGCGGCGGCGTCTCCACCTTCGGCGTCGGTGTGGACTTCAACGAGGAACTGCTTCGCACCCTGGCCGATGTAGGCGGAGGCAACTATTACTACATCGCCTCCCCTGACGACATCCCCGGCATCTTCATGGAGGAGTTGGGGGAACTCGGGGACGTCGTGGCTCAGAACGTCTTGCTCGACTTCGTTCCGCAGGGGGTGGAGATCCTGGGAGTCCTGGGTTTCAACTCACCCAATCTCCCGGCCCAAGCCGGCGACGTGCGCGCGGGAGCCGTGCGCTCGATCATGCTGGCGCTCGCGGTGCCTCCCAGCAAGGAGGGCGAAGTGGTGCTGGGCGAGGTGATCTGCCGGTGGACCGCGTTGGATGACGCGCTTGTCCCTCGAGAGGAACATATCACCGTGAGCGCCGTGAGCAGCTCGGACCTCAAACGCTTCCAAGAGGCTGTGGATGAGGAGGTGCTCCGGGCTGCTCAACTGCAACTGGTCGCCGACGAGAATCAAGCCGCCAGTCGCGCAGCCCGGGCCGGCGACGAAGCGGCTTTTCACGCCCATCTGGAGAAGGCACGGACAAGCCTTGAGCTCCTGGGAGACGTAGACGACCCGGGCGTTCGCGAGCAGAGGTATCTGACCAACGAGCTTCTGTCGGGCGGGTCGGAGAGGTTGCTCAGGGATCTGGATCTCCAGAAGCGTACCCACACGTCGCAGTACAACCGCAGCCGGGGAAGGACGTCCAAATGGTTCGAGGATGAGCACAACAGAACCTCTGACAACAAGTGAGGCGCGGATGCCGCTGTTCGCCCGCGATCATAGGAGCAGACCGTTTAAGTATGCATCAGACGGGGAGCCTCCCAGATTGGTGGTACCTGCATCGAGATCGAATCCCAAGGCAGCCGCGCCGTTCTCGATGTTGGCCTGCCGCTTGACCCCGACCTCGATCTCGAGCTTCTACCCGTCGTTGCGGGTCTGGCGGTGTCGGATAAGTCGCTTCTCGGAGTCTTTGCCTCCCACGCCCTTCGGGATCACTACGGTCTGCTTGCGCTAGCGGGTGGTCGTCCTCGGGTCTTCATGGGCCGGGATGCCGCTCGCAGACTGGAGGCGGCAGGCCTCTTCTGGCCTGAGCCCCCGGTCATAGGGAAGACCCAACCTCTCGAGCTTCGAGTGCCGGTCACTCCGGGTCCCTTTCGCGTGACCCCGTATCTGGTCGACCACTCGGCCTACGATGCCTAGGCCCTGCTTGTTGAAGCCGAAAATGGGATTTCTGTTGTCAGACCCTTCCGTGAATGATGCCGGCGTCCGGTTCTGTGCAGCTGTGCTCACCCGTGACCTCCTGCACGTCGACCCTTTGCCTGGAAGGAGATGACGTTGGCTCACTTGACCGATACGGATCTTCTCGGCTCTGGCGGAGGCGGACAGCTCCAGGATTATGTAGTCCGCATGGTTGATACCGGCAAGAGACGCTCCCTGTTCACTATGTGACTCCACGAAGGCCTTCCGGCCCTCATCTGGGAGCCCGCGCATAACTTGCTCTTTCTCAGAATGTAAGCGGTAATGGACTACCCTCAGAGTCCTTCGGGGCCCGGGGGAAGACCATCTCCGGGAGGGATGAAGCACCCATGCGCGGTCACATACAAAAACGCGCCACCTGGCAGATCACCGTCGATCTGGGTCTGCAACCGCTGCAGCGTTGCCCGGCCTGCCGTAAGAGATACTGGACCCGTGACGGTCGCCTGCCGTGCTGCCCCAAGTGCGGTGGTCCCCTGGAAGACGATCTCGCCCGCCGCCAAGAGTTCCACTCCGGATTTGCCACCAAGAAGCAAGCCGAAGCCGAACTGGCCACGCTGCTTGCATCCATCGCGGGCGGCACTCATATCGAGGCCTCCCGGCTATCGGTGAAGGACTTCTTGTGTGAGCACTGGCTGCCTGCCGTCCGTCCCACCATCCGTCCCACCACCTTCCTCTCCTACCAGGGTCACGTGGAGAACTACCTCGTTCCTGAGTTGGGACGCATCCTGCTCAAGGAGCTCTCACCGGCTCAGCTAAACGCTCTGTACCGGCGGCTCCTTACCGAGCCCCGGATGAAGTGGACGACCAGGTGTCCCAAGAAGCTCGCCCGCCCCAGCGCACCCCTGGCCCCGGCCACGGTGAGGCGTATCCACGCCACCCTGCATAGGGCCCTGCGTGATGCGGTCAGATGGAACCTCACCAATCGCAACGCGGCCGATGGTGCCGATCCACCCCGGGCCGTGGGATGCACGGGGGCGCGCACCCAGACCTGGAGCCGGTCTGAGTTGCAGAGGTTCCTGGCCAGTGAGCGCCTGAGCTGGCTGTATCCCCTGTGGGTCCTGTTTCTCACCACTGGTCTACGCCGGGGGGAGGCCTTGGGGCTACGCTGGCAGGACGTGGATCTGTCCGCCGGTACCATCGCTGTTCGTCAGACCCGGGTGCAGCTCAACTACCAGACGGTGGTATCCACCCCCAAGACCCAGAAGGGCAAGCGTCTGCTGGCTCTGGACGGGGGCACCTGTGCGGTTCTTGCTCGTCTGAAGGAACGCGCGCATGAAGAGGGTGAGCGCCAAGGACGGTCCCTAGAACCCGGTGATGTTCTTTTCACCACTGAGACGGGAGCCCCCCTACACCCCGACCGGACCACGCATCTTTTCCGGCGGGCAGCCAAGCAGGCGGGGGTGCCTGTGATCCGCCTGCACGATTTGAGGCACACCCACGCCACTCTAGCCCTCTCGGCCGGGGTTCATCCCAAGATCGTAAGTGAGCGCCTGGGGCACGCCAACATCGGCATCACCCTAGATACCTACTCCCACTGCCTGCCCGCACTGTGTGAAGAGGCCGCCAGTCGGGTGGCGGCTTTGGTACTAGGCGAATGAGTGACCTGCGCACACAAGGAGGGCCCGGCTCAAGGATTGCCGACTTTGCTTGGGGGCGGGTCTACCTGTGGCTCTGCCTTCACGATTCGCGCCATCTTGGTGCCGCACACCGGGCAGTGGCTCTGAAGAGCGGGTCGACCGTTCTTGAGGATGACGCGGTGGGGATCCACCATCTCCCGCCGGTCACGACACTTCACACAGTAGGCCTGCATCTCACCTGTCCCTTCGCTAAGCACCGACTCCTGGCGCCGTGTATAGGTGCGTTTGGTTTTGGGTCGTCCCCGAGGCCGCTTGGGCTCAGCCGCGGCCGCCGCAGCTCGCTGGGCCCTGGCCCGCAGTTCCTTCTTAGACGGCCGTCCCGGCCGTACCTTGGGAGGCAGCTCCGGCACAGGCAGGCCCAGCACGTCGCGGGCGCAACGCTGTTCTGCTATCGCAACCATCTCCTCCATGGCCGCCAAAGAGTTCAGGTGTCGCTTCAGGCTCCTGGGTCGGCTCTGCCGGGAGCGGTAGCTCAAGGAGTGACACGTCCGACAGCCGAAAATGGTATGCCCGGGAGGCAGGTAGAGCTTACGTACCGATTTCTCACACCAGCCGCAGGCAAACCACAGGCGTTCCCCTCCGATCGCGGCCGGGGCGCGCTCCAGAAGGATCCACTGCGAGGCCAGATCAGAGAGTCTGCACTTTTCAGGCAGGGGGTGTCCGGGCAGGGGAAAGAAGATGCGGAGGTAGTCCTCTTCCGCCAGATGCCAGAAGAGCACGTAGATGATCTCGTCCTCCTTGGTGCCGAAGATGGGCCCGTAGGCTCCGACCGCAAGATCGCGGGGGTGCGGCAGGTCGTACACATCGAGGACCATGCTGTCATCAACGGTCTGTCTGGTCACTTCTTAGGGCCTCTTGCTGCGATTAGGTGTCGACAGAGTGCAAAATGGTGTCGGTGGCAGTGTGCTTTACGCACGATAATCAGCTGAGTTGTGCGTAAAATATCAGGCGAGTTGTCGAAATCCTAGAGGGCTGGTGCCTGAGCCAAGTACACGAGAAGTACACGCAGCAGGCCCCGGTGGGGTTCCCAGCCGTAGCATCTCAGGCTGAATAAGGGCAAACGCGGGCAGTTTTCAGGGCGCAGGTCGCATTCCTGAGTTCGAGATCCTGGTCAGTCGCGCTTTTAATCCGGGTGTC
>DAIRFC010000106.1:0-6665 GCA_036795215.1 Actinomycetota bacterium | reverse complement strand
GGTCGGCCACTGACGGTGTGAATATGTATAAGTCAATTGAGGAACGTCACACTAGCTGTTGCCCGGTGGCTCAAATGACGGCTTGGGCTTCGGGTTGGGTGGACCAGGTGATATACTGACGAGCTGGTGTGCCTCAGCAGCCCGCCCGCCCATTTCTCGTCGCAGCCCGCTGGTCGCGCACACCTCACAAGCCACTGCTTCAGCCAGCAATAAGGAGGCTCAGCTTGATCCGATACGACGCAGACCAAGCGGCGTTCTATCGGGAGAAGTTGGTCAAGAGGGTTCAGGCGGATGTTCGCGATTGCTACCAATGCGGCAACTGCACCGCCGGCTGCCCGGCGGCCTTCACCTTTGACTACACTCCCAACCAGGTGATGCGGATGCTTCAGGTCGGCCTGGTCGACCAAGTCTTGGACTCGAAAGCGGTGCAGCTGTGCATCCAATGTCTTACCTGCACGGCCCGTTGCCCACGCAACATCGACATCGCCGGCATCTTCGAAGACCTCAAGACCATCGCCACCGCTCAGGAACGCGATCTGCCCGAGCACGTCAAGACCTTCAACAAGACCTTTCTAGACGCGGTGGCTCGCTTCGGTCGGCTCCCAGAATTCTATGATATGGCGATGTTCTACATGGGGACCCTGAATCCCAAGATGGCGTTGGGCAACGTAGGTCTCATGGTCCCGGTGATGACCAGGCGGAAGATGCCGTTGGTGCCTCGCAGGGCCAAGGGTGCCGATGAAGTCTCTCGCATCTACAAGAAGACCATGGAGCGGGCTAGAGCCCGGGAGAAGGCTGAAGCTGAGGCCCGCAAGAAGGCCGCCGAAGGCGCCGCGGCAGCATCTAAGGCCGATGCGGCTCAAGGTGCTCAGGCTCAGAGTGCCGCCAAAAGCGAGGTGGCAAAATGACCCTTGCCTACTACCCCGGCTGTTCTCTACAACACTCCTCCGAAGAGCTGGATCACTCAAGCCGCAAGGTGCTCGAAGCTCTCGGGGTCGATTTCAAAGAAGTGCCGGACTGGACCTGCTGTGGCTCCACTCCGGCCCACATGATGGACCATCTGCTCGCTCAATCTCTGGCGGCTCGCAATCTGCGCCAGGCGTGCGAGGTGGGAGACGAACTCATAGCTCCCTGTCCCTCCTGCTACCAACGCGAGAAGAACGCCGCTGTCGAGATCGGGGAGAGCGATGAGTTCCGAGCCGAGGTCAACGAGATCCTCGACAAGCCCTACCACGGCAATGTCACCTGTTACTCACTCCCCGAGTACCTCATCAACTTCGTCGGTGAGGAGAAGGTCGCCTCCCTGGTCAAGGTGGACCTCTCTCAGCTCAAGGTGGTGCCGTACTACGGCTGTCTGCTGGGCAGGCCAAATGACATGGTCGGCGAGACGAGTCCGGAGCAGCCGATGATGATGGACCTGCTGCTCCAAGCCGCCGGCGTCGATGTCAAATGGTGGAACTACAAGACCGAGTGCTGCGGCGCGAGCGTAGGTATGCCGAAGGAGGAGATCCAGCGCAAGCTGAGCGGCAAGGTCCTTGAGCAGGCCCTGGCTGCCGGGGCGGAAGCCGTCGTGGTCTGCTGCCCCCTGTGTCATGTGAATCTCGATCTGAAACAGGGTCAGATCAACAAGGCCCTTGGTACCGACTACAAGGTGCCCATCCTCTATCTGCCGCAGGTGTTGGGTCTGGCCTTCGGGATGAGTTTTGAAGACGTCATGTTGCAGAAGAACATCGTGGATCCGCGGCCGCTCGTGAAGCGCGTCATCGCTGAGGCGGCCGAGGTCAAGGCTGAAGAAGAGCGGAAAGCGGCGGAGAAGGCCGCCAAGGCCGCGGCGCGTGAAGCCAAGGCTGCGGCGGGTGAAGCCGCGGCGCCTGCAAAGGCCGCCGCCGTCGCCACGCCTGGTGCGGACGAGGAGGTGACGCCATGAGGATAGGCGTCTTCGTCTGTCACTGCGGCAGCAACATCGCCGGGACGGTCGACGTGGCCGAGGTGGCCAAGAGGGCTCTCACCCTCAAAGACGTGGTCCACGCCGAGGACATCATGTATACGTGCTCAGAACCGGGGCAGGCCGCCATCCAGAAGGCCATCCAGGACAAGAAGCTCGACCGGGTGGTCGTCTCGGCCTGTTCGCCGCACATGCATGAGGTCACCTTCCGCCGCTGCGTCGAGGGGGGCGGCCTCAACCCCTACCTCTTCGAGATGGCGAACATCCGTGAGCACTGCTCCTGGATCCACACCGACATGCCGGTGGCCACCGAGAAGGCCTGGGACATCGTCAAGATGGCAGTGGCCAAGGCCCGCCGCCTCGAACCTCTCTTTTCCAACGAGGTCGACATCAACAAGGATGTTCTTGTCATCGGCGGTGGAGTAGCCGGCATCCAAGCCGCCCTCGACCTGGCCGACGCCGGCCTCAAGGTCACCATCGTCGAGAGGCAGACCACTATCGGCGGGGTCATGGCCAAGTTGGATAAGACCTTCCCCACCATCGACTGTTCGGCCTGCATCCTCACGCCACGCATGGTGGACTGCGGCCAGAACGCCAACATCGAGCTCATGACCTACTGCGAGATCGAGAAGGTCTCGGGCTACGTTGGCAATTTCACCGTGGACATCCGCAAGAAGGCCTCCATGGTCGACTGGAGCAAGTGCATCGGCTGCGAGATCTGCGTGCAGAAGTGCCCGTCGAAAGCTCCCGACATCTTCAACGTCGGGCTGGAGCCGACCAAGGCCATCTACATCCCCTTCCCGCAGGCGGTGCCCAAGCGGGCCGCCATCCAGACCGAGTACTGCCGTTACTTCCAGACCGGCAAGTGCAGAGTATGCGAGCGGGTCTGCCCGGCTGAGGCCATCGATTTCGAGCAGAAGGACGAGATCGTCCAGAAGCAGTTCGGTGCCATCGTCGTCGCCACCGGTTTGGACGTCTTCGACTGGGAGACCGGCTACCCCGAATATGGGGGCGGCAAGATCAAGGACGTCATCTCCGGCCTGCAGTACGAGCGGATGCTGAACGCCTCCGGTCCGTACGGCGGGCACGTGCACAGGCGCTCCAATGGTGAAGACCCGAAGACGGTGGTCTTCATCCAGTGCGTGGGATCGCGCGACGAATCGGTGAACCGGCCGTATTGTTCCAGCGTGTGCTGCATGTACACAGCGAAGCAGGCACTGCTCACGAAAGATCACTGCGGCATGGATGTGGAAGTCTACGTCTTCTACATCGACATCCGCGCCACCGGCAAGGGCTACGAGGAGTTCGTCAAGCGGGTCCAGACCGAGTTCGGTGTGAAGTACGTACGGGGGCGGGTTTCCAAGCTATATGAAGACAACGGCAAGGTGATGGTGCGTGGCGTAGACACTCTGCTCGGTGAGCAGGTGGAGGTGGCCGCCGATCTGGTGGTCTTGGCGACCGGCATCCAAGCGCCCGAAGGCGCCAAGGAGTTGGCTCAGAAGCTCAACATCAGCTACGACGAGTTCGGTTTCATGAAGGAAGGCCATCCCAAGCTGCGCCCGGTGGAGACCAACACCGCAGGTGTCTTCCTGGCCGGTGCTTCGCAGGGGCCCAAGGACATCCCGGCCACGGTGGCCCAGGCTTCCGGTACTGCCTCGAAGGTCCTTGGACTACTTGCCAAGGACAAGCTCAAGACCAGCCCGATGATCGCCATAGTCGATCAGAAGAACTGCGTATCGTGCTGGAAGTGCATCGATGTGTGCCCGTTCAGCGCTCCCGAGAAGCAGGAGCAGCGCGACGGCACGTTCAAGAGCCACGTGATCGAGACTGTCTGCCAGGGCTGCGGCGTGTGCGTCGCCACCTGCCCGGTGAACACCATCTCGCTCAAGGGCTTCCCAACGGACGCGATCCTCGATCAGATCGCGGAAGTCCTCCAATCATAGAGAGGCGGTGAAGATGGCTGACACAAAGACAACTCAAGCCAGCGGCGCCGCCTCCGGGGCTGCACCGAGCACGAGTGCCGCGGCATCGGGCGCGGCAGGCGATCGTCCTGTCAAGATCGTGGGCATCGTCTGCAACTGGTGCAGCTACGCCGGTGCCGACACCGCCGGGACGGGTCGCTTCAAGCAACCCCCGAACCTGCGGCTGGTGCGGGTGCCCTGCACGGGCCGTATCGACCCGCTGTTCGCGCTCAAGGCCTTTGAGAAAGGCGCCGACGGCGTGCTCATCAGCGGATGCCACCCGGGCGACTGCCATTACTCCGAGGGCAATTACTATGCCCGGCGCAAGTTCGAACTGCTGGAGCGGATGATCCACTACCTGGGCATCCCCAAGGAGCGCTTCAAGTGGACCTGGGTTTCGGCCTCCGAGGGCCAGCGCTGGCAGCAGGTAGTCACGGACTTCGTATCCGGGGTGGAGAAGCTCGGTCCTCGCGAGGGGAGGGCTTTATGAGTAGGCAGGACCACATCCGGGAGTTCGCGGCCAAGGCGCTCGCCGATGGCCGGGTGGACTACTTCATCGGTTGGAAGAAGGGTCACAACGCGAGCGAAGTGATTCCGGCGTTTGTGAAGGATCCGGCGGACGTGGAACAGCTCATCTGGAACCCTCTCTGTCATCACAACTTGGTGACCTTCATCAAGCGCAATATGCCCGACCCGGTCGATGCCAAGATAGGCCTCTGCGTAAAGGGCTGCGACAGCCGCACCCTGGTCTCGCTGCTCCAAGAGGAACTGGTGGACAAGGAGAAGCTGTACGTGGTGGGAGTGCCCTGCGACGGCGTCGTTGACCGGCGCAAGCTGGAGAAGGAGTTCGCCGACGAGCTCGTTGATGTAGCGTTTCCGGAGAAGGGTAAGGTGGTCGTCACCACCCGCAAGGGAGAGACAAAGGAATTTGCCCAAGCCGAGGTGTTGCTCGACGCCTGCGGCCACTGCCGCTACCCCAACGCCGTCTACGCGGACGACGTGGCCGGCCCGTTGGAGACCGAGCCCGATCGAGAGGGGACCAAGCCCGACTGGAGCGACATCGCCGACTACGAGAACCTCTCCGACGACGAGAAGCAGGCGACGTTAGAGAAGGTCTACTCGACGTGCGTGCGCTGCTTCGCGTGCATCCACGTGTGCCCGGTGTGCGTGTGCTGGGACAAGTGCGTGAACCGCTCGCGGCAGCCGGAGCTGGTGGCCCAGAAGGTGGGCGCCAAGGAGAACCTGCTCTTCCAGATGATCCACATGTTCCACGTGGCCGGCCGCTGCACCTCGTGCGGCGCCTGCGACAGGGCCTGTCCGGTGGAGATACCGCTCCACCTCTTGCACCGCAAGATGAACAAGGAGATCTACGACATGTTCGGTTTCGAGCCGGGCACCAAGCTCGACGAGAAGCCGGTGTTCCAGTTGTTCGACCTAGCAACCGACCACTTCGGCGACTGAAAGGAGGGACGATGGCGATCAAGTTCCTGAAACAAGACCAGCTGCCGGCCTTCCTGGGCTACCTTGCCGAGAAGGCGCGCGTGGTGGCCCCTGTCAAGACCGACGGAGTGGTTCAGTTCGAGCCTTGGACGGCGGGTAAGGATGTCGAACTCGACGTACTTCTCGCAAAGCAGTCGCCAAAGGAGTGGGTATTCCCTCAGACCGAGACGTATCTCAAGTTCCAGTACAGCACCGTTGTGCCGGAACAGAGCGACGAGGGCGAGGACGCCGCCGAGGGTGCCGTGCCGCATGAGATGATTGAGGTGGAGTCTCTGAACGAGGCGCCGACCCAAGTGATCTTCGGTCTGCGGCCGTGTGATGCCCGTGGCTTTGTGCAGATGGACCAGGTGTTCGGCGGTTACGGCGGCTTCTACTTCGATCCGCTTTACAACGCGCGCCGGGCGGCGACCACGTTGCTCGCGGTGACCTGCCGCGATCCTAGGTCGACCTGCTTCTGTGCGGCCCTTGACGGCGGCCCGGCCGGCACCGAGGGCGTGGACGCGCTCTTTACCCAGGTTGACGGTGGCTTCACCGCGGAGCCGCTCACCGAGAAGGGCGAGACGGCGCTGGGATTCTCCGGCTTTGCCGATGCCACGGATGCGCAGACCTCCCAGGCGGATTCGGTGAAGTCGGAGGCGGTCACCAAGGTCGACGCTCCCTTCACCCTCGAAGGCATCCGCGACAACCTGCACGACAACATCGAAGACAAGGGCTGGCACGATCTGTGCATGCGCTGCATCTCATGCGGTACCTGCACCTACGTGTGCCCGAGCTGCTACTGCTTCTCGATCAACGACGAGCTGGTGGAAGCGAAGGGCGAGCGCTACCGCGTCTGGGACAATTGCTTCAACCCTCTCTACACCGAGGAGACGTCGGGTCACAACCCGAGGGCGCAGAAGTCCAACCGGTTCCGCAACCGCTTCAGCCACAAGTTCTGGTACTACCCCGACAAGTACGACAGTCTGCTGTGCTCGGGCTGTGGCCGCTGCATCATGCACTGCCCGACCCGCATCGACATCCGCGAGGTGCTGCAGGTGATGGGCTCGCCGCGCGCGGCGGCGAGCGGCGAGCCTACCGAGGCCGAAGGGAAGGAGGCGTAATGGCTGATAGCGGCAAGACCTGCCTCACCCTGGACGACGTGGTCGCGGGCGCAAGCACCGCTCGGGCAGGCAAGAAGGCCGGCAACTCCTATCTCCCCGAGGTGGCGACGGTCATCGAGATCATCGAAGAGACCCCCACCATCAAGACCTTCCGCATGC
>DAIRFC010000105.1:0-6743 GCA_036795215.1 Actinomycetota bacterium | reverse complement strand
TCCATCCTGGGGACGGCCCACTACCTCTCTCCCGAACAGGCAAAGGGACAACCGGTGGAGGCGGCCTCCGATCTCTATTCACTGGGCGTCGTCATGTACGAGATGGTCACGGGGAAGCTGCCTTTCAACGGCGACAACCCTGTGAGCATCGCCATGCAGCACGTCAACGAGCAGCCCGTGCCGCCAAGGAACATAGTGCCGGATGTCCCGGAGAATCTCGAAGCGGTCATCCTGCGCGCTCTCGGCAAGCACCCCATCGAGAGGTACCTCACCGCCCAGGCCATGCACGAAGATCTGCGGCGGGTGCAGGACGGTGAGCCCATAGCCATGCCCACCGCCTACGCGGAAGACAACACCAGGGTGTTGACCCCTGCCGAAGCCGCCTCCGCGGCTTCGGCCTCCGGCGGGATGCAGGCCACGCAGATACGCAGACGGGACGCAGGACCACCGCGCACAGAGCCCGAACCCTACTACGACGAACCTCGGAGATCGAGTGTCTGGCCGTGGATCCTGGTGATAGTCCTTATATTGGCGCTTGCCGGTGCAGCGTACGCGATCTTCTCCAATTGGGGCAATGCGGAAGAGGAGTTGATGGTCGTACCCTCAGTTATCGGCTCCACGGCAGCCCAGGCTAAGGATGCCATAGAGGACGCCGGTCTGAAGTTCGAGAACGCGGGTACCCAGGCGTCGGCCGACATCCCGGAAGGCGAGGTATCTCGCCAGGATCCCGACGAGGGGATGAAGCTGCTCAAGGGCGAGACCGTCAAAGTGTGGATATCCTCCGGCAAGGGCAAAGTGGAGGTGCCCGACCTGTTCGGTAAAGACCAGACCAAGGCGGCTAACGAGCTGGGCAACCTCGATTTGGGGGTGGATCCCAAGGAGGAGGCCAACGACGGCGCGCTGCCGGGGACGGTCATCAGGCAGAGCCCGGCTGCCGGGGAGTTTGTGGAGGCAGGCCAGGTGGTGACCATCATCGTGGCGGTGGCAAGCGACACTGTGGCGGTGCCCCTGCTCATCGGCAAGGACCAGGCGACCGCCGAGGCTCTGCTCACCAGTCTGGGCCTCTTGGCCGACCCTCAACCGATCGAATCGACCGAACCAGGCGGCACCGTGGTCGACCAGAGTCCGGCGCAGGGCGAAGAGGTCGACCGGCAGTCCGCGGTGGTCATCTACGTGAGCAACGCTCCTGAGATCACTACCGTCAAAGTCCCCTCTGTGGCGGGGCTGACTCAGAGCCAGGCAGTGGCCAAGCTCGCTGCCTCTGACCTCAATCCCAGGATCGAGGCCTACGAGACGCCCGATTATGAACCGGGCGTAGTAATACAGCAGAACCCTCCGGCCGGACGGCTGGTGGAGCGGGGCAGCAGCGTGCAGATCCTCGTTGCCGCGGTCCCAACGACCACCACCACGATACCGACGACCACCACGACGGAATTCCCCACCACGACCTTGAGCACAGAGCCTCCCACCACAGAAACCACTTTCACAACGGATTTCTAACATGAATATCAGTAGATCGACCTTCCAGGACGTACTCCTGGGCCTGCAGGACTATTGGGCCAAGAAGGGCTGCATCATCTGGCAGCCACACCACACCGAGGTCGGCGCGGGTACCTTCAATCCGGCCACCTTCCTCAAGGTGTTGGGCCCTGACCCCTGGAAAGTGGCCTACGTCGAGCCCTCCATCCGTCCCACCGACGGGCGCTACGGGGAGAATCCCTACCGGCTCGGCCACTACTACCAGTACCAGGTGATCTTGAAGCCCTGCCCGGATGACATCCAGGATCTTTACCTGGCCTCTCTGGAGCATCTGGGGATCGACCTTGCGAAGCACGACGTGCGTTTCGTGGAGGACGATTGGGAGTCGCCGACCCTTGGTGCGTGGGGGCTGGGCTGGGAAGTGTGGATAGACGGCATGGAGTGCACCCAGTTCACCTACTTTCAGCAGGTGGGCGGCATCGATCTCGATCCTCCCAGCGTGGAGCTCACCTACGGGACCGAGCGGCTGGCCATGTATCTGCAGGGCATCGACAGTGCGTTCGATCTGGAGTGGGTACCGGGCGTCACCTATGGCGACGTATACCGGACCAACGAGGCGGAATGGTCCGTGTACAACTTCGAGCTGGCCGACATACCCCTTCTGCAGCAATCGTTCGTCGATTACGAGCGCGAGTGCGAGCGGTGTCTGGAGAGGGGGCTATCCCGCCCGGCTTACGATTTCGTGCTCAAGACCTCGCACATGTTCAACCTCCTCGATGCGCGGGGCGCCATCAGCGTGACCGAGCGCACAGGCTACATCGCCCGGGTCCGCAACATCGCCCGCAAGGTGGCCGAGCTCTACGCGGCACAGATCCAGGAGGGCCAAGGTGAAGAGTCCGCCGCTCCGGACGGTGAGGCGCCGGCCGGCGCAGCCGCGGCTGTCGAAGTACCCGCCGGCTCCGCATGGATGCCGTCCGACGACCGCGTGGCTCGTGACTTCCTGCTCGAGATAGGTGTGGAGGAGATGCCGGCGTCCGCCTGCCGGGCGGCCATCGATCTGCTTCCCGCCCGGGTCGCCGGACTCTTCAGCGCAGAGGGAGTGGACGTCAAGGCCGAGGATGTGGAGGTCCTGGTCTCGCCCCGCCGTATCGCCGTCCTCATGAAGAATGTACCTGGAGAGCAGACTCCGCGCGAGATCGTGCAACGTGGGCCGGCCCTCGAGGCGGCCTTCGATGCGGAGGGCAAGCCCACCAAGGCCTGCGAGGGTTTTGCCCGGGCCAAAGGGGTGGCGCCCGCCGATCTCGTGACGCGCGAAGAAGGTGGACGGTCCTTTGTCTACTACGTCACCCGGAGCGAAAGCCGGCCCACCGCCGAGCTTTTGCCCGATATCTGTCTCAAGATGGTGCGAGACATGTACTTCCCCAAGAACATGCGGTGGGGTTATCGAGATGTACGCTTCTCGCGCCCCATCCGCTGGCTGGTGGGGCTCTGGGGCGACGCCGTCATCCCGTTCAGCTACGCAGGACTGGATTCTGGACGCACCAGTCACGGGCACCGCTGGTTGGGAGGGCCGGTGGATATCGCCCGCCCGGCTGATTACGTGGAGGCCATGAGGTCGGTGGCGGTAACAGTCGACCATCGCGAGCGCGAACGACTCATGTGGGCCGAATTGGAACGGATGGCGGGCGACCACGGCCTCAAGGTGATCGATCCCAACGGCAAGATGGAAGAAGTGCTCTTCTTGGTCGAGAATCCCACGGTAGCCGAGGGCCGGTTCGGTAAGCAGCACCTGGGACTGCCGGCCGAGGTGCTGGAGACCGCCATGCAGTCGCATCAGCGCTACTTCCCTCTGGTCGATGCCGACGGCGCCCTCTCCGAGCGCTTCCTCTACGTCAGCAACGGCGACCCCACCTGGCTCGAGCAGATCACGGCGGGCAACGAGCGGGTTCTCGAAGGTAGGATCGAAGACGCCGAGTTCTCGTTTGAGAAAGACAAGGCCACCGGTCTGGAGACCATGGCCTCCCAACTTGGAAAGATCGTCTTTCATGTGAAGGCCGGCAGCATGCAGGACAAGACCGAGCGTCTGGTGGCTCTCACGGGTTATCTGGCGGATGCGACCGGCGCCTCCGGCGAAGTGCGGGAACGGGCCCTCGAAGCCGCCCGGCTGTCCAAGGCCGACCAGGTATCGATCATGGTGCGCGAATTCGCCGATCTGGAAGGCGTCATGGGCGAGACATACGCGCTCATGGAAGGGCACCATCCCGAGGTTGCCCAGGCCATCCGCGAGCAGTTTCTTCCCGACGCGGCGGGTGGGGTGGTCCCGGTGACCGCACCCGGGGCGCTCCTGGCGACAGCCGAGAAGGTGGACAACATCACGGCCGCCTTCGCCTGCGGTGAGCCTCCGTCAGGCTCGAAGGATCCGTATGGGCTTCGGAGGGCCGCGGCCGGTATGGTGGCCATCGCCATGCAGCATGGTCTCCGCTACGATGTGCAGAAGCTGCTGACGAGGGCGTATGGAGAGCTCGAGCGATTCCCCGGCCTCGTAGAGGGGTCTTCGGTGATCCCGGAGGCACGCGCCTTCGTCTTTGAACGTTTGGCGAAGACTCTCACCGATGAGGGATTGGCGCGAGACACGGTGGATGCGGTACTCGAGACTTCGCACGACTTTCTCGACCTCCGCTCGCGAGCCCAGGCGTTGCACGCATTCCGCGCGGGCGACCGCTGGGAAGACCTGGTGACCGTGTTCAGCCGGCCCTCGAATCTGGCCAAGAAGCTGCCTCCCGAAGCGGTCGCAAGCGGCCAGGCGGATGGCGGCGTATCACCGGTGCTGTTCCAGGTGGAGGCTGAGGGGGCGCTGTTCGCGGCTTGGCAGGACACGATGGCCAAGGTCTCTCCGGCAGTGGATGCGCAACGTTACGGCGACGCGCTCGATGCTCTTGCCGGCCTGCGCCCGGCCGTCGATCGCTACTTCGACGACGTGCTGGTCATGGCTGACGAGGAAGCCGTGCGGCTCAACCGCCTGCGCCAGCTGGCCGCCATCGCGGCCACGGTGCGGAGTGTAGCCTGGTTGGAACTGGTACAAGGCTGAGTACGGCCCGGCGCTTCCGGCGCCGGGCTTGCGGTGACAAGAAAAGGGGGCGCCTTGCGGCGCCCCCTTTTGTTACTCGTTGTGCCGGATGGCCGGTCAGTCGCAGATACCCACCTCTTCGACCGCCTGGTCGGCGGCCTCGTCGGCCAGAGTATCTGCATCGCCGTCGCGGCCCAGCCGCCGCTGATAGTCGGGGTCGCTCGCCAGCCAGGTATGTGCCCAAGGCACGTCGTTCTCCCAAACCGGGTTGAGTCTCTCGCGGACCTTCGCCGAGTACTCTTGGAGTCCCGGCCTGAGTTCGCTGAAGAGCGATTCGGCGCCGTCGTGCGTGGGGTGCGCACCGCTGCGCTCGACCGCTTTTCTGAGCACGCTCGGATGGTCGATGATGGGGCATGGGAGCAGGATGTTCTTGCCGTACGGGGCCATCCGGCGCAGATCCCTGAAGAAATCGGAGCCGAGGCATTCGACCAGTGACTTCTCGCGGATGTTGTCGGTGGCGAAGTGGGCGAAGATGCAGGGCTCCACATCACCCTTGTTGTTGATGTGGAGATACTTCCTTCCACCCGAGAGGCAGCCGCCGGTGAGCGTGCCGTCACCCCAGAAATCCGCCACCAAGAGCGGATAGTTCTCGCGGACACGGATGACCCCTTCGCGCAACTGGGCACGTTGATCGGGGCTTGGCATGAGGCTGAGGTCTGGGTCGCGTCCGATAGGCATGTAGAGGAAGTACCATCCGTAGAAGGCACCCTTCTCGACCATCAGGCTGGCGAACTCGTCGGAGGTGATGTCTTCGACGTTCTGACTCGTGGCCGTGCACGAGTATGCGACCATGGCGCCCCGCTCGCGCAGGCGGTCGAAGGCTGCCATGATGCGGTCGTACACGCCGGCTCCGCGGCGGGAGTCGGTCGATTCCCTTCCGCCCTCGATACTGATGACCGGGCAGACGTTACCCACTTCGACGATACGGTCTGCCACTCGGTCATTGATCAGGGTGCCGTTGGTGAACACCATGAAGACCGACTGAGGATGGCGTTCGGCCACGTCGAGGAGAGGTTGCCAGATGAACGGCTCGCCACCCAGCATGGTGTACACGCGGGTGCCGATGTCCTCTCCTTGGTTGATGATGCTCTCGACCTCTTCCTCGCTCAACTCGTCTTCGTGGGTGTACTTAGCCGCGAAGCAGCCCACGCACTTGAGGTTGCAGCGCATGGTCGGGCTGATGAGGATCGTGGTTGGGGAGTAGACGTCGTACTCTTCTTTGAGCGCTTTGGTGAGTTCCGGATCCCGCATGAAGAAGTTGGCGATCATCCCGGCGACGAAACGTTTACGGACATTAGGATGAAGATGACGGATGTTCTTAAAGAACGTGTTGCCGGGGCTGCCGGGGGCCGTGTACTTCTTGAGCCACTCGGCGATGATCTGTTGCTGTGCCGACTTGGCCGAACGGCCGATGGCGGCGTTGAGACCCTTCATTGCCAGATCAGAACTTCCGACCACGGTGAGGGCCGCCGAAACAATGGAGGCGGTCCGTTCGTAGTCACGTCTCTCCCGAGCCGCAGCAAGAGAGTGCTCGGGCATTACAGCTCCTTTCTTCCTGAAGATTGACTTCTGACTTCGATACCATAACACCCAACCGCGGCGCTGCCTATACTCGCGCAGTCAGGCTGTCTCCCCGCGGGGGCGCCGGCCGCTTCCCAACTGCGGTCCTCTTCGTTAGAATTACCGTTTCTAGGGGGCTGTCGCAGTCGCGGCGTGCCGCGTGATCTCGAAGGGAGTATGGCCACATGAGCCCGACCAAGTATGTCTACGATTTCTCTGAAGGTAACGCCTCCATGAAACCCCTTCTGGGGGGCAAAGGGGCCAACCTCGCGGAGATGACCGGGCTGGGGATTCCTGTACCCCCAGGCTTCACCGTGACGACGGCCGCGTGCGTCTACTACTCCACCCACGGGGAGTATCCGGCAGGGCTCAAAGAGGAGATCGAGGAACACCTTCGTGGACTCGAGAAGCTGACCGGCAAGACCTTGGGCGACCCGAAGAACCCTCTTCTGCTCTCCGTACGTTCCGGTGCCGTGTTCTCCATGCCGGGCATGATGGATACGGTCCTCAACCTGGGCCTGAACGACGAGACCGTCGAGGGGATGGTTCAGGCCACCGGCAACCCGCGCTTCGTCTA
>DAIRFC010000104.1:0-6761 GCA_036795215.1 Actinomycetota bacterium | reverse complement strand
TACACGCTCGACGAGATCGCCAACGACATCACCCGCAAGACGCCGGCCTGCTTCGAGCCTACCATCGACTACGTGGTGGTGAAGACTCCCCGCTGGGCCTTCGAAAAGTTCCCCCAGGCCGATACCCGTCTCACCACCCATATGAAGAGCGTGGGGGAGAACATGGCCATCGGGCGCACCTTCAAGGAAGCCTTTCAGAAGTCCATGCGCTCGCGCGAGCTCGATGTGCAGCCGGATGTCCCCGATGACAACGACGCGCTCGTGGATATGATCGCCGTACCCTCGGCCGAGCGCTACGACCTCATCCTCGAGGCCTACCGCCGGGGGGTCACCGCGCAGGCGCTGGCCGAGGCGACCTGCATCGACCGGTGGTTCCTGGACGAGTTGGCGGAGATCGTGCGGGCAGAGGAACACCTGCGATCGTTCGTCGAGAAAGGCGGCCTTACGGTCCTGCCGCGGGAAGAACTGCGCCAGGCCAAGCGTCTGGGTTTCAGCGACGCCTATATAGCGAAGCTCCTTGGTACGCCGCACGCGCCGGTGACCGAGGATGAGGTGCGGGCCCGGCGCAAGGCCGAGGGTCTCATCCCCACCTACAAATCGGTGGATACCTGCGCGGCTGAGTTCGAAGCCTACACCCCTTACTTCTACTCCACCTACGAGGAAGAGAACGAGGCCCTGCCCGCTCCCGGCAAGGAGTCGGTGATCATCCTTGGCAGCGGGCCCAACCGCATCGGGCAGGGTATCGAGTTCGACTACTGCTGCGTGCACGCGGTCCAAGAGATGCGCGAGCTGGGATACCAGGCCATCATGGTGAACTGCAACCCCGAGACGGTCTCCACCGACTACGACACCTCCGACCGTCTCTATTTCGAGCCCCTCACCTTTGAGGATGTGTTGAACATAGTCGAGAACGAGAAGCCCAAGGGCGTCGTGGTGCAGTTCGGTGGTCAGACCCCGCTCAAGATCGCCGAGCGGCTGGCGGCGGCCGGCGTGCCCATCATGGGCACCTCGCAGGACGCCATCGACCTGGCCGAAGATCGGGAGCGTTTCGGCGAGGTGCTGCGCCGCCTCGGCCTCAAGGCGCCGCCGTTCGGCACGGTGCGCAACCAGGAGGAGGCGCTCGCCGTGGCCGAGCGCATCGGGTATCCGGTCCTGGTGCGCCCGTCATACGTGCTGGGCGGACGGGCTATGGAGATCGTGTATGACGAGGAAAGCCTGCGCCACTACCTGGCTACTGCCGTCAAGGCCTCGCCCAAGCACCCGGTGCTCATCGACCGATTCCTCGAACATGCCACCGAGATCGACGTCGATTGTCTCTGCGACGGCGATGACGTCTACATAGGGGCCGTCATGCAGCACGTCGAGCAGGCAGGCGTCCACTCGGGCGATTCCGCCTGCGTCATACCGCCTGTCTCTGTGGGCGACGCGGTGGTGCGGCGGGTCGAGGAGCAGACGGCCGCGCTGGCCCTCGCGCTGGGCGTGGTGGGGCTCATGAACGTGCAGTATGCCGTCCAACATAGCGACCAGGGCGGCGCCAGCGTGTACGTGCTGGAGGTCAACCCGCGCGGGAGCCGTACGGTGCCCTTCGTCAGCAAGGCGACGGGAGTGTCGCTGGCCCGCATTGCCACACGTGTCATCGCCGGTCAGAAGCTCCGCGATATGGGGCTCCCGGGGTGGGAAGAATCGGTGAGCGCCGGCCGGGTCCCCTGCCGGCGCGATCTCACGCATGTGGCCGTCAAAGAGGCGGTCTTGCCCTTTCCGCGTTTCCCCGGCGTAGATACCACCCTGGGTCCCGAGATGAAGTCCACCGGTGAGGTCATAGGCGTCGGTTCCAGCTTCCCCGAAGCGTTCGCCAAGGCCGAGCTTGCGGCTGGAGACCGGCTGCCCCGCGGGGGCTCCATCTTCATGTCGGTGTCCGATGCCGAGAAAGACGCGATCATCCTCATGGCGCTCACGCTCAGCACGCTCGGTTTTCGCCTGCTCGCCACCGAGGGTACGCAGAGGGCTCTGATGCTGAACGGCATCGAATCGGAATCGGTGCTCAAGTACACCGACGGGCAGGCGCTGCGTGAGGCGCAGGAGGCCGGTGAAGAGGGGCTACTGGATACGCCGATCCCGACGGTGGTAGACCTCATCGAGGCCGGTGAGGTCGATCTGGTCATCAACATCCCGCGGGGGCGGGGCGCCCGCGCCGATGGATATGAGATCCGCCGCGCAGCGTTGCGGCGCGGCGTCCCCACCATGACGAACGCCGCCGCCGCGCACGCGGCCGTGCAGGGCATCGCCAACGCCCGCCGGAGTCCCGACATCGTTGTCCACTGCCTGCAAGATCTTCACGGAGGCCTAGCCGGCTCTCTTGCCGAGAGCCGTACTCGCACAGAGGGGGTGTCCTGATGAGTAAGCGTGCGGACGCGGGTGCGCGCTTCATCGGCCGCGTGGTGACCGATGAGCGCCTGGGCGGCATGGTCCGCCTGACTGTTGAGATCCCCGGTTGGCCGGGGAGCGACCCCGGGCAGTTCGCTTTGCTTCAGGCCGAACCCTCGCGCTGCTTCCTCTCCCGGGCCCTATCGGTGTCCGACGAGAGGGGGGAGAGAGTGGTCTTTCTCATCGCTCCCGTGGGAGACGGCACTCGCGAGCTCTGTGG
Source organism: Actinomycetota bacterium (assembly GCA_036795215.1). Lineage (GTDB taxonomy): Bacteria > Actinomycetota > Thermoleophilia > RBG-16-64-13 > RBG-16-64-13 > RBG-16-64-13. Next base: position 4,117 of record DAIRFC010000104.1, on the reverse strand, counting down.
CCTTCAGATGGGTGATCCGATCCAGGTGCTGGGACCACTCGGGAACGCGTTCGATGTCGACGCTCTTGTTAAGAGCCCCGGGCGGGCGGTCATCGTGGCGGGCGGCGCAGGGGTGGCCCCTTTTCCCCTGCTTCTCTCCAGGATGGCAGCGAGATACCGCGAGGTGTTCCCGGCGCCGGCGGGGGAGCAGCCGGGGAGTCCCGAGGCGGCGGGCCCTGAGGTCCTTGTGCTGCTCGGTTTTCGTGACAGCCTCCAGTTTGAAGCTTCGGCCCCACTGCGACAGACCGCGGCGTCCATGGGGCGGGCCGGGCTGCGCTGTCGCCTTGAGATCGCTGTTGAGGATGGGTCGCACGGACCGGCCGAGAAGGTGACCGATCTTCTGCAACGGCATCTGCAGCCCGGAGACAGGGTGGCGGTATGCGGACCTTCCGCAATGTCCACGGCTGTGTGGCGCGTCTGCTCGGCCGTCTCCGATGTGCAGACGTGGTTCAGCCTTGAGACCAACATGGCCTGTGGGGTGGGGTCCTGCCATGGCTGCGTCATCATGCTTGCCGATGGCACGCAGGGCCGGGTGTGTCGCGAGGGGCCGGTGTTCCGCGGTGAGACGGTCTTCGCCTCAGAGCGGGTACTCGCGGGCGAGGAGGTGGCAGGTGACTGATCTCTCTGTACGGCTTGGGCCTCTGCGGCTCGAACACCCGTTGATCAACTGCTCCGGCACCATGGAGCTGTTCGAGTTGGCCAAGGCTTTCGGCCCCCGGTTCGTGGAGCACCCGCCGGTCGCAGCATACGTGCCCAAGACGGTCACGCTCCAGCCGCGTCTCGGCAATCCGCCTCCACGTATCCTCGAGACTGCTGCCGGCCTGATCAATGCCATCGGTCTGCCCGGTCCCGGCCTAGAGGTGTTCGTCGGCGAGGAGTTGCCGCGACTCCTGGCGCTGCCCTGCCCCGTGATAGTGAGCGTGGGTGGGTTCTCGCGCGAAGAGTACGTTGCACTCGCGGGTGGGCTCAAAGATGCTCTGGACGTGGCTCTGCCCGCCGAGTGGACGTGCCGGATGGGGCTGGAGCTCAATATCTCCTGCCCGAACGTCCGCTCCGGGTGCGCATCCATCGGGGCCGACGCAAGAGAGACCGAAGGGGTGGTGGCAGCAGTCCGCGCAACATGGCCCGGTCTACTCGTAGCTAAACTGACGCCCAATGTCACCGACATGACGGAGATCGGCCGTGCCGCTGAGGCGGCGGGCGCAGATGCTCTGGCGGCGGTCAACACCTACAAGGGCCTGGTCATAGACCGGCGGACGTTGAGGCCGTACCTGGGCAATGTGACGGGTGGCCTGTCTGGTCCCGCCATCAAGCCGCTGGCGCTCCGCGCGGTCTATGAACTGTATGAAGCAGTGGCATTACCCATAGTGGGAATGGGGGGTGTGGAGACCGCTGACGACGTGCTCGAGTTCATGGCGTGCGGGGCTACGGTTGTGGCGGTGGGTTCGTGTGGGTTCAAAGACCCCTGTCTGGCTTGGCACTCGTCGCGGGAGCTTGCCATCGCTCTGAGCGACCGCGACCTCACGGTGAGCGACGTGGTCGGCTGGGCGCACAGAGAAGTATAAGGCTCCAGCTGAACTACAGATGATTAGGGGAAAATACGTGCAAAATGGGCTACAGACCTTGTTGCGTCCAAGAAGCTGGTGTGTATAATGGCCGCTGTGAACCACACTGTGAGCACCACTCCCCAAACACCCGAGCGTAGTCAGCAGCAGCGGATGGACGCTCTTCGAAGGGCGAACGATGTCCGTTCCGAGCGAGCCAGGCTCAAGGAGCGTCTGCGGACGGGCGACTTGTTCATTGCCGATGTGCTGTCCGACCCGCCGGCGTGCGTGCATACGGCAAAGGTGCTCGATCTTCTGCTGGCGGTGCCCAAATACGGCCGGGTGAAGGCGAACAGGCTTCTCGAGCGCTGCCGTGTCAGCCCGGCCAAGACGGTCAACGGGCTCACCCCTCGGCAGCGCAAAGAGCTGCTTGATATGTTGGCCGGCTGATCGACCGGCGCGGGGGGCGGCCATCGCCAGGCTCATCGTCATTTCCGGTCCTTCCGGTGCAGGCAAAGGCACGCTTATCAAAGAGGTTCTTGCCCGCGTTCCCGGCCTCGTGCTTTCCGTCTCGGCTACCACCCGTGCCATGCGACCGGGAGAGGTCGAAGAGCGGGACTACTATTTTCTGAGCGAGCGGGAGTTCAGGCGCTGGGTGCACAGGGGCCTCTTCTTGGAATGGGCGGAATACTCGGGGAATCTGTACGGCACGCCCCGGCAGGCGGTCCAGGACAATCTCGAGGCCGGCCTGGACGTGGTCTTAGAGATCGAGCTCAAGGGGGCTAAGAAGGTCCTGTCCCACTGCCGTGACGCGCTCATGGTCTTCATCATGCCACCCTCGCTGAAGGAGTTGGAACGCCGTCTGCGGGGCCGGAAGACCGAGACCGAAAAGGCCATACAGAGCCGTCTGGCGAGGGCGGAGGAGGAGATAGCCGAGGTGGAGAGGAAGATGGCTCGGACTCGCCGCCCACACCACTATGTTATAGTGAACGATAGCGTGAAAAGGGCAAGTGAAGAGCTAGCCCAGATAATAGAACGAACTAGGGAAGAGGATGAACAAGCCCACTGTGGATGAAGTGCTCGCCGGTCTTAGCGGCACGTGCGAAGCAGACCAGGAAGAGCCTAACCGCTACATGGCCGTCATGGTCACCGCGAAGCGGGCCCGGCAGATCAACAGCTACTACCATAGCCTCGGCGAGGGCGGCGCGCTCGATGGCTTCACACCGCCTCCGGTGGCGACCTTCTCCAAGAACTACCTCAGTATCTCCATGGCTGAGGCGGCCAGAGGGGAGATCGCGTTTCGAGTCCGTTCGTCGCAACAGTAGCCGAGTAGCCTGCAGCGGGCCGGCGATACAGGGTCATACATGAGAGTGAGTGAGAGCTGTGACGGCTGACCGGCCTCTGGTGCTGCTCGGGGTGACGGGTGGCATCGCCGCCTACAAGGCCGCGGAGTTGCTGCGGGGGCTTCAAAGGGCGGACATGGATGTCCGCGTCATCATGACCCAGGCCGCTACACGGTTTGTCAGTCCCATGACCTTCGAGGCCCTGTCCGGGGCTCCAGTGCGTTTGGATCAAGTGAGCGAGTTGCGGGCCGACTCCAAGATCACGCATGTGGAGGACGCTCAAGAGGCCGACATCATGGTCGTCGCTCCGGCGACCGCCAACACCATGGCGAAGATGGCCCACGGGGTCGCCGACAACCTGCTCACGTCCATGATCCTGGCTTTCGGCAAGACGGTCGTGGTGGCGCCCGCCATGAACACCAACATGTGGGAGAACCCGGCCACCCAGCGCAACGTAGTGACGCTCCGCGACCGCGGCGTGTTCGTGGTCGAGCCGGGCGCCGGAGAGCTGGCCTGCGGAGATTTCGGTTCGGGTCGCATGGCGGAACCGGACAGCATCGTGGCAGAGGTCAAGTTGCGGCTGCAGGTGCAGCGGAAGCGCGACCTGCGCGGGCTGCGGGTGCTCATCACAGCAGGGGGGACGCGGGAACCGATCGACGCTGTGCGGTACATCGGCAACCGCAGCTCGGGCAAGATGGGCTTCGCCTTAGCACGGGCCGCCTTCGACCGGGGCGCTCGGGTCATCCTGGTCGAGGCTAACGTCGACATGCCGGCCGTCCCGGGTGTCTGGCAGGTCGAAGCTCCGACGGCGAAGACCATGCACGATGAGGTCATGAAGCATCTGCCGGATATCGACATCCTGATAATGGCGGCGGCTGTGGCGGATTATCGGGTGGCCGATGGCCCCGCCGGGGGCAAGATCGGCAAAGGACGCGATGAGTGGGCCATCGGATTGGAAGCGACAACCGACATACTCTGCGATGTTGCTGAACACCGGCAAGGCCAGTTCCTGGTGGGCTTCGCCGCGGAGTACGGGTTGGAGGGATTGAAGCGGGCCCGCGACAAGATGGAGCGCAAGTCGCTCGACATGATCGTCTTCAATGACATCTCGCGCACAGACATCGGCTTCGACTCCGACTACAACGAGGTCCGTGTCCTCTCGCGCGACTCCGAGGTAGTGGTGAACAAGGC
>DAIRFC010000011.1:0-40499 GCA_036795215.1 Actinomycetota bacterium | reverse complement strand
CCCCCTCGTCCCTGACGAAGAAGCCGCTCGCCATGCCCAGCTTGTATTGGATGACCTCGCTCATCGGTGATGTCTCCCGAGTGACTCGTCGTGACTGCTGTCTGTTGTTTCCCACTGTATAGCACGCGGGCACATAGTTCCGCGATGAGAGGTGAACCGGGCCGGAGCCTCCCGCCGCATGGTAATCTATCCGAGCTGAAAACGGTGCGAATATCGGCGGTCAGACCGCGCCGAGGGTGGTTTCGGAGGGGATTGTCACCATCGGTGCGGCATCCCCGTGACATGAGGCGGAGGTCCCGCATTACCGATGGCGACGCTTGGTATCGACATAGGCTGCATCAGCTTGAAGATCGCTGTTGTCGGTGGGCAAGAAGACCGCGAGAAGTTCCAGTCGCTGGCTTCGGAGTCCACTCTCTTCTATCGACCGTCGGGCGAGGACAAGGTCCTCCCCCACGCTGATGCACCGCCCATCCTGGCTACGGTCTATCGCCGCATCAAGGGCAGCCCGGCGGACGCCACCCGTGAGCTTCTCACTCAGGTTCTTGCCGCGCTGCCAGAAGGCGCCGTCACCCAGATCCGCGTGACCGGCACCGGCGGCCGTTTGGTCGGCACTATGCTCGACGTCCCCTACGAGAACGAGTTCAAGGCCATAGCGCGCGCGGTCGGGGTTCTTCATCCCGACGCGAACACCGTGTTCGAGATGGGCGGCGAGACCTCCAAGTTCATCCAACTGGAGGCCGACCCGGTCTCGGGTCAGATAGGCATCGTCGACTACGGCACCAACGGCGACTGCGCTGCCGGCACGGGCTCGTTCATGGACCAACAGGCCAACCGGTTGCTCTACGACATCGAGGACGTGGGCGGCATCGTGATGGGCGCGGGCAAAGCCGCTTCCATAGCCGGGCGCTGCTCGGTCTTCGCAAAATCGGACATGATCCACGCGCAGCAGAAGGGCTATCAGCCGCCGGAGGTATTGAAGGGCCTGTGCAACGCCGTGGTGCGCAACTACCGCGGCACCATCGCCAAGGGCAAGCAGATCGGCGACAGAGTGGCTTTCATAGGCGGGGTGGCGGCGAACAAAGGGGCCGTCGCCGCCATGTGCGAGGCCTTCGACACCGACGAGGACGTCCTCTTCGTACCCGCGTTCTACGCCTGGATGGGCGCCATAGGCTGCGCCCTCACCGCGGCAGAGGAGCAGTCCGAGCAGGACATGGCGGCCATCGACCCTGCTCTCCTCGCGCGGGGCCAAACGGCCGGTTTCGAAACAAGCGAGCCCCTCTCCATGGACCGTGTCATCCTGCTGCGCGACAGGGTCAAGCCTTACGAATTCCCGCCCGGCGACGAGAAGATCGGCGTTTACCTGGGTGTCGACATCGGGAGTGTATCCACCAACTTGGTGGTCTTGGACGAAGCGGGTGAGGTGGTCAAAGAGATCTATGTGAAGACCGACGGCCGGCCGGTCGAGGTGGTCAACAAAGGCTTGGCCGATATCTGGAACGAGATGGGCCCCCGGCTGAACATCTTGGGTGTAGCGACTACGGGCTCGGGCCGTGAGCTGATCGGTGAGTTGATAGGCGCCGACACCGTGAACGACGAGATCACGGCTCACAAGACCGGGGCGGCCTTCATCGGAGGCAAGCTCATAGACCGCGTCCCCGACACCATCTTCGAGATCGGCGGTCAAGATTCCAAGTTCATCAGCCTCCAAGACGGCGTGGTTGTCGACTTCGCTATGAACGAGGCCTGCGCCGCCGGTACGGGGTCGTTCTTGGAAGAACAGGCCGAGAAGCTGGGCATCAGCATCGTCGGGGAGTTCGCCGAGTTGGCCCTGTCATCCAAGGCGCCCGTGCGTTTGGGCGAGCGCTGTACGGTGTTCATGGAACGCGACGTCAACTCGTACCTCCAAAGAGGAGCCGAGACAAAGGACCTCGTCGCCGGGCTGGCTTACTCCATCGCCTATAACTATCTGAACCGCCTGGTCGGCCGCCGGCACGTCGGCGACACCATCTACTTCCAGGGCGGCACCGCTTACAACGACTCGGTGGCCGCCGCGTTCAGCAAGATCCTCGATAGAGACATCATCGTGCCGCCCTACAACGGCGTGGTGGGCGCTATCGGTGTGGCATTGCTGGCACGCGAGAAGATGGCGGCCACACAGGCACCCTCCCGCTTCCGAGGATGGGATCTGAACAAGGTCGAATACACCGTCCGAGAGTTCACCTGCAAGGGCTGCAGCAACGAGTGCGACATCCGCCAGTTCACGATCGACGGCGAGAAGACGTACTGGGGAGACAAATGCTCCGACCGCTACCGCAAGCGTGCCAAGGTGGACAAGGAACCCGTCATCCGCGATCTGCTCGAATACCGCAACGCCCTCTGCTACTCGTATGTGACCGAGACCGAAAACACCGATGTCCTGTTGCGGAGCGGCACCGGCGCTCCGCGCGGCACGATGGGCATCCCCCGGGCTATGTACACGTACGAGCGTCTGCCCTTCTGGGCCACCTTCTTCAAGGCCTGCGGTTTCGACGTCGTGCTTTCCCGCCAGACCGACAAGAAGATCCGCGAACTCGGCATCGATGCGGCCGTGGCCGAGCCCTGCTTCCCCATACGCGTGGCCCATGGCCACGTCGCGGAACTCATCGAAGAGGGAGCCGACCACATCTTCTTGCCGAACTTCTTGAACGAAGAGACTGACGATCCTGGCATCGAGTCTCATGCATGCCCGTGGGGGCAGACCCTGCCCCACGTCATACGCTTCGCCCCGCGTTTTGAGCACTATGCCGATAGGTTCATCTATCCCACCATGCATTTCCGGCGCGGTCCGGACTTCGTACGTGACACCCTGCGCGACGCCGTGAAGCCCTTGGGTGTGCCGAGCCGGGTGGTAGATCAAGCGCTCAAAGAAGCCTACGACGCGCAGACCGAGTTCCGCAGCCGTCTGGTGCTGGCGGGAGTCGATGCCCTGTCGGAGATAGAAGAACACGACGAGCTGGGAATCGTGTTGGTCGGGCGCCCCTACAATATCTACGACTCCGGGGTCAACATGGACATCCCAGCCAAGTTGCGACGCTACTACGGGGTCAATCTCATCCCGCTCGACCTCCTCCCGCTGTGGGGGCGCGAGACCCGGGACATCACCGAGAACATGTACTGGAGCTACGGACGCAAGATCCTGCAGGCCGCCAAAGTGGTCGCGGAGCATCCGAACCTCCACATCATCTACATGACGAACTTCAAGTGCGGCCCCGATTCCTACATCAAGCACTACGTGAATGTCGCCTCGCCCGATCCGTTCTTGGTGCTGCAATTCGACGAGCACACCAACGACGCCGGCGCCATGACGCGCTGCGAAGCTTACCTCGACAGTAAGGGCTTCCTGCGCTGGTGGGTCCGCGAACAGAGGGCGGAGCAGGCAGTGAGAGAGCGCCAATGAGCACCCAGACCACCACCAAAAGCGGCGGAAACGGCAAGGGGACTCCGCAGGCAGCCGAATCGGCCCTGGCGGCCCTGCCCAAACCTGTCGGCGCGCACGGCGCCGAAGACAGCCCGCTCAAGACCGACCTCAACCTAGAGGGCCGCACGGTATGGCTCACCCACATGCCCTACGGAGGCTCGCGCATGCTGGCAGCGGCCTTCTGTTCCGTCGGATTAGACTGTCGCGTGGTTCCGCAGGAGGACTCACGCACCCTGGAACTCGGAGGCAAGTACACCTCGGGCGATGAATGCTATCCGCAGCGCATCGTTCTGGGCGACTACATGAAGATCCTCGACGACGACCATGCCGACCCGACGAAGACGGCCTTTCTGCTCCCCACGGCCAACGGGCCCTGCCGTTTTGGCCAATACATCTCGCTCCTGCGCCGCATCCTCGACGAGCGGGGCTACGGCGATGTGCCCATCGCTTCGTTCACCTCGGCCAACGGCTACGCGGGCCTGGGCGAGAAGGCGAGCGCGCTCATCAGGACGGCCTGGCGCGCCGTGGTGGTGCAGGACATCCTGCTGAAGCTGCTCCTCATGATCCGGCCCTACGAGGTCACTCCCGGCCATACCGACCAGGTCTATATGGAGTGCCTCGACCTCATGGGCGAGATCATAGCCGAACAGAACATCGGCAACAAAGAGCGCATGACGGAACTCAAGGCCGGTCTCAAGAAGGTCAAAGAGGCCTTCCTCGCCATCCCGGTGAAGCAGGAAGACCGTCCCCTCATAGGAGTGGTGGGCGAGATCTTCTGCCGCCTCAACACCTTCGCGAACAACGAACTCATCCGTCACATCGAGGCTCAGGGCGGAGAGTGTTGGCTCACCGGCATCGGCGAGTGGGTCTGGTATACGAACGAGGAGGCATTCCGCCGCCACCGGGAAGAGAAGCACCGCTTCCGCAAGGAATGGCTGAGGACCTTCATCACCTGCCGGCTCATGCTCAAAGACGAGAAGGCTCTCATGCACGACTTCGAGGAGGTCTTCGAGCACCGTCCCGAGCCGCATGTGACCGAGGTGCTCAAGTACGCCGAGCCGTACCTGCCCCAATCGGGAGCGCTCGGCGAGATGGTACTCTCCACCGGAGGGACTCTCGCCTATTACCACCGCGGCGCCGATGGCATCGTCGACATCAGCCCGTTCACCTGCATGAACGGCATCGTCACCGAAGCCGTGTACCCACGGGTGAGCAGAGACCACGACAACATCCCCATCCGGGTCTTCTACTTCGACGGAACCCAGAGCGACCTCGATCGCGACGTGGGCATATTCCTCGAACTGGCGAAGACCTACAAACGCCGCAAGAAGATAACGACCCGGTAGGATGTTTTCCCGCCTAGGGTCGTTCGCGGTCCGCTTCCGTTGGCTGATCATAGCCGCGTGGGCGGTCGTGGCGGCGGTACTGACCTTCGTCGCGCCGAACATCGACGAGGTGGCGGTCAGCGACCAGCGGAGCTTCCTCCCCACCTCGGCGCCCAGCCTCGACGCCCACGACGTCGTCTCCGAGTACTTCCCCGACCGAATATCGCCCTCCAGCGCAGTCATCGTTATAGACGCGGGAGCCGGAGGACGCGCCGACGAGGGCGAGGCCGCCGCGTTCGTGGCGGAGCTCACCACCTGGCTGGATGAGGCAGGCGGCGGCGACCCGGCCTCCTCCCTGGCAGTCGTGGACAGAGTGGTGTCGCCGTACCTGGGTGACCAGTTGACCACGGCCGGGCTGACCAGCGACGACAGACAGGTGGCCTTGGTACTGGTGCGGTTCAGCACCATCGGCACCGAGCCGCTGACCCAGGAAGCCATCGCCGCCATCGAGAACCGGCTTGCGGAAGCCCCGGCGGGCATCCAGACCCATCTGACCGGAGACGGGCCCATTCTCGCCGCCTACACCGACGCCACCAAGGAGAGCGTCGACTCGACCACCTGGATCACCATCGTACTCGTGATAGTGATCTTGCTTCTCATCTACCGCTCGCCGGTCAGCCCGCTCATCCCGCTCGCGACCATCGCCCTTGCCTATCTCATCAGCCGGGGTATCGTCGCGTTCCTCGGCGCCGGGCCGCTCACCATCTCGTCGTACACCAACATCTTCCTGATCGTGGTCCTGTTCGGAGCCGGCACCGACTACTGCCTGTTCCTCATCAGCCGTTTCCGCGAGGAGATGACGGGCGCCGACAGCCCTGCTCCCGCCACCAAGACCACAGTGCGGGCCGTCGGCGAGACCATCGCCTCCAGCGCAGGCACGGTCATCGTAGGCGTGGCGATGATGGCCTTCGCCGAGCTCGGCCTCTACAACACCAGCGGCCCCAGTATCGCCATCGGGGTGGCGATCGCTCTGCTGGCGGGCCTCACACTGACTCCCGCGCTGCTCACGGTGCTGGGTCATCACGCCTTCTGGCCGCGAAAGGCCCACCGGATGAAGGAGAGCGGCGCGTGGCACCGGTGGGCCGCTATGGTGGTGAGGCGGCCCATCCTGGCCGCCCTGCTGCCGCTGGTCGTGCTGGTGCCTTTCGCCATCTACGGCAACGGCCTGGCGCGCGACTTCGACCTTCTGGCCGACCTCTCCGACAAGAACGAGGCTCGTATGGGCTTCGAGTCCCTGGCCGAGCATTTCGGCGCCGGTGAGATGCAACCCCTCAACGTGGTGGTGGTCGACTCGAAGGGTTATGACGTGCCCGCGGGCCTCACTCGCGCGCGCGATCTCGAGGCAACGCTGGAGGGACTGCCTCACGTGGCTTTCGTGCGGAGCTTCTTCGACTCACTGGAGCCGGACACCCTGAGCGTCGCCGACCAACTCGGCGCCGTAGCCGCGGGGGTGCGGGACGGCATCGAGCGACTCCGGGCGCGGCCCGGTCCTGAGGGCGGTCGTGGCGGACCCATGCAGGCCCTGACCGCGGCGAGACTCCAGGAGGCGACGGACGGCTTGCGCGACGTGGGCCGCTACCTCGTCCAACTGGGAGCGGCTTACCCGCGCATGGTCGACTACGCCGGGTTCGTCCAAGCCGCTGACGCGCTCGAGAGCCTGTCGACCCTGGCGCAGGAGGCGACGCCGGACCTCCTGTCAGAAGCCCTCATTCACATGGAGTCGCTCGCCAAGGGCCTCGACTCGCTACGGGCTCGGGTGTTCGCGGATTCCAGCTTCCCGCCCCCCCTCCTTCTCCCCGACCTCTACCTCCGGAGCCACGAGGGTCTCAAGGGGCTCCGCGACGCCTACTTTTCTTCCGACGGCGACGCGGCCCGGCTGCAGGTAGTGCTCGACTCGGGACCTTATAGCCCTGCCGCCGTGGCCACGGTCGAAGCCGTCCGCCAGACACTGAGCGACCAGGGACTGGAAGGCGTGGTGGAAGGCAACTCCGCTGTCCTCTTGGACCTCCGCGACGCCTCCGACCGCGACATGACCCGAGCCATCATCTTTGTACTCGGAGGCGTGTTCGTGGTGCTGCTCCTTTTGCTGCGGGCGCTGGTGGCGCCTATCTACCTGATCCTGACCATCCTCCTCTCGTATGCGGCCACGCTGGGCGTGACCAGGCTGCTCTTCGTCGACATCCTCGGTGGCGCCGGGGTCACTTGGTGGGTGCCCATGTTCATGTTCGTGATGCTGGTGGCGCTGGGGATGGACTACAACATCTTCCTCATCGGGCGGGTGAAGGAGGAGGTGGCCGCGCACGGCTCCCGAGACGGCACACGGCAGGCCTTGGCCCGCACGGGCGGAATAATCACCTCGGCCGGCATCATCATGGCCGGGACTTTCGCAAGCATGCTGAGTGGCAGTATCCTGGGACTATTACAGATCGGATTCGCTGTGGCCTTCGGGGTGCTGCTCGACACCTTCGTGGTGCGGACCACCCTCGTGCCGGCGATCACGGTGCTGTTGGGCAGGTGGGCCTGGTGGCCGCGACGGAGACCGACATGACGGAACACAAAGAAACGCGAGACTTGGTCCGGCGTCTGCTCGAAGCACAACGCTTCGCCGTTCTGTGCACGCAGTCGGAGACCGGTCCGTATTCCAGCCTCATCGCATTCTGGGGGTCGGACGACCTCAGCCACGTGATCTTCGCCACCATGCGGGCCACGCGCAAGTTCGCCCACCTCGTCGCGCACCCGCGAGTGGCACTGCTCTTCGACGACCGGTCCAACCGCGACGCCGACCTGCGCGAAGCGACCGCCGTGACGGCCACGGGGACGGCTGGAGAGCTGACCGGTCAGAGGGCGCGCGTTGCAGCCGCGACCGGCTTTCTGGCGAAGCATCCCGACCTATCGGAGTTCGTGAACGACCCTGCCTGCGCGCTGGTGCGGGTAGACCTCGATGTCTACCGCGTGGTCACACAGTTCCAAGACGTGACGGAACTACGTCCCTAGATAGGGATGACGAGGGCCTCAGCTGCACACCTCGATACGGCCCAGGAGATCCCTCTCCACCACCAGCTTGCCTTCCTTGAACACCCGCCATACCGGGTTCATGCCGTAACGGTAGGGGATCTCCGCGTGCCGGGTCTCTTCAAGCATGAGGATATCGGCCTTCTTTCCGACCTCCAGGCTCCCCACCTCGTCGTCCACGGCCAGTGCCGCCGCGGCCTCTATGGTGATGGCCCGCACCACCTCTTCCGCCGACATCCTGAGCTGCGAGCAGCCCATGGTAGCCATCAGCCATAGGTTGGCCGTGGGGCTCGAGCCGGGATTCAGATCGGTACTGAGGGCCACCCTCGCACCTGCTTCCAGTAGCCGGCGGGCCGGAGCATAGCCGCCTTCTCCCAGGAAGAATGTGGCCCCTGGAAGGAGAACCGCCACAGGGACCCGATTACCCCCATCCGGCGCCGCGAGCGCCACGATGCCGGCCTCACTGACGTGATCGAGGTGATCGACCGACACGGCGCCCAACGCAGCCGCCATCTCGGTGCCACCCAGATAGCTGAGCTGATCGGCATGCAGCTTCGGCAGGAGCCCATGCTCGAGCCCGGCCTCCAACACCCGCCGGCACTGCTCCACCGTGAAAGCACCCTGCTCGCAGAAAGCGTCGCAGAACCTGGCCAGATGGTGTTTGGCCGCCGCCGGGATCATCTTCTTGATCACCATCTTGATGTACTCGTCAGGGCGGTCGAGGTACTCCACCGGCAACACGTGCGCGGCCAAGAGCGTGGGGATCACATCGACAGTATGCGTGGCGGCAACATCGCGGTAGACCTCGAGGATGCGTATCTCCTGGTCCTGCAGGAGCCCGTATCCGCTCTTGGCCTCCACCGTGGTCACCCCGAAGCGCAAGAAGTAGTCGAGCCGTTTGCGCGTGAGTGCGCGGAGCACTTCGTCGGAGGCGTCACACGTGGCGTGGACGGTGCTCATGATCCCACCGCCCGCCGCCCCGATCTCTTGGTAACTCGCGCCACTCACCCGGAGCTGGAATTCGTCGGACCTGTCGCCGGCAAAAGCGACATGGGCATGGCATTCAACCAGACCGGGCATCACAACCCGGCCCTCGGCGTCCACCTCTTGGCCACCTCGCGCCAACCGGACTTCTTCCTTGAGCGCCGATGTAGGACCGACCCACACGACGCGCCCCTCACGAGCGGCGACTGCTCCCCCCGGGATGACTCCCAAAGCAGAGCGGGCACCGGACGTGGCCCCGGTTCGAGCGCAGGTGAGGAGTTCACCTGCGTCTCGCACTATCAGATCGGCCTCGATCCAGGTCCGCGTTTCGCTCACCTTCCGCCTCCTATCCGGCTTTGCGACAGCGGTGATAATCGTGAATGCCCTACTTTACGCCGAATGGCTGAGGGTTCAAGACCTGCATCGCTACCGGTGGCGCTGTCAACAGAAGAGGCCGCCCGCCGCACCTTGGTGCGGCGGGCGGCCCGACGTCTTCTTTGCGGCACACCGGGCTTCTCAGAGCCCGGACGGCCTATCGTGAGCGAATAACGATCAGTCCTTCTGCTTCTTGATGCGCATCCCGTAGAAGGAGCGCCACACGAAGTAGATCGAGATCAAGAAGAACACCGCCGACAGGATCCACGTGAGCGTGTGGCTGCCATTGGCGCCGTCGACGATGCTCACAGCCAGCTCGACCGCCAGCAGACCGAACAGCGTGGTGAACTTGATGATCGGGTTCAGAGCCACCGAGGAGGTGTCCTTGAACGGATCGCCCACCGTGTCGCCGATGACGGCGGCCGCGTGCAGGTCGGTGCCCTTCTCTTTCAGGTCCACCTCGACGATCTTCTTGGCGTTATCCCAAGCGCCACCGGCGTTGGCCATGAAGACCGCCTGGAACAGGCCGAACACGGCTATGGAGATCAGGTAGCCGATGAAGAAGTAAGGCTCGAGGAACGAGAAGGCCAGGGTGCCGAAGAAGACGGCTAGGAAGATGTTGATCATGCCCTTCTGCGCGTACTGCGTGCAGATGCCGACGACCTTCTTGCTGTCTTCGACGTTGGCGGTACCGGTCTCCACATCGAGGTTGATGTGGCGCTTGATGAACTCCACCGCGCGGTAGGCGCCCGTGGTGACGGCCTGTGTGGCCGCACCGGTGAACCAGTAGATCATGGCGCCGCCCATGACGATGCCGAGCAGGAACGGCGGGTAAAGGAGGGACAGCTTCTCGACATTCACGGTCAACTCTTCGGTGAGCACCATGATGATGGAGAAGATCATCGTAGTAGCACCCACGACCGCCGTACCGATGAGCACCGGCTTGGCCGTCGCCTTGAAGGTGTTGCCGGCGCCGTCGTTCTCCTCCAGGTTCTCCTTGGCCACCTCCCAATCGGGCTTGAAGCCGAAGTCGCGCTGGATCTCTTCGTCCACGCCTTCGATCTGCTCGATGGTCGAAAGCTCATAGACCGACTGAGCATTGTCGGTGACCGGACCGTAGGAGTCCACGGCGATGGTCACCGGGCCCATGCCCAGGAAGCCAAAGGCCACGAGACCGAAGGCGAACACGGCCGGAGCGAGCATGATGTCACCCAAGCCCTGAGTGCTCACGATGTAGCCCACGCCCATGAGCACCATGATGGCGAAACCGATGTAGTAGGCGCTGTAGTTACCGGCAACGAACCCGGAGAGGATGTTGAGCGAAGCTCCCCCCTCCCTGGTCGAGGTCACGACTTCGTTGACGTGTTTCGACTTGGTGGAAGTGAAGACTTTCACCAGCTCGGGGATGAGAGCCCCGGCCAGGGTGCCCATGCTGATGATGATAGAGAGCATCCACCAATAGTTGGGGTGCGCATCCCCCACCAGCGTGTTGCCACCGATCAGCACCCAGGAAACAACAAAGGTGAGGATCATGGAGATGACGGAGGTGAGCCAGACCAGCGACGTGAGCGGGCCCTCAAAGTTCATCTTCCGTGCGTTCTTGTACCGCGCTTTGGTGATCGCGCCGTTCAGGAAGTACGAAGCGCCACTGGAGACGATCATCATGACGCGCATGGCGAAGATCCATACCAGCAGAGCCACCTGGATAAGGGGATCGGCCACCGCGAGGATGATGAAGGTGATGAGAGCCACACCGGTGACACCGTAGGTCTCGAAGCCGTCGGCCGACGGGCCGACCGAGTCGCCCGCGTTGTCGCCCGTGCAGTCGGCGATGACGCCGGGGTTACGGGCGTCGTCTTCTTTGATGTTGAAGACGATCTTCATGAGGTCGGAGCCGATGTCGGCGATCTTGGTGAAGATACCGCCGGCGATCCTCAGCGCGGCGGCGCCCAACGATTCGCCGATGGCGAACCCGATGAAACACTGGCCGGCATAGTCGCGCGGGATCCAGATGAGGATGATGAGCATGATGATGAGCTCGACGCTGATGAGCATCATGCCCACGCTCATGCCGGAACGCATCGGGATGGCATGGATGCCGTACGGCTTACCCCTGAGGCTCTCGAAAGCCGTGCGGGAGTTGGCGTAGGTGTTGACCCTGATGCCGAACCAGGCGACGCCGTAGCTTCCCAGGATGCCGATGACGCTGAACGCCAGGATGATGATCACCCTGCCGGCCGAGAAATCGCTGAGGGCTCCGAAGTACACCCCGATGACGATGGCGATGAAGATCCACAGAATGATCAGGAACTGGCCCTGCTTCAAGAGGTAAGTCTTGCAGGTCTGCCAGATGAGCTCCGAGATCTCTTTCATCGACCTGTGGGCGGGCAGCTTGCGGAGCTGATAGAAGACAACGACGCCAAACAGGAGACCGAGCGCACAGATGATGAGACCCAGAGCGAGAAGGAGGCTGCCGGAGATGCCGTGAAAATCGACCTGGTTCAGTTCAGGCAGCACCAGTTCTGCTTCTCCGGCCTGAGCCGCCGGTGCAAAGACCAGTAGCACGACCAGCGCGACCAGCGTGGAGAGCAGGATCCTCTTCCACCGGCGCGTCGGCGTCTTGAACGGTTTCACTTCCATGCAGCATTGCCTCCTTGTCGGCGCTCGCGGCGATTGATAGGTGGGATTCAACCCCTCGGAAAGGCCCCCAACCGGCTAAATTCCAAACATTCATGCTACAGAACGGCGGGTGTCCCCGTCAAGGACGAGCGCTCCCGGCTCGTCACGCGCGGAGCAAATCCGGCAACACGCATGATTGGTCGCGCTCACATTTGGAGATAATGTCTCCTGGTGGGTAGAGCCCACCCCGATCGGCCCCCATGAGAAAGGATCGACCGATGGAAAAATGGCAATGCCTGCTGTGCGGATATGTCTACGACCCGCAAGTGGGAGATCCCACCCAAGGGATAGCTCCCGGGACTCCCTTTGAAAGACTACCCGACGAGTGGGAATGCCCGGACTGCGGAGCCAGCAAAGAAGAGTTCGAGAAGATGGCGAGCTAGCCCGCGAGAAACAGCGACATCAACCGGTGGCCCGGCGCCACGGCGAAGCCCGTGGCCCGGGCCGCCGTCTCGGTGTAGGCCTTTGCCCTGTTGGGCCCGATTCCCGGGCCCCACATCACGAAGGGCACCGGCTCAGCTACGTGGGTCTTGATCTCCAGGGGAGTCGGGTGGTCGGGCAAGACCATGAGGCGCAACCCGCCTGACAGACCGGCATGGTGTTCCGCAGCGTCGAGTGCCTGCGAGATTATCAGTCTGTCGGTCTGCTCGATCGCCCGCACCTTGCCCGCGACGTCGCCCGAGTGAGACGCCTCGTCGGGAGCTTCCACGTGCACGAACACCACGTCGTGATCGTCCAGTGCCTCCAAGGCGCCCGCCATCTGCGCCCGGTAGTCGTTGTCACCGCGATCGGTGACACCTGGGACGGTCAGGACATCCATCCCGGTCTGGATGGCCAGGCCCCTCAGCAGGTCCACCCCCGAGGTCATCGCCGCCTTCCGCCCTCCGTATATCTCAGAGAACGTGGGCATCTCCGCAGGACGCGTGCCGGGCCAGAACAGCCAGATCTGGGTCGCCGGTAACTCGCCGCGAGCAATGCGGGCCTCGTTCACAGGGTGTCCGGCAAGGATCCCCTTTGACCTCTCCATGAGATCACCGACGAGATGCGCCCCCGGCCCCACCGGTTGGTAGCCGGCGACAGGCCGGTCGGCGATATCGTGCGGAGTGGTGAAGCTGGTGACCAGCAGTTCGGCTCCGTCTCGTACAGTCAGGATCTGCCGAAACCCCACTCCTGCATACAAGGCCATGCGGGCCCTGCGAGATGCCGACCCAGCGTGTTCGGCGCCGGCTCCGTCGAAGTCACCTTGGAAGGCATCACCCAGACCCTCGCGCAGCGCGGCCACGAGTTCCGCCGACTCCTCGGAGTTGATATTGCCGGCAGAGTAGCTGGCCATCTTCCCATCGACCACCGTCACGAAGTTGCATCGCATCGCGACCTCGCCCGGTTCGAGCCCGATACCCATGGCCATGGCCTCGATGGGACCCCGCCCGGCGTAGTATGCCGTCGGATCGAACCCCATGACACTCATGCACGCGATGGCACTCGATGGCTCCATGCCCGGAGGAACGTTGTCCACCATGCCCGCCGAGCCCTCCCGGGCCAGCCGGTCAAGGTTGGGAGTATGGGCAGCCTCGAGCGCCGTCCGCCCTTCGAGAGCGCTTGCCGGCCATCCTGAGGCCCCGTCGATGATCACTATCACGTACTTCACGATCCGCCCCTTGGCTCGGTCGTTCCCGCACTGCGGCCCAGCTGCTTGGTCCGTCCCATTATAGGCGGTATCCTCCGCCCGACAGGCTGAGCTACAGGGAGCGGCCGCCCTGCGTCCCAAAGTAGCGCGCTCCGACTTCCCGGAACGCCGGCAGAGCCCCGTCCACGACCTCCGGGGCAACGCAGTAAGCCATGCGGAAGTGACCCGCGAGCCCGAAGCCCCGGCCCGGCACCACGAGCACCAGGTGTTCCTGCATCTCCCGGCAAAAGGCCACATCGTCCTCTATTGGCGAGCGTGGGAACAGGTAGAAGGCCCCCTCGGGCTTGACGACCTCGAACCCCGCCTCGGTCAATCCCTGGCAGAGCAGGTCGCGGTTGCGCTTGTACGGAGCCACATCCACAGACACGCCCTGCAGCCTCGCAACCACTCGCTGCATGAGCGATGGGGCGTTGACGAAGCCGAGGATCCGGTTGGCCATGATAAGCCCTTCCATGACCAGGCCGATCTTGGGGATGGCCGGATTGGCCGCTACGAACCCGATCCTCTCTCCCGCCAGGGAGAGCTCTTTGGAGTAGCTCGAGGCGATGATGGTGCCCGAGTAGGCCTGCATGATGGGCGCCACCTGCGCGCCGTCGTAGACGATCCGGCGATACGGCTCGTCGGCGATGAGATAGATGATCCGGCCGTTCTCACGTGACCGGCGTTCGAGAAGTTCTCCCAAGGCGCGGACCGCCGATTCGGGATAGACACGCCCCGTCGGATTGTTGGGGGAATTGATGAGAACCGCCCTCGTCTTGCTGCCGATGGCCGCTTCGATGGCGTCGACGTCCAGTTGGAAGTCGCGTGTGGTGTCGACCGCTTTGAGGACGCCTCCATGGTTGTCGACGTAGTAGTCGTATTCCATGAAGTACGGCCTCGGGACGACGACTTCGTCTCCCGGGTCCAGGATGGTCTTGAGCACCACGTTGAGCGACCCCCCCGCTCCCACAGTCATGACCACGTGGTCGCCGGTGGTCGGCACGCCCTGCTCTTGTGCCAGAAAGGCCGCCACAGCCGACCGGGCGAACGCGTATCCCGCGTTCGACATGTAACCATGAAGGCCCGGCGCGGGATCGCGCACCAGTTCTTCGATGACCCGCTGGAACTCGGCCGGCGGCTCCAGATTAGGGTTGCCGATGCTGAAATCGAAGACCTTGTCGCGGCCGTGAGTCGCAGCCAGGCGGGCGCCCTCTTCAAACATCTGCCTGATCCACGACGAATGCTGGGCCGCTTCGGCGATCTTCTTGGCTACGGGCATGACAGGGCCTCCGGTAGGGGAACGGGTAGTGGATCAGCCGCCCGAGACGGCCGGGAACAAACCGAGGCGGTCTCCATCGGCGAGACACGCGTCAAGATCGAGGCGCTCGCCGTTCACCATGACGATGAACACCGCTTCAGACGGGACGCCCACCTCTCTGATGACATCTCTCACGATAAGCCCAGAGCGAGCTTCTATCTGGAACTCAGCCTTGCCACGTTGCGATCCTGGAGCCGTGGCGGCTTCTGGGAGATGTGCATAGAGCCGAACGTCGATCACCTTTGAATGACCTTCCTCACGAATTCAAACCGCAGAAGTCTAGCATGAGTCCAGATGGGCATCCGCCCTACCCCCTACGGCTCTAGTTGGTACGACTCATGCAAGACCTCCATCACCGCCTCGGCCTGCCGGTCGCCTCCGGCATTCGACAGATGGATGCCATCGTCGGCCCTCATCAGCCGGCGCTCGCCTGTCGAATCGACCAGGTACTTATTGTACTTGCCATTATCGTCCACGAAGAGCGTGTAGCCGTCGATGTAGGTCGCACCGTCGTGGTACTCGCAGACCACGCTGTACATCTCGTTGAGAGTGCGGCAGGTCTCGGCGAACCTATCACTGCGCATGATCGGGAGCCCCATCCAGATGGCCTCGCCTCCGGAGTCGGTGATGATGTCGAGAAACCGCCATATGCGCCGGTAGTACTCGCTCTTCCATTCCTCGGAGAACGACCGGAGCGACTGGGCTCCGACATGGATGGGCTGCTTGTCGTTACCCCCAAAAAGGATCACCGCCACGTGCGGCCGGTACTCGGCCACTTTCTCGGTCATCACCTTGGGCCAGTTGTAGAAATCGGGGCGAGAAAGGCCTGAACTGACCTTGTTGACCATCTCCACCTTGAGGGCGCGATTGGCCTCCGCCTGCCTCATGAGGCCGTAGCCCATCATGACCGACAGAGAATCACCCACCACCAGTATGCGCAACGGGTCCTCAGGAGTGAACACCGGCTTGGCTTCGGTGGTGGTGGTAGTAGAGCTGGGTGCGCGAGAGGTCGATGTCGTGGACGCCACGCCGCCGCCCGGCACAGTCGTGGTGCTGACCGGGGAGACGGTCACCGTGGTGGTCGCCTCCGTGGGATCCGTCGTCCCTTCGTGAGCATCCGTGGTCGTGGTCATCAGCCCTTCCGGGAGCTCCAACGAGCCCGACGCGACCTCAGTCCCACCCTCCCCCGGATCCTCGTAGCCCGTGGCCCACTCCCAAGGCCTATCCAGGCGCAAGAACTCGCCGGCCGTGGCAAGAGGGCCGGTGATGGCGACGGCTGCTGTGCGAAACACCGACGGCGAAAGGTTCTCGGCTCTCAGATGAAGCGGCTCCGCTCCCAGCAGCAGACCGATGATCCCCATGGTGACAAAGATCGTGACGACCTGCCAGAATCCCAGCGAACGGACTCCTTGCGTCGTGCGTTTCTCTTCCGCCCTATGTTCGCGACTCAGGTCCAGTGCGCCACCCCTAGAAACCGATGTAGATGAAGTTGGTGACGCCCTCCGCCCCCAAAAGACCTACCACCGCGAAGACCACCAGTCCGAAGACGAGACCCTGTACCAACGGCCGCCGCCGGGAGATGAGTGCCTGCGTCCACTCGGTCAGACGAGCCGGGAGATACTGGAGACCTATCCCCGCCACGATCGCGAGCACCACCAACCAGCTCACCGTGGGCGCGACGTCCCAGGCTGTGAACGTCCGGGCGATCACCTGGCCGGCAGCGGTGACCGAATCCGCCCGGAAGAAGATCCAAGCCAGACAGACGAACTCGAGTGTGAGGACCCGCCGCACGGCGATCCCGAATCCACTGGGGACGACGGGCTGCAGCCCCCTCTTCTTCCGGCGCGCGGCGGAGGCATGCTCGAAGACCATCCCCACCCCGTGCAGCGCCCCCCAGACGAGAAAGGTCCAGCCCGCTCCGTGCCACAGTCCGGCCAACACCATGGTGATGATGAGGTTGCGGTAGGTCGCGAGGCTCGACCGCCGGCTCCCGCCCATGGGGATGTAGAGGTAATCCCGCAGCCAGCGGGAGAGGGTGATGTGCCACCGGCGCCAGAAATCGCGCAAAGAGACGGCCGTATAGGGCCGGTCGAAGTTGACCGGCAGCAGGATGCCCAAGAGAAGGGCGATACCGATGGCCATGTCGGTGTAACCGCTGAAATCGCAGTAGATCTGCACGGCATAGGCGTGGATGCCCAGAACCACGTCCAGCGACGAATACTGCCCGGGGGCGGCGAAGACGCCGTCCACCAGGTTGCGGGCCAAGAAGTCGCCGATCACCAGCTTCTTGGTCAGGCCAAGAGCAATGAGGTAGAGGGCTCGAGAGGCGTCGATGCGCCGTGGTCCCGCCCAGGGCTTGATCTGCGGCAGAAGCTCTGAGGTCCGGGCTATGGGACCGGCCGCCAGGTAAGGGAAGAACGACATGAAGACGGCCAGATCCAAAAGCGAGGCCTTCTCCGTTCCGTTGCGGTAGACATCCACCACGTAGCTGATGCCCCTGAAGGTGGTAAAGGAGATCCCCACCGGCACCACGAGCTCCAGGAGAGGTAGAGAGGATCCGAGGCCCAGCCAGCCGGCCACCTCCGAGGTGTTGAAGGCCAGAAACCCGTAGTACTTGAAGACCACGAGCGGCACTAGATTCAGAACCACTGCCAGCGCCAGCAACCACCCGCGCCCCCGTGACGACGCCGCAAGCGCCCGGCCGAGCAGATAGTCGACCAGGGTATAGCCGGCCAGGAGAAACGCGTATCTCCAGCCCCAGAAGCTGTAGAAGAAGTAGCTCGCGATGACGATGAAGCCTCGCCACAGCGACGGACGCCGGACGAGCGCCCAGCTGACGGCGAATACGACCACGAAGAAGGCGACAAAGATCCCCGTGGGAAAAAGCAAGCGGACCTCCCCTCGCTTCCGAAGGTGTCGAGTGGTGGTTACCACCGGTCGCGGACAGGCGAATCTTACAGGACGGCGGCGGCCCGTGCCCTCCGGGCCGGCCGTACCGGCTGCTATACTGAGGCCGCCATTCGACAACAATCATCCGCGTTCCCCGGCTGCTGCACCGGGCCAGGGAAGGAGGCGTGAAACATGGCATCTTCCGATGAGGTCTTCCCCGGAAGCGATCACTGCGAGATCTGTGGCGCTTTGCTTGGAGAAGAGGTGGTCATCCAGGAGTTCGCCGACGGCAGTCTGGCGCGCCTGTGCCCGGAATGCGCCGCGGGCGCAGATCTGGGAGACAGGGCGGAGATCCCTGCTCCCCCGGCGAGTGCCGCCGAGAGCATCTGGCCCGACGAGCGCGATCCGGCCGATGCGGTGCCGGCCACAGAGTACGACCCCCTGGAGAAGACCAGGGAACTGCTCATGCCGGTCACCGACCTGATTGCCCTGCAAGGCGATATGCAGGCCGCCCTTGAACGCCTGGCTGCCTCACTCGAACGGTTCGCCGCCGAGATGATCACCGACTCACAGAACAAGACCGCCGTGGAGAGCCGTCTGCAGATGCTTGAACGGGAGCTGGAGAAGACCCGGACGAAACTGTCCGAGACTGAGTTCCTCATCACGGCGGCCGCACCGAGCCCCGCTCTGTCCACCGGCGCAACCGCCGGTCTGCCGGCGTCGGAGCCACCAGACGCCGCGGCCCCGGCCCCGCTACCGGTGGTCGCACCTCCGGCCGGCGCTCCGGACGCCCCTCCGGATGCCGCGGTTCCCACCGCGACTCCCGACGTCACACCTCCGACAGCGGCCCCTGAAGTGGCCGAATCCGTCGCGTCCGAAGAGCAATTCGTCTGGCCTGATCTTCCCGAGAGTGTCGAAGCCGAAGACTCCTTCTTGGAGCCCACCTCCGACGAGGCCACGGTGCCATTCGTAGCCCCAGAGACCGCCGAGACAGCACCGGCTTCGGACTCCCCGGCCGTTCCTTCGAATACCCCGCCGGCCACTCCGGCTCCTCCGGCTCCTCCGGCTGCTGCGGCTCCTGAGGCTGCCGAGGCCGACGCCCGCCAGAGCCACTTGCCCACCTTCCGCATAGACGAGGTGCAGGCAGTCCAGCGCTACTACAACGAGAGCCAGTTCACCAACCGGGTCCGCGAGGTCAGACGCAGCCTGGGTAGGCCGAAAGCCAATCTGACCAGACTGCCCGGAGAGAACCCCCGCGCCATCGTCACCATCGCGTGGGACATAGTCTGGTACCAGTACCTGGTGGATCTGCGCCGCGACCTTCCCGGCGGGGTCGAAAGGATCTCTCTGCACAGAGAAGGCATGGATCTCGACGAACTCGCTTCCTATTTCAAAGAGAAGAACGCGGTCGTGAACGACGACGGTCGCCTGGATGCTTCGGAACTCGAGGTCAAGCTGCTCAGCGACCCCGAAGCCCTCATCACCGAGATGACGCCCGACGAGCTGCACAGCCTCGAAGACGCCACCGAGGAGATCTGGGATCAGCGGATATCCCCCGAGTTCAAGTGGGACGACTAGCGGGAAAGAAACGGTCTGAGGCCCCGATCGGGGGCGCTCATCATGCGAGGTCACGGCTCATGGGAGGTGGTGGCTGATGTTCGACGTGCAGGCCTCTGTAGGTTCGGTCCACATCCTCAAGCCGGACTACGGCAGCGATCTACTGAAGGAACTCCAACAGTACGTGCTGGCCAACAACATCAATCTGGCCTGGCTATCGGGCGTGGGAGCCGTATCGCAGGCGGTCATCCGCTACTACGACCAACCCAAGCAGGAATGGGTAGACAACCGGCTCGACAAGCGTCTGGAGGTCGCCGGGATGTGGGGCAACGTGTCGCTACTCAACGGCGAGCCCATCGCGCACGTGCACATCGTGCTCGCTGAAGAAACGGGCCGCACGTTCGGAGGCCACCTGGCCGACGGCACCCTGGTCTTCAATATGGAGATCCTGCTGACCACCTTGACCGGGCCGCCGGTCGTTCGCAAGATGGACCCGCAGACGGGGCTGACTCTCTGGTACTAGGACCGTGGGCCGGTGCGCGCAGACGCGTCTGCGCGCCGATCCGCCCGGCGCTACTGCTTCTGCATGAGGTTCCAGAGCACTTGGGCCACTTCGCCCCGCGTAGCGCTACCCGCCAGCCAGGAGGCGGGAGAGCTTCCCACCGGTAGCCCCCCAAGCAGCCCGTTGTACTCGGCCACCTTCACGTTGGAGCCGTGAGTGGCATCGTTGTACTTCTTGAAGACACCCGCATAGTCAGAGCCCACCGGGTCCAGCGCCATATCGGAGGCCTGAGCCGCCCTCACCACCATAGTCGCGAGCTGCGCCCTCGTGATGTTCGCGTCGGGCTCGAAGGTGGTGGCCGTCTTGCCCGTGGTCAGACCCTCCTCCTTGGCCACCGCGATGTAGTCATGCGGATACAGATCGGTCAGGGGGTCAAGGCCGCAGTCGGTGAAGGGACGGCTGGAGTCCTTCCAATCGTCCTCGGTCACAGGCAGCCCCATGGCGCCCACGATCATCTTGGCGAACTGCTTACGCATGACCGGGTTGTCAGGCCTGAACGTGTTGTCGGAGTAACCACCGATGATCTTGCGCGCGGCCATCCCGGAGATGGCGGTGTGATAGGGATTGCTCGCCGGAACATCGCCGAAGGTCGCCTGGACCAGCGTTGTTGAAGTGGTGGAGCTCGTCGACGGATAGCTCGTCGTCGTGGTGGAGCTGGTGGTGGTCGTGGTGGAGCTCGTCGTCGTGGTCGTCGTGATGGTCCCCGGCATGCTGACGGCGAGCAGCGCCGGCACGGGCGAATACCAATTGTGTGTGGTGGACTCCCCGACCTGGCCCTCGTTGTTGCGGCCCCAGGCACAAAGCATCCCGCTCAGTTTGAGCGCGAGCGAATGAAGATCACCGGCCGCCACGGCCACCCAGTCGTTATCCTCTCCTATGCGAGTGGGGGTCGATCGTGTGTCCTTGGTGCCGTCGCCCAACTGGCCCTCGCTGTTGTAGCCCCAGGTCCAGAGCGTGCCGTTGACCTTGAGCGCCACGGAGTGATTGCCACCCGCGGCGATGGCCGCCCAGTCGCTGTCGGCTCCGACACGGGTGGGGACAAGGCAGTTGTTCCTTGTGCCGTCACCCAGTTGCCCGCACGAGTTGCCGCCCCAGGCCCACAGCGTGCCGTCGGACTTGAGGGCAAGCGCGTGAGCGCCTCCAGCCGAGATGGCCACCCAGTCGGTCGCGGTCCCCAGTTGGGTGGGGACCAACTGATCCATGTTGTTGCCGTTGCCCATCTGACCGTCCACGTTGGACCCCCAGGTCCAGAGCGTGCCGTCGGACTTGAGAGCCATACAGAAGTAATCGCCGGCCGCGATGGCTACCCAGTCGGTCGCGGTCCCAATGCGTTTGGGGTAGTAGTAGTCGCCTGAGGCGCCCTGTCCCAGCTGGCCGTTGGTGTTCCATCCCCAGGCCCACAGCGTGCCGTTGGATTTGAGGCCAAGCGAGTGACCATACCCCGCGGCCACGGCCACCCACCTCGTGTCCTGCTCGATGCGCACCGGAGCGCGGCGGTCGATCAGAGTGGCGTCACCCAACTGGCCGCAATCGTTCCAGCCCCAGGCCCATAGAGCGCCGTCGGCCTTGATGCCCAGTGAGTGCCTGGCTCCGGCGGCGACGGTGGTCCAGTCGTCGGCCGTCACGATCCACGTCGGCACCGAGCGGTTCTGGCTGCCCCCGTCGCCCATCTGGCCATAGTAGTTGCCACCCCACGCCCACAGGGTCCCGTCGGCCTCGATGGCGAGCGTATGCGTACCGCCCGCGGCGATGGTGGGCTGTTTCTGGACGTCCAAGGTGGGCATGGTGAGCGCGAAAGCCACCGAGACGCAGACCACTATGAGCGCAGCCGCCACGAGAAATAGACTGCCGGCATAGAGCGAACGCCGCTTCATGGGATCGACCCCTTTCACCGATGGTCTAGCTAGACCACGACGTGACCGTCGGGTTCTAGACTACTTCGCCACCGGCCGCCCTATCCCTCACATGTACGCGGCAACCGGTCCGCTCGCTAGAAGTAGTCGTGAACGTTGTTATGCAGATCGTTCATCTCGATGGCGGCGGTTGCGGGTTCACGCGCGCAGATACCCCACGTGTTATGCGCGATCTCACTGTGCCGAAGAACACCGGAACTCCAGTCTGAGAAATGCACACCACATTGCTTGTTAGAGGTGAGGGTACAGTTCTCGATCGTCACAACAGCGTGGTCTTGTGCTCCGATGCCGTCCAAGCCGTTACGGGTGCAGGTGGTTTCAGTGATCGTGGCAGTGGCCTCATTATGGACGACAATGCCGTCCTGCGTGTTGTCCGCGCACGTGTTGTTCTGGACGGTCGCGTTGGATTGATCCTGGAAGTCCATACCGCTATAGCTGTTGAATGTGCACGTATTGCCCTTGATGGTAGCCACGGCACTCTGGTAGAGCCCTATGCCGCTCATGTTGTGAGAACAGTTGTTGTTCTCGATAGTGGCCTGGGCGTCATGCGCCAAGGCGATACCCTCCAAACCGTTTCGGTGACACGTGTTGCCTCTGATGGTCGCCCTGGTGTTCTCTTGGAGGCTGATGCCGTACGAGTGGTTGTCGGAACACTGGTTGTTCTCGACGGTGGCCTCGCTGTCATCCCGCATGTTGATGCCGTAGAGATCGTTGAAGCTGCACGTGTTGCCTCTGATGGTCGCCGAAACCGATTTGAAGATCGAGATGCCACAGTTGCTGTTGTTCGAGCATTCGTTGTCTTCAAGTGTGACCGTACCGGTGTCGGTCACTCCGATCCCGGCCCACTCGTTCTGAGAGGAGACGCAGCCTGACACGCCGGCTGTGGAGGCTCCCTGCAGCGTGAGTCCGTAGCCCGTCCGCTCAGTGGTCCGACTGCCACCTGTGAAGTAACAGTCTTCGAGATGGAGCCGCGCATCGAGCGCCTGGATGACGTTGGAACCGCCGGTGGTCGCGGTGCTGACGAAACGTATGTCGCGCGCCGAGAAGAACGTCGACTGCACATCCACCACCGTACCGGCACACTGCACGGTGGTGGCCTTGGCTCCCTCCATGCCGCTGCCGATGAGTTCCAACTCGGTTCTGATCGTCGCGGTCTTTCCGAGAGTGTAGATGCCGGGACCCAGATTGATGACCGTGTGCGGGGCTGCTGCCGCCAGGGCCGCATCCAGAGTGGGAAAGTCGCCGCTGCCGTCAGAGTTCACCGTGACCTCACTCGCCGGGACGTCGCCTTGAATGAAGTTCCAGAGCATCTGGGCCACCTCGCCCCGCGTGGCGTTGGCGGTCACGTTCCACCCCGCGCCCATGCCGACGAGACCGGCCAGCAGGCCGTTCGCCTCCGCGATGCGGAGGTTGGCGCCATGGGGATCGCCGACGCCCGAAAAAAGCGAGGCGGCGCCGGCCGCAGGATCGGCGAGCCTCCCGGGGAACACGGCATTGGTGCCCCGCACGATCATGCTGATCACCTGGTCGCGACGGATCTGGTTCCCCGGGGCGAACAGGGTCTGGGCGGTATTGGTGCCGTAGGTGATGCCGTTGTCGTAGGCCGCCTGGACGAACTTGTGCGGGTATCCGTTGGCGTCAGGAGCACCCAGGTCGGTGAAGCGGGTGGTGGTGGACGTACCCACCTCGATGCCAAGCGTGTTCACGATCATCTTGGCGAACTGGGCCCGCTTGACGGTGTCGTTCAGGCCGAACCTGCCATCGGCGTAGCCCCCGATGATGCCGCGCGCCGCCAGACCGTTGATGGCCTGCTCATAGGCGTGGCCGGCCGGGACATCTCGAAAGGCATACGCCGGCGAGGACCGGATCGTGCTGTCGGGTCACGCTCTGAATCGAGACTAATACCAACAGCCCGTCCGTGCAATACCGGCCGGTCCTCTGCAGCCCTGCCCACGAAGAGCCCGCACCCCGAGCCCGGGACGCCGGCCCCCTACGTCGCCACCAGGATCGGCCTATGGCACCGCAGACAACGGTCGGCCTCGGTGGTCACCTGTTCCAGGGTGTACCCGAGCTCGGTGGCTTCGAAGTTGGTCTTCCGCACCTCCGGCGCCACCATGGGCATCGGGACACGGGTGCCGTAATCCACGGTATCGGCCAGCTTCTCCCAGCTCTTCTGAGCACCCAGGAGGATCGCGATGCGCCGGGTCTTGTCTTCGAGGTCTTCTACCACGGGCTCACCACGCAGGTACTTATCGATGTACTTGGCTGCCACCTTGCCCGCGTTGATGGCCTCGATGATGGTGCCCCCGCCGCTCACCGCGTCGCCGCCCACGAACACACCGGGCTTGGTGGTCATGAGGGTGCGCGGGTCGACTTCCATGTAGCCCCACTTGTTGAGCTGGATCTGCTCGTCGCTCTTGAAGGGATCGAAATCGGGCTTCTGGCCGACCGCATAGATGATGCTATCGGCCGTAAGCACAAAGGGAGCCATGTCGGTAGGTACGGGTCTACGCCTACCGCTCTCGTCGGGCTCACCCAGTTCCATTTGCTGGCAGACCAGACCGGTGACGCCGTCCTCGCCCTTGCACTCCATCGGCGCGGCCAGGTAATGGAACACCACTCCCTCTTCCTCCGCCTCTTCGATCTCCCAGGCGTTGGCGGGCATCTCGTTCTTGGTGCGGCGGTAGACCACCTGCACGTTCTTGGCGCCAAGCCGGACGGCGGTACGAGCCGCGTCCATGGCCGAGTTGCCTCCGCCCAGGATCAGGACGTCATCGCCTATATCCACCGGTTCATGCAGAGCTACGCGGCGGAGAAAATCGATAGCATCCATGGCTCCGGGCAGGTCCTCGCCCGGGATGCCGAGCGGACGGCCCAAGTGGGCTCCGATACTGACGAAGGTAGCGTCGAATTCGTTCTGCAGATCGTCCCAGGAGATGTCGCGCCCCACGCGAGTGCTGTAGCGGATCTCGACGCCCTCTTGCTCGATGAGCTCGGCCTCGCGATGGATCACGTGACGGGGCAGGCGGTACTCGGGGATACCCACGTGCACCATGCCACCGGGCACGGGAAGATCTTCGAAGATGGTGGGCCGGTAGCCTCGGCGGGCGAGGTAGAAGCCGGCGGAGAGCCCCGCGGGACCGGCGCCGATGATGGCCACCTTCTTGCCGCAGGCGGCCTGTTTGTCGTCCAGGCGGCAGGTCACCTCCACCGGCCGCTGGCTGAGTTGGGCCGTGGTCAACTCGCCGACCTCATGCGGGGCGCCCGCGATGAGCGCGGCGCCTCCGGCGGCCTCGACGATCTCCGCCGAAGCACCGGCGATGGGATCGGTCATAC
Organism: Actinomycetota bacterium; assembly: GCA_036795215.1. Taxonomy (GTDB): domain Bacteria; phylum Actinomycetota; class Thermoleophilia; order RBG-16-64-13; family RBG-16-64-13; genus RBG-16-64-13. Next base: position 15,366 of record DAIRFC010000011.1, on the reverse strand, counting down.
AGCCCGACGCGCAGCGGTCGTCCGCCAGGCCCTCGGCGCGGTCGGCGGCCCAGCGCTTGATGTTGTTGATGGCGACCGGCTGGCCGATCTGCGCCAGGGTGCAGTTCGTCTCACAGGGGTGCGGGCACGTGCGGCCGATGATGGCCGGCAAGGGGTTGTCGCGCTTGACGATGGTGGTCGCCAGATGGGGATGTTCCTCCAAAGCCTGGAAGATATACGAAGCGCAGTCCACGTTCGACGGGCACGTTGCGCGGCAGGGAGCCGCTACCCAGCCGTGCGTGGTCGAGGCCGGGCAGGTGAGCCCGGCGGCATGCGCCGCGAAATGCTCTGCGCCCAGATCGAGCAGCGCCAGGATAGGGTCGCGGATGGTGTTGGCGATGCCGCACCACGCAGAATCCTCGATGGACTCGGCGATGTAGCGGATCTTGGCCACCATGTCCTCGGCGCCATCTTCACCCACCTCACCAGCGGCCAGCTTCTCCAGCAGCTCGCGCATGACGTCCACGCCGATGCGGCAGGGGCCGCAGCGCCCGCAAGACTCCTCCTGGATGAGCTTCAGATAGCTCAAGGCCAGCTCGACCAGGCAGACGTCACCGTTCACCACCACGCCACGCCACGAAACGATGGCCTTGACATCGGCCATGTCGGGGTCCTGGAGTCGGGCCAGGATCTCCCCGGCCTCAGGGCCCCCGTACCTATCGGTAAGAGCCGCTGTGGGCTCGGTGATGGTGACTTCCGGCGCCTGGGGCATCGCTACCGAACCTCCCTGAGGTGACACACACGTGGATTACTTGGTTTTCGGACTTCGATGATATCGCATAGCCGGGCTGCCGGGCCAGGGCCACGTCACGCGCAGTCAGTCGGCCGGCAGCATAGATCGCCCGTTGGATGGTAGTCTGCTGGTGTGCACTGTCCTACGAAGAAGGCGCAGGTGGCCGCCAAATGACGATGAATTTTCTCGAACTCACAAGATCACGCTATTCCGTCCGCTCCTACCAGCAGCGCCCTGTGGAGCAAGACAAACTCGACCGCATCCTTGAGGCTGTCCGTCTGGCTCCTTCCGGGTCGAACCGGCAGCCGTGGAAGTTCGTGGTGGTACGCGACGCCGACGTGCGGCAGAGACTCGTGCCCGCTTGCTCCAACCAGCAGTTCGTCGGTCAGGCGCCGGTCGTCGTGGCCGGCGTGGGGCTGATGCCCGACCGCTTGATGCGGTGCGATGTGCCGGGCGACCCGGTGGACGTCGCCATCGCTATGGAGCATCTGGCCTTGGCCGCGGCGGCCGAAGGTCTGGGCACCTGCTGGATCGGGGCCTACTACCAAGACCAGGTGCGCGAAGTACTCAACATCCCTGATACCGTGAAGATCGTGCAGTTGATGACCTTGGGCTATCCGGCGGACGAGCCACGCCCCAAGAGCCGCAAACCGGTCGAGGAGATCGTCTGCTACGACCGCTGGGAATAGCCGGTAGCCGGACGCGCCCGTCCGCGGGCGGGGCTACGGCAGGGCTGCGAAAGGAGGCGTCATGGAACGGCTATGGGCACCGTGGCGACTACAGTACGTCACTCAGAGGAAGCCGGATGGCTGCATCTTCTGCGACAAGCCCAAGTCGGGTGACGACCGGGCTGCGCATATCGTGCACCGGGGCGCTCTGGCCTACGTGATCCTCAACGCCTACCCCTATAACAACGGCCACATCATGGTGGCGCCCTTCGAGCATGCCTCCGCGCTGGAGGATCTGGCGCCGGAGACCCTGCACGAGATGATGGACCTCGCCCAGCTCTGTACCCGGGCCTTCAAGCTGGTCTTCAACCCGGACGGCATCAACATCGGCTTCAATGTGGGCGCGGCGGCCGGGGCAGGCATCAAGGACCATCTGCACCTGCACCTGGTGCCACGCTGGCAGGGCGACACCAACTTCATGCCCGTCATCGCCGACGTACGGGTGATCCCCCAGTCACTCGACGCCACCTACGAGCAACTCGTGGATGCGTTCGCACGACTGGAAGGCGAGGGTTAGGACCTGCGGGTCACCGCACCCGGCGCGGCCCCACCAGTGAGGCCGCGATCCCGAACACACACAGTACGGTGAAGATCAGAAAGGTGACACGCACGCTGGTGAGCAGGTGCGGGTAGTCCGCCGGCCGGATGACGTCCCGTCCCACCACCAGGGCCAGCACCAGGGCCGCGACGCCCAAGCTCATGCTCATACCCACTTGGCGCATGGTGACCATGGTGGCCGAGGCCACACCGACCCACCGCGTCTCTACGCTGCCCATGATGGCGTGTGTGTTGGGTGTGGCGAAGAAGGCGTTGCCCAGCGAGACCAAGCACAGCATGAGGATGATGTACCAGAAGGCAGTGTCCGCACCCGCGAAGCTGAGTCCTAGAAGACCGATGACGCACACCGCCATGCCCGCCGAGGCGACATGCCTGGCCTCCACCCTGTCGGCCAACCTGCCCACCATCGGCGAAAAGGCCGCCTGTACAAAGGGGCCGGTGACCAGCACAAAGCCGGCCGTCTGTGTGCTCAGTCCCCGGTTGTACTGCAGATAGAGGCTCAGCAGGAAGATCATCGCTGAAGTAGAGCTGTAGTTGATGAGGGACGCGGCGTTCGAGAACGCGAACACCCGGCTGCGCCGGAACAAGTCGAGGTTGAGCAGAGGATCGGCCGCCCGTGTCTCCCACCACAGGAAGGCGGCCAAGCCGACGATCCCCGCGGCAACGAGAACAGCCCCGAGGACCTCAGGAAGCAGCGAGAACCCCACGAGGATCGCGACCAGAGCCGCGCCGGACAATACGGACCCCAGGAAGTCGAAGTGCGCGCCCTTCGGCTCTCGCCACTCTACGTGGCGCAGCTTCCACAGCGGCAGAACGACATTGATGAGCGAGAGCGCTCCGACGATGATGAAGAGCGCCCGCCAACCGAGGTTCTGGCAGATGAGACCACCCAGCACCGGTCCGAGGGTCACCCCCAAGTATACGAAGGCTACGTTCGTTCCCAGAGCTCTGCCCCGCCGCTCGGGAGGAAAGGCCAGTACCACCAGGGCGGTGGAGGTCACCGCGCCGATCGCCAGCCCTATCCCATGGAGCGCCCGCATGACGATGAGGACGGACGCCGAAGGGGCGAACGCGCTGGCGAAGGCCATCACGAGAAAGACGATCATGCTCACGTTGAACAGCCGCATGCGGCCGTACGCATCGGCGATCCGCCCCGCCGGCAGCAGCAATACGGTCGACACCAACATGTAAGAGAGCGATATCCAGCTGAGCGTCACGGCCGAGACATCGAAATCGGCGCCTATGAGAGGCAGGGCGATGTTGATGGACGAGGCCATGAAGGTGACCAGGAACCCGCCCAGCGAGGCTATGACCAGGACCAAGGTCCTGGTCGATTCTGGCAATTCGCCTGGTTTGAGGCTTGGTTGGTTCATAGATATGTCACTGACATGATACCCGCCGGACCAGGGGCGGCACGGCAATGCGCCGAAGGCGCGAGCCCCCAACGGCGCGCTCGACAAAACAGGTCACCGCGCCAAAGCCGGAGGCCCCACCCATGAGCGAGACGGGGTGCGACGCTGCTGTCACCGAGTGGTCGCCGCGGCCCGTGGCCGGGGGTTTCCCGAAAGCGCTTTTGCGTACCCGCAAGTGCGCGAGAGGGAGGCCCCCGGCCGCGGGCCGAAGGCCACTAGATGCTCGGCGTCGGACCCAGTCCCTACTCGCAGAACTTATGGCGCGGCACCTCTACCGCCGGCTCATCCTTGACGCTCTGCACGAGGTCCCAAGCCCTGGCGACGTTCTCCTCGTACCCCTCGAGCAGCAGCACCACGGCTCCCTCGCTGCCCCCGATGCCGCCGCTGGCGATGTGACGCACGGCGACCCCGGCCAGCACTCCAAGGGCCTGGATCTCAGTCACCGCCAGCCCGGAGGTCACCGGGAACAGCCACGAGGGCAGGCCCATGCAACGGGACAGGCTCAGCTGGCCCCATCCGGCCGCCGCACCGGGCACGCAGGCGATGGACTTCTCCAGCCCCACCGGGAAGATCGCCGGGACTCCGCGCACGGCCACCCGGCTCATGATGGCCCCGATGGTCCCGCCCTGCGGGTTGGCCGCCAGGACTCCGATGTTGCCCTGCGGGTCGACCGCGTTGGCCCCCTTCACGACACAGTCGCCCTTCTCCATGTCGTTGAAGAAATCGCGCGCCTCCATCTCCACCTTCTCGCCCTTGAGAAAGAAGCGAGGCACCTCACGGTCGTCCGGGATGCTGGAGGTCAACATGCCGCCGGCCACCATGCCCACGCTGTAGCAGTAGGGCGAGACCTTCTCCCCCGTGAGCGCTTCGAGCACAAAGACGCTGCTGGTACTGGTCGACACGGCCAGCCTGCCGTTTGCATACGCGTTCTTGACTTCGGGAAGAGCGGCGACCGCTTGGCCGATGAGACGTTTGGAGGAGGCTGGGTTGAGAACCACCGCGGCCTGCTCAAGACGGGACTTATCGCTCAGGTCGAGCTGGAGAGGATAGAACATGTCGCACCACCTTGCTGCCGAGAGTGACCAGGGATCGTAGGCGACCGGAGACCGAACCGGTGCACCGGCTGCCGTAGGACCAGCATACAGCCTCAGACCGGCCGGCGTGCCGTCCGGCGGCTGTGCGATAATCGGGAACCCGGCGCTCCACGGGCGCCTGTGGGACACGACCCGGGAGTTGCTTTGAAGCTTCCCCCTGCGTAGAACCCGAAGGGACGCCTGATACGAGCATGCAGTCCAACGACGCACACCTTGATAGCGACGACACGAGTCGGACCACTGCCGATTCGCTGCAGCCTGCTAAGACGAGTTGGCTGCAAATAGGCGTCTTGTGTGCGTCCGAGTTCATCCTCTGGACCGGGTTCAGCAGTATCCTGCCTTACCTCCCCATCTTCTTGAAGGAGGAGGGCCGCAGCTCGGTCATCATGATCGGCTTCGTGGCGGCTGCCTTCTACCTTGGCACGCTCATCTTCTCATCCCCCTTCGGCTGGCTCAGCGACCTCGTGGGACGCAAGCGCATAATGATCACCGGCATGGCGCTCATGGCCGTGACGTGCTTCCTCTTCACCCGCTCCACCGACCCGCGGTGGTTCCTGCTCTTCCGGTTGCTCGAAGGCATGAGCGCCGCCGCGGGCGGCGTGATGTTCGCCTTCGTGGCGGATATCACGGTGTCTTCTCAACGCAGCAGAGCGCTGGGGCTCATCATGTCGGCCCAGTTCGGCGGCGCCATCCTCGGCCCCGCGTTGGGCGCGGCGCTCTATCATGCCGGTGGTGAAGGGCGCCCCGGCTTCTACGCCATCTTCTACTTCGGCGCGGCGGTCGCAGCCGCCACAACCGTCGCGATGCTCTTCCTCATCCACGAGCCCGCGGCCACCGGCAAGCGCCGCGCGGCTCGCGCCGAGGCCAGGCCACGGCCCGACTACCGCGAGGTACTCAGACCCGCCATCCTGGGTTTCCTCGTGGTGGGGTTCGGGCTCAACTTCGCGTTCGGCGGGTTTGAGGTGATCTGGAGTCTCTGGCTCGAGCACCTGGGCGCCTCCATGACCATGATCTCGGTGATGTGGATCGTCATGAGCGTGCCTATGCTGCTGTCGTTCTTCGGCGGCGTCATGGCCGACCGCTACAGCCGGTTCGTGCTCATGTTCATCGGCTATTCCCTCGCAGCCGTGATGTTCATCGTCACCGGGCTGGTCAGGAGCATCAACGCGTATCTCATCCTCACCTTCGTCCTCGGTCTGGGCTTCGCGCTGGCCAGCCCTGCCAAGCAGGGATTCCTGGTGCAGGCCAGCCCGGTCCGCTGGATCGGCACGGTACAGGGCCTCGATGCCACCTCGGCTCAGCTCGGTGGGATGCTCGGCACTCTGTTGGTCCCCGTCATGTACGAAGCGATCTCAGGCTACGTGATAATCGTGTGCGGGGCTCTGGGGCTCGTCTGCCTGACCATCGCCGGCCCCATTCTCGGGCGCGAGAGCCGGCGCCAACGGAGCGAGGGCCCGCGCCCCCCAGAGAAGCTGCCCGTCCTGCCGGCCGAGGAGACCGCCTAAGCGGCCGCCTGGATCAGGAACGGAACCATCGCCGGCGCCACGTTGATGAGCGCATGCCCAGCCTCGGGCAGCAGCCTGATGTCGACATGCCCGACCACCCGTGCGAACCGGTCGCCGGTCTTCTTGGAATCGAAGATGGCGTCCCTTCCTCCCAACATGAGTAGCACCGGCATGGTGAGCGCCCGCAGTTGCGAGTCGGTGAGCAGCGGCTGAGCGTCGGTCCGCGATCTGAAGTTGGAGTAGATCAGGTCCATGTACTCCTTCGCCGCGTCGTCCACCTCGCAGTCGCCCATAACACGCCGCGTCAGCGCTGTGGCGCCCCGACGGCCGTACATGCCGTACGTCAGGCCGCGGACGAAGAAACTGAGCTTCGGCTGCGATACTCCCCCGGGGGCCAGAAGGGCCAGAGCCTTCACCCTTTCGGCACGGGCGCTGGCAAAGCGCAGCGCTACGTAGCCGCCCTGGGAGATGCCGGCAAGCAGAATCTGAGTCGAGGCGCTTTCGCTGAGAGCGTTGACGACATCTTCCAGCCACTCCACGATGGCGTCGTCTCTCCAACCGATGCGGTGGTGGCTGCTGCGGCCCGGCTCCCCTGGGGTGTCCACGGCGTAGACTCGGAAGTGCCGCGCAAAATCGGGCACGTCGCCACCCCAGGCAAGAGCGTTCGAGCCCGCTCCGTGCAGTAGCACCAGCGGGTCGGCGTCCTTGTGACCCCGTGCAAGCACGTGGGTGCGTCCGTGCCGGGTCTCGATCTGCAGACTCTCGGTCGACTCCGGCCACTCAGAAAGCAGACGCTCGTACACGGCCATGACCGCCTGCTCACCCTCAGGCGTCTTGTAGATGGGCTTGCGGTTCATGTGTTGTCCTCCCCCTTCAGTGCTTCTCGAAGCTCCTTCAGCCACTGCAGTTCGGCCTCGAAGAGTGCGCAATCGTGCTCGGCGATCATGGACCAGAGAAGAGCCTCCCGCGGCGTGCGCGCCGGCCCGCTGAGTCCGCGCCGGATGAGCTCCCTCTGCATGAGGAGCTTCATCTCCACCTCATGCCCGTAGCGATCGAGCAGCGATGCCATCTCGTCGTCGGTCAGCATGTCGGCCCAGGCCAGCTGCGTGAGGAAGGTGCTCCGCATCTGAGGGACGCTCGGATCGGCCGTCACCCACTCCCTGAGCGCGGTCTCGCCCGCGGGAGTAAGGCTGTACACCTTGCTGGGCGGGTAGTTGCCGTGCTGCCGGACCTCGCTCTCCACCAGACCATCCTTGTGCAGTTGCACCAGGGTGGGATAGACCTGGTTGCTGTTGCCCGACCAGTAGAGCGCCACGGATTCGGAGAAGAACTTGCGGAGCTCATATCCCGAGAACGGCCTCCAGCTGAGCAGCCCCAATACAGCGTACTTGATCGCCATAGACCTCACCTACCTGTGAAATAACTAGTTGTTGTTAGACTCAGTTATTTCTAACATAGTCAGCGATGAGGTGTCAAGCTCGCGCGGATCCTGGCTTTGAGGTGAGTCCTCAGCCTGAAGTGGGCCCTCGGTCCTATGTGGGCCCTCGGTTGTTCAGCCGTGCGGGGCGCCCTCAGTACTTGGAGTCGAACTCACTGGCGGCGCCGTGCACGGCCCTCCACGCCCTTTTCGTCCTCTCCTCTTCCTCGCACTCGAGCAGTTCCTCGAGCACGTCTTCGACTGCGTCGAGAGTGAGGGTATATCCGTACGGGAATCTCCCCGCCACCACATAGTCGGTCTCCACTCGGACGATGTGGTAGCGACCGAAGTCCATGCGCATGGGGTCGCGGGCGCGCGACTTGCGCAGCGCAAGCCCCATACCGGCGGCTATGCGGCGAAGACGGGCTTCACGCCTCTTGTCGGCGGCTATGTCTGTCTGCTCTGTCATGCACCCGGCCCTCCTTGGCTTGGTTCCCCTCGATTATCCCCCTCTGCGCCGTTGTCAACCATCACATGATCGACGACGGACCCGTCGCGCACCTGCACCATCACCTTGAAAGCGCCTCCCAGATCCCGTTCGTCCAGAAGGTTGGTGAGCACCGTTGCCTGCCGGTCGGACTCCAGAGCGTCCCCGGAACCGGTCGCCATGTGACCACGCAGATCGGCCAGCTCCCGCTCGGCCCCGCCCCCGCGGAGAAAGGCGGCCAAGGTAGTGAAGAGGACCGTCTCGAACCCGTTCCGGCCGCCGTGCAGATCGACAGCCGAGAAGTCCACGTCGGCGGTGAGATCCTGCCGGCCGGGTCTCGCAAGGGGATCCGTGATCATCTGATGCTTGAAGTAGCCGCGGACGCTGCGCCTGCGTCGCGCGCGGCCTTCCAGCCCCCACCGTCTACCTGCGGGCAGCCGGCCTGCGAACCACTCGCCGTAGTCCACGCTCACCAAGCTACCGGAGGGCATGCACCGGGCTGCGCTCCGCACGAGGCTGCCCATGTCCGGAAAGACCTCGATGATACTGTCGTCGGTGAAGGCCCGCAGGCTACTTGGGTCGAGAGTACCGAAGAGCAGCTCGATCTCGCCCGCCGCCGCATCCGATAGATCACCCCACATCTCCACGAGACCCGGGGGCTCGGCCGCGACGACGTACGCCTCGCGGAGTGCCGAGCCTTGGACGCTCACGAGATGAACCGGGACGGTGTCCAGGAACTCGTTGCCCACCATGACCACCGGCCGGGTATGCCGACAGACCTCTTGTAGATCGGCTCCCCACCCCACGTCCCAGCCGGCGGCCACGGGCACCGAGACGGCCCGCGCCTGTATCTCTCGCAGGCGCGCGCCGGCCTCAACCGTGCGGTAGGCGACCTTGTCCCGCCATTCGGGGCGCTCGTCCGCCCAATGACGCAGGACAGCTTGGGCCAGATGGCCCTCACCCCCACCCAGTTCGACGACGCAGGACTTGGCAGGCGGCGCCGGGGCCGCGGGTCGCGGGTCCGCTTCCGGCGCCGCCGCCATCGATGCATCAACCAGTTCGGTTACCAATCTGGCGACGGTCTTGCCGAAGAAGGGTGACAGCGCGGGAGCCGTGGAGAAATCTCCCCCATGCCGCAGCAACCGGCCGACGCGGCTGTAATAGCCCAGTGTGGGATGTGTCAGTGCGATCTGCATGAAGCGGGCAAACGTGACCCGCCCGCCCTCAGCCGCTATGACCTCCGCGATCGTCTGGCCGCCGGACCTCACGGCGCCTAGCCGGCCGGGCGTATGTCCTTCATCTCCTCGCAGCCCTCGTCTTGCGCCGGCGTCGCCGAGCCATACTGAAGGCCGTAGAACCTGCACAGCTTGCTTTCGTCGTCCTGGGTCAGAGACTCCTCGTCCTGAACGACCGGAGCACTCTTCACCCTATCCTTGCTGTGGATCGCCGAGATACGGTCGCCCGAGCGCCTCACCTCAGCCGCGGGGACGAACACCTTATTGGCGCCGAAATCGCCGGTGTCGACCACCAACCACTGAAGGCCACCGGTGACATCGCCGTAGCGCACGTCTTCTATGGTTCCGATCTTGTTACCGTCAAGGTCGTAGAGATCGTGACCCGTCCATTCCGTCGCCAGCTCGTCCTTATCGGCCATTACGCCTCCTCTCGCCCGTCAAAAGTGTGACCGCTCCTACCTACCCCTGCCCCCGGCCGGTCAAACCCGGCCATGCGCCTGTGCTAGACTCCCGCGCTCGCGCACCCATTCCTATCTGCAAGCGAGGTCGCCACATGCCCCAACTCGTCAAGGGCGGAAAGCATGTTTTCGGTTGGTCGCGGGTGGGAGCGACCGGAGGCGTCCGCATCCCCCCGGAGGCCGCTCAGGAGTACGGTCTCGAGAGCGACCTGGAGGTCATACTCGTCTCGGCCAGCCGCACCTCGGGCGGCTTCTGCATGATGAGAGAAGACCACATGAAGGAGTCTCCCCTGGGAGACATCTTCCGTGAGTTCCCAGAACTGGCTGCTGCCGAGGGTCTTGGAAAGGTGCGCCGGTGGAAAAGCCGCTTCTACACCCGCGTGTCAGTGCGATCGGGATACTTCGCCCTCCCCGCCGGTGAAGATCCGCTGTACGGAGTTCGCCCCGGCGACCTCCTGCTGGCGGTGAGGGGGAGCTACCTCGGTCCCAGCTTCCTTGCCAAAGGTCCGCTGCTGGAAGAAGCCCACCAGCATCCCGGGCTAGAGATCTTTGAGTGACACCTCGAAGGTGACGCTCCGAGACCGGCCCCGAGATTGACTCCCCCGAGTTTCTCCGCGCCCCGTCCGCGGTACTAACAGAGAAAACTCACGGAAGAGGCCAATGATGTCTGAGCAGGTCCAGGAACCGGTGGAGTGGAACGGGAGAGAGATCTTCGACGCCAACAACCGCACAATAGGCACGATCGCCGGTCTCGCCTTTCCACGTAGGCGGTTCGGCACGACGTGGTTGCTGATAGACACGGGTGGCGACGAGAAGCTCCCCGTGCCTCTCATCGAGATCCGCTCGCTGGGCGACCGTCTCGTTCTCCCCTATCCGGCCTCATATATTCGTACCGCGCCTATGCTGGTGGGCGGCAAGCGTCTCTCGAAGGCGGAGTTGCGGAGGTTGGGCCTCCACTATGGGTTCGAGGCCGAAGGACCAGGCGCCTCTTGCTGCCAGGGCTGCGGTCTCTGCAAGATCCTCAAACAGCCCACGCGCACGTAGGCGTCAACAGGCTCGAGTCCCGTCGAGCGGCCGCCTGGCCGACCACTTGTAGTTAAGACTAACTAAGACTAGACGTCTCCATCTCTGTCTTATATGATGCGAGTTGAGCGGCAGCGCCGGCCGCGGCACCCTCGCAAGGGCAGGGTGGCCCGATCGTCAGGCAGGCTGGAAGACCGCGCGGACGAGTGTTGGATGGTGGCCCATGCGAGCTGGCTCAGCTAACGAAGACCATCTTGGGAACCCGCCCCGCACCCTCCCGCGGAATCAAAGCCTGCGGTCCCACCTCCTACCATTTCCGCCAGATCGGTTTGCCCGTACCAGCGAGGCACAGCCACGCCATAGGGGGAACGTGCGCGCGTGATCCATCCATAGAATCGGAGGTGCATGTTGAAGAAGCCACGGCCATTACTAGTCCTTCTGACGGTAGTAGTACTCCTATTGTCCATCGTCATCGCCGCCTGCGGCGAAGAGGAACCGGCCGCTACGACCGCGGCGCCGACTGAGACGACCGCGGCTCCGACCGAGACGACCGCGGCGCCGACCGAGACGACCGCGGCGCCGACCGAGACCACGGCGGCGCCGTCGGGTGAGTCGATCGAGCTGTCGATGGCCAGCCTCTATCCTGCCGGCGCGCCGCCGGCTCAGAGCCTCGACCGCTGGGCCGCCAAGGTGGCCGAACTCAGCGGCGGCCGGCTTACGGTGCGGCACTTCACCGACAACACCCTGCTGGCGGCGCCCGACATGCGCATCGGCGTCGAAGCGGGCACTGCCGACCTGGGCTCCTCTTTCATCTATAAGCCGGAGCCGAACTTCGACCCCAGCTTGGTGCACGCGCAGCTCATCCTGGGTCTGGACTACGAAGACTGCCTGAAGATCTTCGACGATATTTGGAACCAGTTCCCCGATCTGTGGAACAGTCAGTGGGACAAGTTCAAAGTCATCTGGATCACCACGATCGACCCCAACCTCTTGTTCACCGTCGACACGCCGGTCCGCACCATGGCCGACATAAAGGGCCTACAGATCAGGATGCCCAGCAAGTCTGCCGGCGAGATGTTGAAGAACCTGGGCGCGGCGCCCGTTGAGATGCCCACCGCCGACTGGGTCGTCTCGCTCGACAAGGGGACGACCGACGGTGCAGCCACTTCCATCGGTAGCGTGCTCGACCATCAGGTCGGCGGCAAGCTGAAATACTGCACCCGGTACTCCACCGGCCCGGGCGTCACCTTCCTCATCATGAACAAGCAGAAGTACGAGAGCCTGCCCGCCGACCTGCAGAAGGTCATCGACGACAGCATGGAGTTCGGCAAGCAGGACTTCATCCAGGCCAAGAAAGACGCTGAGAAGGCTGCCTACACTTACGTGCAAGAGCAGGGCATGGAGATCATCGACCTGGCTCCTGACGAATACGCGAAGTGGGACGCCGCCGTGCGGCCCGTCTTCGACGCGATAGCCGCCGATCTCGATTCGAAAGGTTTCCCAGGTACCGAACTGGTCAACTACGCATTGGAGCGTGCCAAGTACTACCAGTCGAACTAGCAGCGCATAGCGGCTGCATAGCGCCGGTAGAGTAGACACCGCCCGGGTCATGCGGAGTCCGATACCGTGTGACCCGGGCGGTCATGTCAAACGAGGAGAAGACCGCCTATGCGTTGGACCAAATTCGAGGACTACTTCTTCAAGGGGCTGTTGACACTCGGCTCTCTCGCGATCCTCGCGATGATGGTGGTGGTGTCGTTCAACATCTTCGGGCGCTGGCTGGACCGCCCGATCATGGGCGCCATAGAGATCGCGGGACTTCTGGGCGGTGTCGCCGCGGCGGTCGCACTGCCATACGCGGTGAGAGAGAGACGAAACGTCGTGGTGGACGTGCTGGCGAGTCGCATGCCACGGCGCGTGAGAGGCTTCTTTGACACCTTCACTTTCTTGCTGAGCCTGGCCGGTGTGGGGATCCTGGTCTATGCGGCGTTCAAGCAGGCCAGGTTCGCGGCCAGTTTCGGTGAGGAGACCCTGGTCGTCTCGGCTCCGACATCTCCGGTGAAGTTCATCTGGGCTATCGGGCTTCTGCTGCTCGCACTGTTGCTCGTACGAGACATCGTCATCGCATTTCGTAAGGGGATAAAGCGGTGACCCCCATCGTCACAGGCATCGTCGGCGCAGCGGTCTTGCTTGTCCTCATGTTCATGGGCATGCCCATCGGGTTCGTCATGCTCGTGACCGGCTTCGTGGGATTCGCGTACCTGGTCACCTTCGATGGCGCGCTCCAAGTCGCGACGTCGGTACCCTACACCCTCGTCACCAGCTACGACTACGCCGTGCTGCCTCTCTTCCTCCTGATGGCGGAAATTTGCATGGCGGCAGGCATGGGACAAAGCCTCTACCGCCTGGTGTACGTGTGGGTCGGGCGGATGCGGGGCGGACTGGCGATCGCGAGCCTTGGCGCCTGTGCTTTCTTTTCGGCGGCCAGCTCCTCGAGCATCGCCACTGCCGCCACCGTCGGGCTTGTCGCTGTTCCGGAGATGAGAAAGTACAACTACCAGAGCGGTCTGGCGACCGGTTGTCTCGCGGCGGGAGGTGGGCTCGGGATCCTCATCCCACCGAGCGGACTGCTCATCATGTACGGCATCATGACCCAGCAATCCATCACCAAGCTCTTCATAGCCGGGCTGGTTCCTGGGATCTTGCTCACCTTGATGTTCATGGCGATGATCTACATCCGCGCCCGGTTCAACCCCGAGCTTGCACCGGCCGGTCCGAAGACAAGTCTCAAAGAAAAGATGGCGGCCACCACCGACTCGATCGAGATGATCGCCCTGCTCGCACTGGTCATCGTGGGGCTCATCGTCGGGTGGTTCACCCCCACCGAGGCGGGCGCCGCGGGCGCTCTCGGCGCACTCGTCCTGTCGCTCATCAGAAGGCGGCTCAGCCTCAAAGGCTTCATGACGGCGCTGGTGAATGCGCTTCGAACAACGGGGATGATCTTCATCATCCTCATGGGCGCCTTGGTCTTCAACTCGTTCTTGGCCATCTCGACCATACCCATGGAACTGGCTGGTTGGGTGACCGGGCTGGGCCTTCCGCCGGTGGTGGTGACGATTCTCGTCATCATTCTCTACCTGCTCCTCGGCACTTTCATCGACGAAGTGTCACTGGTGCTGCTGACCATCCCCGTGTTCTATCCTCTTATGGTAGAGCTCGGTTATGACCCGATCTGGTTCGGCATCATAATCGTCATGGTGGTGGAGATGGGGATGATCAGCCCCCCCGTTGGGATGACCATCTATGTGATCAAAGGCATCGCGCCAGATATCCCTATCGGGACCATATTCCGAGGCGTCATACCGTTCTTGCTGGTGGACGTGGTCTTGGTGGCCCTGATCATCATCTTCCCGGCGATAGTGCTGTTCTTGCCGGGGCACGCCGGATAGCCGGCAAATAGCGGACCCTCAACAAAGCGCGCGGAGGCCCTTCGGGGCCTCCGCGGCCCTGCTAGGCCTGCCCCACCAACTCCACCATGGCCTTGATGTGGGCCGGCGAGGTGCCGCAGCAGCCGCCGATGAGGCGCGCGCCGGCGCGCGCACACTCAAGCACCCCCGCCGCGAAGTCAGCGGGCGTCATTTCGTAGACCGAGTGTTCACCCTCTACCATACGCGCCTTGCCCGCGTTGGGCTGCGCCAGGATAGGTACCTGCGTGACTTCCTGCATCATCGAGACGATCTGAGCCATCTCCAGCGGATCGACACTGCCACAGTTTGCTCCCACCACCGATGCGCCGGCCTCCGCAAGCGCCTCGGCGCAATCGCGCGCGCTGTTGCCCATGACCGTCCGCCCTCCATTGTTGCAGGTGGTGAAGGCGATCGAAGCAAGGATGGGGAGGCCGCTCACACTCTTGACCGCACGTACGGCGCACAGGGCCTCGGCAAGATCGAACATGGTCTCGACTATGAAACCGTCCACCCCGCCCTCGGCGAGGATGGAGGCCTGCTCTGCGAAGGTAGCGCGGGCTTCTTCTTCGGGCAGCTGTCCGTATGGTTTGAGCATCTTACCGGTGGAGCTGATGTCGCCGAGCACGTACTGACCCTCGCCCACGGCGGCCCTCGCCAGACCGGCGCCGGCCAGGTTCACCTCGCGCACGTCGACTCCTATGTGATGCGCCTCGATGCTGACGCGGTTCATGGTGAGAGTGTTTGTGATGATGAGGTCGATACCGCAGGCGGCGTAGTCCGTGTGAACGGCCAGCACGGCGTCGGGATTGAGAACGTTGTTCTGGCCGCCCATCTCCAGGCCGGCCGCGCCCAATTGTGTGCCCATAGCACCGTCGAGAAAGATGGTCTTCTTATCGCTTGCAAGCAGATCTTGTAGGCTCATCTCAGGCCTCCTGTCGTCCCTATCGCGATTCTGCCGTTAGCGCACCGAGCGCCTGCCGGCGGCCTACTCCATGAACTCCAGAGCGCTCTGGCCGGCGATGCGCCCGGAGTTGAGCGCGAAGGCCGAAGACAAACCGGACGCCACATGGATGGGATAGCTATCGCCGTACATACCGCCCGCGTCGAAACCGCCGGCGTAGAGCCCCGGGATGACCTCACCCTTGGTATCGAGTGCTTCCATGCGCTCGTTGATCCTGATGCCGCCCTTGGTCCCCAACATGACGGTGCG
>DAIRFC010000103.1:0-6973 GCA_036795215.1 Actinomycetota bacterium | reverse complement strand
TCTCGGTCGGAGCCGCTGTGGTCTCGGTCGGAGCCGCTGTAGTCTCGGTCGGCGCTGCTGTGGTCTCGGTCGGCGCTGCTGTGGTCTCGGTGGTCTCGTCACCGCAGGCAGCGATCACCGGCAGCAGACTCAGGACCAGAACCAACAGTACAAGTCCGAGAATAGTCTTGGTTTTTCTCATATCAGTCCCCTCCATAGATGCCTTCACAAATCTGTCTTTCGCCAGGGTTGCACACCTTGTAACTGTAACGCTTGCACCCGCTCCGTCTACCCCCTTTCGCCCGGCACAAACCCCTCGGTTTCTGCCGAGAGCCGGCAACCTCCGCTACCGTCCGCCGGGCACGCCGCCCCGGCGAGCGCCGCCGATTAGTGCCGGCCATTATGCACTACAAAGTCGTCCCCGTCCTACTCGTATTCATGACCGTTCTTACTTCCGCAGATATCTAAGCGCGCTCTTACCCGCGATGCGTCCGGAATTGAGGGCGAATGAAGACGCAAGACCCGACGAACTTTTGATGGGGTAGCTGTCGCCATACATACCCCCGGCGTCGAAGCCGCCTGCGTAGAGGCCGGGGATCACGCCGTCCTTCTTGTCGACCACCTCCATCTTACCGTTCACTCTGATGCCCCCCATGGTGCCCAGAAAGACGGTGCGGGCCCGCACGGCGTAGAAGCGGGGACCAACAAGAGGCCGGAGATAGCGGCGGTCTTTCGCGAAGAGCTCGTCCCAGCCCTGCGCGCAGTAGCCGTTGTACTCCTCCACAGTGGCCCCCAGAACACCCGGATCGACCTCGATCTGAGCCGCTAGGTCCTCAAGGGAATCCGCCGCCAAGACCTCGGCGCTGCCGTTATCGATCGCCGCCTGGATCTCCTTGTGCAGGTTGGTAAGCTTGTAGCCGGGGGGAAACTCCACGCCGACACCCTTGTCGAGACCACGCTCCATCCATCTCTGGATGCTCGAATCATCAAAGATGCTGAACGTGTAGCCGTCCTTCTTGTACCGGGACTGGGCATTGCCGACCGGCGTGTCCCAGAAGGTGATGGTCTCATCGCAGAAGCGCTCGCCTTTGGCGGTGACCCACAGGTCGGGCTGAGCCGTCGCCTGCTCCAAGTTGCACCCCATAGCGAACTCGTCTCCGACCGGGCCAACCCGGAACATCTCGATGGTCTCGATGCCCTCTTCGGCCGCGCCGGCCTCCCAGGCCATGCGGATGCCGTCACCGGTTTTGCCGGTGTTGCCCACAGGCGTGATCTCGGTGCCAAGCTCGAACCCGGTGTACTTCTTGATCCATTCCTTGTTGTTTGCGAATCCGCCGCTTGCGATCACGACGACCTTGGCCGCTACTTCCACTTCCTCACCGTCGGCCTCAACGACGACACCCGAAATCTTCCCGTCCTCTTTGAGGAGGCTCACTACGGGCGTGCCGGGCAAGATGGTGACTCCCTTGGCCTTGGCCTGGTCGACCAAGGCTTTGACCACCGCCTCACCCTTCCCCTTGATGATGTGATAGGTCAGGGGAGACTCAGGCATGTTGATGGCAGCGTCGGTGAAAACGACGCCCTGCTCCTGCAACCAGGAGATGGTCTCCGCCGACTCGTTGATGATGGCCCGCACCACCCGCGGATTGGCCATCCAGTGGCTGTAATCCATGGTCTGCTTGAAACATTCATCACGCGTGTAGTCCACGTAGCGCTCGCGCTGCATCTCGCTCTCCACAGCGAACGTACCCTGAAAGAAGTTGGAGGTCCCTCCCAGCGACCGCTGCTTCTCGAAGACCACGACCTTCGCTCCACCCTCCGCGAGAGTCACCGCCGCAGCCAGACCGGTGGCGCCCGAACCCACTACGGCGACGTCGGCTTTTTCCGGTATAGAAGCCATAGAATTCCCCTTCTCCTCACATTGACAGTCACACCGGGGTCAGAAGCTGCCCCAGAAGTCTACCGTTTTGATCTTGAGCCTCAAGTCACACTGGAGACAGCGCGTCGATTCCTCCCGGGCGTCATCTTCTCCCATGCTTTCGACGACTTCGCAGAAATTGCCCGTGAGATCGTCGGGGATGACACACCGATCGGCGGCGCGTCCCAAGGCCGCGAAACCCGGTCCCGGCCCCAGACAGGCCGGGACCTCCACCTGAGGAGCTACTTTGCGATCGATGCGGCCGCTGCCACCCAGGTACTTGTCCATGGCGACGGCCGCCTTGCGCCCCGAAGCGATGGCCTTGATGACCGAGGCGGTGCCGGACACGGCATCTCCCGCGGCAAACACGCCCTCCCGGCTGGTGGAACCCGTGAACTCGTCCAGTTCAATGAGACCACCGTCCGTCTTGTCGAGATCGAACCCCTCAGGTATGTCGGGCCGCTGACCTATGGCGAATATGACCGTATCGGCCTCCAGAGCATGCAACGAACCCTCGACCACGTCGATCTGAGGCGCACCATCCTCGTCGAAGAAGAACGCCTCCACGTCAAGGAACTCCACGCCCGTCACCCGGCCGTCCTCGCTCAGCATCCGCGTGGAGGTGTGAGAGGGCTTTATGACGATCCCCTCCTCTTCTCCTTCCCGGATCTCATCGGGGCCGGCCGGCATCTCTTCCCTGCACTCCAGGCACGCCATATTCACCTCTTCCGCGCCCATCCGCCTGGCGGCACGAGCACAGTCGAAGGCCACGTTGCCGCCGCCCAAAACCACCACTCGCTTGCCAACAGCCACCTCGTTACCCAGGTTCACATCCCGGAGGAAGTCGGTGCCTATGAGGACTCCCGCGCTGTTCGCGCCCGGCACGCGCAGCTTCTGCCCCTTGTGCGTTCCCAGCGCGACGACCACACCCTCATACCCCTGCTCGAAAAGCGCGTCCAGCGACTCCACCCGAGTGCCGGTCTCAATCTTCACGTCGACGGCCTCGATCTCCTTGATCTCACTATCGATCACGCTCCGGGGAAGCCGATACTCGGGTATGCCGTAGCGCAGCATGCCTCCCGCGGCGGGGAGTGATTCGAACACGGTCACATCGTGACCCTGGAGCCTCAGATAGTAGGCCGCCGTCAGGCCGGCCGGGCCGGAGCCTACGACCGCCACCCGCTTCTCGGTGGGGTCCTTGGGGGTCATCTTGTCCCGCCATAGACTGCCGTCGTCGTGTTCCGCGGCAAAACGCTTCAGCTCCCGGATGGAGATCGGTTCGTTGACCTCACCCCGCCGGCATTCGGTCTCGCAGGGATGGTCGCATACGTAGCCCAGCACCCAGGGAAACGGCACCTTCTCCCGGATCACGGCCGCCGCGGCCGGATAGTCCCCCTCCTTGACGAGGCGGACGTACAGAGGAACGTCTATCTCCGCCGGGCAGGAGCTCTTGCACGGCACCAACCCCGCCTTACGGTTATCGCCCTTTATGAGCCCCTCTTTGTCCTGGATGGCCCCAGTGGGACACACTTCCGCGCAGGCGCCGCAGAATCGGCAGCCCGACTCGGCGAGAGACGCACCTTCCCGTGTGAAGATATGGAACTCTTTCCCCTGTTTCTTGTAGTAGAGAACGCCGACACCACGTAGCTCCCAGCAGGCCCGCACACACCTTCCGCAGAGGACGCACTTATTGGGGTCGTACACGAACAAAGGGTTGCTGTTGTTCACGGGCAGCAGCTTCGACCGTCTCTTTACTCGTGACTCCTCCACCCCCAGATACTGCTTGAGCGACTGGAGTTCGCAGTTCAGATACTTCTGGCAGATGCCGCAGTCGACAGGGTGCCCGGCCAAGAGCAACTCCATAGCCAGGCGCCGTGCTTGGGTGATCTGTTCGGATTGGGTCTGCACGACCATACCCTCGGCGACAGGGGTCACACACGAGGAAGGCAGACCCTCGACTCCTTCGATCTCGACCACGCACAGCCGGCACACCCCATAGGGTGGGAGGTCCGGGTGGTCACAGAGATGGGGCACGTAGATCCCGGCATCGAGCGCTGCGTAGAGTACGCTGGTTCCCGCCTCCGCCTCCACCCGGCGGCCGTCGATGGTGAGAGTCACGGTGGATTCCGTAGATTGATCGGTCATAAGGCTATTCCTTCGCGGGACAATGCCCATCATGAAGATGAGCGTCGAAATCGTCGCCAAACAACGTCAGCGCACTCAGAAGCGGGGCGCCGGCGTTCTTGCCGAGGCCGCAGATACTTCCGGTCCTCATCGCTTCGCAGAGCTCCAGCATCAGTTCAAGGTCCTCGGCCGTCGCCCGCGAATCCAGGATGTCATCGAGCATGTCAACCAGCTGCAGAGTCCCCTCCCGGCAAGACGTGCACTTGCCGCAAGACTGCTCTTGCAGGTACGCCATGGCGTCGCGAGCCATCTGTACGGCACAGACCCCATCCGGACCACCACCGACCACCCGCAACGTTGCCGAACCCATCACGGAACCGGCCGCTTCGATGTGTTCAAACGTGATGGGCGTGTCGAGCGAGCCACCCACCCCGCCACTCGCCGGCGAGCCGGCGGCGAAGAAGGCCCCCGTCGGCCCCCCGAACTGCACGGCCTTGACTCCAAGCTCTCCCAGTGAGGCCCCCTCCGCCGCCTCGAGAAGTGCGCCGATGCTCATACCCAGGGGCACCTCCACAGTCATCTCGCGTTCTACGTCGCCGCAGATGGTGACGATCTTGGTGTCGCCGGCCATCGGTGCTCCCGCTCGTCCCTGGAGAAGAGCGGAGACAACGGCTAGGGTCTCCAAATTGTTGACCAATGTCGGCTTCTCGTGCAGACCTTGCACGGCCGGATACTCAAAGCGGAGATAGGGCAGCGCCTGCTTGCCCTCCAAGATGCGGATAAGGGCCGTCTCCTCTCCGGCGACAAGCGACCCCGCGGTCGCGCACACCTCCACGTCGCAAGAGAACTCAGAACTGAGGATACCGTGACCGAGCAGCCCACAATCCCTCATCCGATCGAGCGCGTCCCGCAAGAGGGCGATCTGCTCCCGATAGTCGGCGTTGACGCAGAGGAAACACTGTGCCGCCCCCACCGCATAAGCCCCTATCAGAAGCCCTTCCAAGACCGAGTGGGGATCGCCGCCCAGAAGCGTCTGAGCAGTCCGAGTCCACGGATGGGCGTCGATCGCGTCGCACACCACGAACTTCTCATCCGCCTCGGCTTCCCGGCACGTTCGCCATTTGAGCGCCGTCAGATAGCCTGCACCCCCTCGACCACGCAGCCCGGCCTTCTCCAATTCTGCGATGACGCCCTCTCGACCGATGCTCAGCGCACGGTGAAGCCCGGAGTAGCCATCGCATGTCACGATATAGTCCTCAATGCTTCCGGGGTCCACCCGACCGAGGTTTCGCAGAGCCACTCTGCGTTCGAACGCACCCACATCCACGACTGCTCCGCGTGCTCCACAGACCGGTTCCTGCCCGGCCCGGCGCGCCGTCGCTTCCGCCTTCAAACGATCGTAATCCATGTGCTACCTTTCGCCGCCGCTGTCATACCGCGCCGCAATCTCCGTCTCTCACTCCGATGACCGGCCGGCACCGCATCTGACCCTCGCATCCCGCCTTACAACACCGGCACCCAGTTGCCGAACTCACCCGGAGCCACCATCAACGGGTCGATCCTCTCGGAGAGAGCCTTGAGATGATCCGTGGACAGGTGGTAGGCAAACGCTTCTTCATCCTCGTATTGCTCGTAGAACAAGAACTCGTCCGGATCGTTGGTGGAGCGCTGCAGCGTGTAGAGAACGGCCCCGGGATCCTGCATCACTTTGGTCTGCATCTCCCGCACAGCCTCGATGAACTCCTCGGCCTTTCCACTCTGCAGCTTCACTTTGGCGGTGACTGTCAACATGATCTTGCAGTACTCCTTGTGTTCGTCCGCGCACCGGCGGAGGGCTCATGTCACTGCTACTTGAAATCGATGCCGTAACCCCTCGCGTAGAACATCACCGGAGTGGGTCTAAGCTGCCGCCACACCTCATCACAGGCCTGGAGATCCTCGTCACTCAACTCCGTATCCAAGGCGCCGAGGTTCTCGTCCAGTTGCTCGAGCGACGAGACCCCGCACACCACCGAACTCACCACCGGATTCCGCAGCATCCAGGCCAATGAGAACTGCGAGAGGCTGCGCGGACCGGCGATCTCCTTGAGACGGGATACGGCCTCGAAGTAGCGCGGTTCCCAGGTGGACGGATACGGCTTGACTCCATCCGGTGGCGGCTTGCCGGGATCGCACTGGAGATACCTGCCCGACAGCATGCCGCCGGCCAGCGCCCCCCAGACGTTGACGCCCACGCCCTCGGCCTCGCAGAGCTTGGTCATCTCCAGCTCGCTGTCGCGCGCCACCAGGTTGTACACCATCTGGACGCAGTCCACGGATGCAAGACCCTTCTTGTCCGCGTGCCATAGCGCTTTGCAGACCTGCCAGGCGTAGTAGTTGGAGAGGCCTACATAGAGGATCTTGCCCTGCCGTACCAAGTCGTTTAGCGTCTCCAGCGACTCCTCCAGCGGCGTAGTGTAGTCGGGTTCGTGGAGATAGTAGATGTCGATGTAGTCGGTCTGAAGCCGCCTAAGGCTCTCATGGACCCCCTGCGTGATGTGTTTGCGGCTCAGCCCCCGGTCGTTGACCCCCGACCCGGTCATCGCGCACACTTTGGTCGCCAGCACCACCGACTCGCGGCGGCCCCTGAGCGCCCGTCCGACGATCTCCTCTGACGGCCCCCTTTCGGGTGTGTCCCAACGGTCCTTGCCGTAGATGTCGGCAGTGTCGATGCAGTTCACTCCGGCATCCAGGGCCCTATCGACGATTTCGACGGCCGCCGCCTCGTTCAACTTGGATCCGAACCACAGGGTGCCCAAGGTGATGGCCGAGATCTTCAGGCCCGATCTTCCCATCCTTCTATATTGCATCCCCGGCATTGTCCGGCCTCCGGTCTACTTGAAAGTGACGAGTGCTCTCTACCCCCCCAGGTAGGCCTTGCGCACGATGTCACTGCAGCTGAGCTCTTCCACG
>DAIRFC010000102.1:5159-7007 GCA_036795215.1 Actinomycetota bacterium | reverse complement strand
ATGGATGAGCAACTCACTGCCGGCGGCCTCGGGCCGGCCGACCACGGGGAGCCGGGATCGCCGGAGTCCTTGTATCTGGGGGCCACGATCGCCGATGTGCCCGACCTTGTGCGGGCGGCCAACCCCATGACCTACATAGACGACCACATGCCGCCTATCCTGATCCAGCACGGCACCAAGGACTGGGTCGTGCCTGTGCAGCAGTCCATCGAGTTCGCGCGCGCCATCGAAGAGCGGGTGGGACCCGGCCGCTGCGAGGTCGATCTCTTGGAGGGCGCCGACCACGACGACCCCGCCTTCTTCACCAACGAGAACCTGGTCAGGATCTTCGGGTTCCTGGAACGCCGACGCTAGGAACTGTGTCAGCCCTGTGAAGGGGGCCTAACCCGGGATGGTCTGGGTGCGTCCCACCTCGAAGTACCCTTCCCAAGGGTCGCCTTCGAGCCGCCTCAACCTGTTGGGCAGGGTCCTCAGCGCATAGGTGTCGGACCGGATGCGTCCGCTCAACTCCGTCCAGCGCAGTGGCACCGAGACGGTGGCTCTCTCCTTGGCCCGAGTGGAATAGGGAGCGATGGAGGTGGCCCCGCGATTGTTGCGGACGTAGTCGATGTAGATCTTGCCTACTCTCTTCGCCTTCGACATGTTGGCGGTAAACCTATCCGGCGCCTCACCGGCGGCCGTCTCGGCCACGCCTCTACAGAACACTCGGACCTCCTCCCAGTTGCGCTCCGGCCTGACGGGCGCCACCACGTGCAGGCCCTTGCCGCCCGTGGTCTTGACGAAACTCTTGATGCCGACACCGCTCAGGAGGTCCCTCACCAGCCGGGCGCCATCCGCTAGCTCCCGCCAGGGAACGGTGGGGTCAGGGTCCAGATCGAAGACCAGCGTGTCTGCACGTTCGATATCCGGCGACGTCGATCCCCACACGTGGATCTCCAGGGTCCCCATCTGAGCGAGGGCGGTGAGGCTTCCCGCCTCTGTGATGGCAAGGTAAGGAGCAGGGCCGCCCGATTCCGTGATGACCACCCGTTCGAAGGGCCCAGGGAAATCATCACTCGGATGCTTGTGGAAGAAGCAGGCGTCGACTCTCCGCCGGCCTTGGCGGACCTCGGCCGGGAGCTCCGCGAGCCCCCCGGGACAGCGGACCATCGAGAGTGGTCTCTGGAGGACGTAGGGCAGCATGTGGAGGGCGACCATATCGTAGTACTCGGCGAGATCTCGCTTGGTGATGCGCTCCCGTGGCCAATAGACACGATCGGGATTGGTGAGGGTCACGCCGTTCAGGGTGTCGGCACCGTCAGTCACGCGGTGACCCCGGTGGGATCTCGGCCACGACCTCCGCCGCCGGCTTGTCCTCGCGAAGGCCTTTGAAGCTGGGATGGCGGATTCCGCCCGCCGCGGTCCACTCCAGGAATGCCACCTGGGCGACCAACTCTGGTCGGACCCAGTGGAAGCCGGTTCGGCTCTTGGGCAGGTTCTCATCGAAGGGGGGATCGTCTAGCTCCAGCTCGCGCAGCCGCTCGCCGAGGCTGAGAAGGAGCTTCTCGTCGAAGCCCGTACCCACTCTGCTCACGTAGCGCAGCCGACCGTCGCGATATACGCCGAGCAGGAGTGCTCCAAAGCCCGTCCGAGCCCCGGCGGGGTCGGTGTATCCGCCGATCACGAACTCCTGTTCGTGGCGGCACTTGGTCTTGACCCAGTCGCCTCCCCTCACGCCTGCCCGGTATCGGCTGCTGGCCCTCTTGCTCACCACTCCCTCCAGTCCTAGACCACACGCCTGCTCCAGCACGGCAGGGCCGTCTCCCGGTATGTGGTCGGAGAAGAGTATCCTGCCGCTCTCGCCCCGGC
>DAIRFC010000102.1:0-5059 GCA_036795215.1 Actinomycetota bacterium | reverse complement strand
CGGTGCGCCGGGGCCGCTTTGGCATCTCCGCCGCCGCGCGGGGTAGGCGCCGCAGCGCGTCAAAGCTGGTGGTGCCGTCCGGGAGCTGCACCACGATTTCTCCGTCGAGCATGGCGCTACCGACCGGCAGTTCGCTCATCTCCTTGGCCAGCGCCGCGTAGGGCTCCGTCCAGTCCTTGTCGGTACGAGAACGTATCTCGGCGGTCCCGTTATCGATCCTCGCAAGGGCTCGGTATCCGTCGAACTTGACCTCGTGCAACCAGTCCTCGCCCTCGGGTGCCTGCTCGGCCAGGGTGGCCTGCTGAGGAGGCAGGAACCGGGGCATCTGCGCCACCCTTTGGGCGCCCTTCAACTCCGAGAGATCCACTAGGCGCCCGTCTGCGCGGCTTTCTGACCGGGCTTGACCTTCTTGCGCTCCTCCACGCTCCGTTTGAGCAACGCCATGATGTCCACCACTTCGGCCTCGACCTCCGGCGTCTCCTCCCGAGGCGGCTCAGGCGCGACTGTCACGTCGCCCTTCTTGATCTTCTCGTCGATAAGCCGGAGCAGGTCGTCACGGTAGGTGTCCCGGTACTGCTCCGGCTCCCAGGATGCTGCCATCGCCTCTACCAACTGCCCGGCCATCTTCAGTTCTTGGGGGCTGAGGTCGAGTGACTCGAGATCCTCGCTCGGTAGTTCCAGGTCGGAGGCGGTCCGCAACTGATACGGCCAGCGGAGCGTGTACGCCAGGAGGACCGGCCCGTCTGCCAGGACCGCGCACAGACGCTGCCGCTCCCGGATGACGATCTTGGCCACGCCCACCTTGCCGGTGCGGCGCAGTGTCTCTCGCAGAAGGGCGTAGGCTCTGCGCCCCATCTTGGCCGGCTCTGTGTAGTACGGGGTGTCGTAGAAGGCGACATCGATGTCGGCGCCGTCCACAAAGTGCATGATGTCGATGCTCTGCGTGGCTTCGGGCCCGACGGCCTCCAGATCGGCCTTGCCTATGACCACGTACCGATCCTTCTCGTACTCGTATCCCTTGACGATCTCCTCGTAGGGGACTTCATGGTCTTCGTCGTCGACCCAGCGGTTGCGTACCCGACGCAGATCTTCGGCGTGAAGCATGCGGAACGTCACGTTGTTCTGAGCGTTCTTGGCCGGATAGAGCGAGACCGGGATGGTCACGAGACCGAAGCTGATAGCACCTCTCCAAAGCGGTCGCGGCATGGTCGTCTCCTCCTTGTGGGTGCCACTCGACTACACATGGACCGCCTATCGCACTATCATAGGATACTCCACGAAAGGTAAGGGCTCGACTCGTGCACCCACCACCCGACACAAGAGGGAACAGATGATCAAGTTCAGTGAGCGGCAGCTCAAGACGCCGAAGTTCATGCGGCCGGTCTATCTGGTGACTGCCGGCCAGTCCAAGTACGCGCGGGCGATCCCCGAGAAGCGCACCGAGGAGTTGTGCATCGACGCTCTGACCATGGCGGCGGAATTGCTCGGCATGACCCCGGCCGAACTGAAGAAGTACATCCACACCTGCTACTACGGGCATTTCGCCGACCACTTCGGCGATCAGCTCCTGGGTGAGGCCGTCATCCACGACCGCCTCGGCCTGGATCCTCTGGGCAACATCGGCATCAAGTCCGGTGGAGCCACCGGCGGCTCGACCCTGTGGGAAGCGGCCAAGGCCGTTGCCTCCGGCTATTCCGACTGCGTGCTCGCCATGGGTTGGGAGCGCATGGACGAGGTCCCCACCGACGAGGGCAACTTCCTCATAGCTTCCGCCGCCGACCGCGACTGGGAATCCCCCATGGGCCAGATCTACACCGGCTACTACGCGGTCATGGCCCAGAAGTACTGGCAGGTGTTCGGCAAGGCCGAGGCGTCGTTCCGCCGTACTCTTGCCGAGATCGCGGTGAAGCACCACGGCTACGCCCGGTTCAACCCGTTCGCGCACGGCGGCATGGAGATCACTGTTGATGACGTGTTGGTCTCGCCGATGGTGGCCGATCCGTTGCGGGCCCTCGACTGCTGCCTCATGAGCGTGGGCGCGGCCTGCGCCATCCTCTGCGACGAGGATACGGCCATGGAGCTCACCAAGAACAGCAAGAACAAGCCGCTGCGCGTATGGGTGACGGCGGGGTCCCATACCCTACGTCCCGCCGACAGGCGCGACATGGAGATCCCCCTGCTTCCCCACGAGACCGCCGATCAGTACAAGGACCTGGGCAAGGAGTTCCCGGGCGGCGACCGCTATCCCGGCTTCACCGGATTTCTCGCGGCGAGGATGGCCGCCTACTACGGCTACCGCATGACGGGCATCAACGATCCCATGGAAGATCTGGACGTCATCGAGCTGCACGACGCCTTCACAATCAGCGACGTACAGACCTACGAGGACATAGGCATCAGGCCTTATGGCCAGGGTCGCGACTTCGTGGAGTCCGGCGACTGCTACCACAAGAACCCGCTCACCGGCAAACCGGGCCGGTTGCCGTCGAACCTCTCCGGTGGATTGATCGGCTGCATGCACGCGGTCGGCGCCAGCGGAATCATGCAGGTCTTCGAGATCGCCACTCAGCTCTGGGGCCGCTGGGCCGAGATCCACGGCGACGAGAAGCTCTGGAAGGAGTTCGGCCGGGAGAAGCCGAAGGACTGGACCGACCTACAGGTGAAGGGCGCCAAGCGGGCCCTCTCCATCAGCCACGCGGGCGTGGGATCGCATGTGACCGCGACCATCCTGATGGACCCCGACCATCTGTTGAAGAAAGACGCGTGAGAGAGGCCTACGATGAGTTCATACGGACAGGTTCAGGTCAAGAACGGTCGCTACAAGTTCCGGGGCGATTTCCACCGTCTCGAGCAGCATATGCCCATCAGGAATGCGGACGAGGGCTGGAAGTTGGTGGGGGTCACGAAGCCTCGTGATATGACGTACGTACACACCTACGGCGGTGAGGCGATCTTCTTCGAGTCGTTGTCGCAGGGCAAGCTCCTTGCCACCAAGTGCGAGAACCCCGCCTGCGAGTCCAACGGCTCGATCTTCCAGCCGTTCAGGATCCACTGCCCCGACTGCCTCGGCAAGAACGCGGTCATCGACATGACCGACGTCGCCAAGAAGACGGCCACCATCCATACCTACATGGTGTGCGAGAGGTCCGGCGCCTTCAACATGCTCGACAAGCCCATCCGCTTCATCAACATCGAGTTCAAGGGCGTCTCGACCATCCTCTTCAGCTACCTGCTGGTGGGCGAGCCCCAGATCGGCATGCGGGTGGTGCCGGTGTTCAAGTACTACAACCCCACCTACACCATCCTCGATCTGTCGTGGGTCCCGGCGGACACCAAGGCCGAAGCGCTGCCGGAGGGGTTCGGCTTCTAAGGGGAAACGAAGACTGCGAAACGAAGACCGCGGGTCTTCTGGGGGCGCGCCGCTACGCGGCGCGCCCCTCTCTTTACGCGGTCGCCTGTCTCTAGTCCAGCGCCTGCTCTTTGAGCAGCAGCACCCGGTAGAGGGCGTAGGCCGCCTCCCCCCGGGTGGCAGGCGTAGCGGGGGAGAAGGTGCCGGGGGCGGTGCCGTCTATGAGCCCGTTGTAGTGGGCCTTGGCCAAAAGGGCCCGGTCGGTGGCATCGGTGACGTCGGCGAACCCGGGGTCATATCCGGCCGGAGGCTCCTCGAGGAGCTCAGAGGCGGCCCGTACCACCATGCGCACCAGTTGCATGCGGGTGATGGCCTTATAGGGGCGGAATCTGCCGTCCGCGTATCCCACCACCACTCCGGCCCGGGCCGCGCTCATGACAAAAGAGTAGGGGTAGGGAGACCCGTCGTTAGGCACGTCGATGAAGTCGGGGATGTCCCCGTAGGGGTGTCCCCAGTCACCTCCCAGAGCCAGCACCAGCATCTTGGCTACCTGGGCCCGCAGGATGGGGTCATAGGGACCGAAGTTTCCGTCCCCATA
Organism: Actinomycetota bacterium; assembly: GCA_036795215.1. Lineage (GTDB taxonomy): Bacteria > Actinomycetota > Thermoleophilia > RBG-16-64-13 > RBG-16-64-13 > RBG-16-64-13. The sequence goes on along the minus strand of DAIRFC010000102.1, from coordinate 1,112 downwards.
GCCGGCGATGATGCCCCGCTCGGCCAGGTAGACGATGGCCGGGTAGAGCTCATGGTCCTGCGGCACGTCTAGGAAGGCGAAGGGAATAGGGACCTCATCGGGGGCGAAGCCGATCTGCACCCGGTGGTGGTCAGCCACGTCGGCGATGATGAAAGGGTTGGCAAGCGGCACACGCTTCCCGTCTACGGTGATCTCACTCAGGTGATATCCGGGGGCGGAGGTGATGTCGATGGTGGCGCTCTTACCGGCCAGGACCCACTGGGCGGCCGGGGAGACCGAACCCTCCCCTTGGGTCACCGCGGCCGAGACCGAGTAGACCACCGGTAGGGGGGGCTCCGGTAGGGGGGCAAAGCGGGCCCTAACGGTGATATCAGCGGTCACCTGGGTGTCGGTGCGGGGGTTGTCTTTCACCCAGTCACTCCAGCCCGCGAACAGGTAGCCCTCATCCGGCACGGCCAGGACCGGGGTGCCGTCGGCGCCCTCGGACACAATCTGCAGAGTGTCGCCCTGCAGGCTGCCTCCGGAGGTGGAGAGGTAGGTGAGGGTGTGGTAGATCTGCACGAACACATAGGCGGCGCCGGCATCATCGACGTCGTTGTTGCTGTCGTCTCCGTTCACTCCGGCGGCGTTACTGTCCTCCCGTTGGGCTCCCACCACCACCGTGTCGCCGGAGACCGCGACCGAGCAGCCGAATGAATCGTCGACGTCGGTTCTGGACGCCTTCAGATAGGCCTGTTGGCTCCAGGCGGTGCCGCTGCGTACGAACACATAGGCGGCGCCGGCGTCAGAGGCGCTCCCGCCCTCGTCGCGGGCTCCCACCACCACCGTGTCGCCGGAGACGGCGACTGAGGAGCCGAATTCATCGCCGGCCCCGGGGTTGGACGCCTTCAGATAGGCCTGTTGGCTCCAGGTGGTGCCGCTGCGTACGAATACATAGGCGGCACCGGCACCAGAGACGCTCCCGTCCTCGTCGAGGGCTCCCACCACCACCGTGTCGCCGGAGACGGCGACCGAGCAGCCGAACTCATCGCCGGCCCCGGTGTTGGACGCCTTCAGATAGGCCTGTTGGCTCCAGGTGGTGCCGCTGCGTACGAATACATAGGCGGCACCGG
>DAIRFC010000101.1:0-7090 GCA_036795215.1 Actinomycetota bacterium | reverse complement strand
TAGCGTCCCCTCCCAAGTCAAAGCCAGCGTTATCGGCTGATGAGTATAACGCAGGAGAACCAAGCCTGCCGACAGGGAGCGCGCCCCCGGGGGCCGTCCTAGTCTCGAGTCCAATCGAGCGGCAGCACCGGCAGCCTGTCCCCCCGCCTGACCACGGTCCCCTCTGGAATGACGGTGAGGCAGTTGGCCATGGCCATGGCGGCCAAAGAGCCGAGCCCGTCCCCACCGTTCAAGACCACGTGGTCCTGGCCCCTCCGTCCGCTTACCCGCGCCCATTTGACGAAGGGCATGGGCTTCCTCTCCCTTATCCCGTCCTCGACCACCGCGTCAGCCACCGGGTGGCTGAGCTGACGGAATCCCAGCATCTTGAGCAGAGCAGGACGCACCAACGTCTCGAAATTGGTGAGGCAGCCCACGGGCGGTCCGGAGAGGGCGAAGATGGGGATAGCCGCGGCCGCAGCGCCGGTAGCGTCCCGTTCGAGCAGGCCGAACGCGAATGAGGCCCCCGGCCCCATCCCGATGCGGGAGAGGATCACCGCGCCCAGCTTGGCGACGACGAGCCGCACCAGGTCGTAGTCTCCCTTCGAGACTCCTCCGGACGTGATGACGGCGTCGGCGCTCAGGCCTCTGCGCAGCTTGGCCATGAGAGACGCCTCGTTGTCGCGCGCGATGCCGAGCACCCGCGGGATGCCCCCGTAATGGGACACCAAGGCGGCGATCGCCGTCGAGTTGCAGTCGTAGGACCGGCCGGGTCGCAAGGGGCTTCTGAGGCTCGTCAACTCGTCCCCGGTGGACACTATCGCTACCACCGGGCGACGGACCACATTGACGGTCGATCTGCCCATGGCGGCCAGCGCGGAGATCTGCGCCGGTCCGACAGACGTCCCCCTGGGCAGCACCAGCGACCCCTTGGCCGCGTTGCTCCCTGCCCGGCGGATGTTCGCGCCGGGCGTCCCGGCACGCAGTATCTTCACCTCGGAAGGGTCGTCGGCGCGGGGCCCGTTCTTGTCGCCCGGTTCGTCGGTACTCTCGAACGGCACCACGCAGTCTGCGCCCTGCGGCACCGGCGAGCCGGTCATGACCCGCACGGCTTCGCCCGGCCTGAGCCGGTGCCGGGGCAACCGCCCGGCGCGGACGGTCCCGGCGATCCGCAACACCACCGGGGCGGCGGGGCTCGCTCCGCAGACGTCCTCAGACCTCACCGCATATCCGTCCGGACCGCACGTGTCGAGGGCCGGCAGGTCGTACGCAGAACGGACGTCCTCGACCATCACCTGCCCCACGCACCGCAGCAGGGGAGCCTCCTCGGCCTCCAGGGGCGCCACGTTCCTGAGGATCTCGGCCAGAGCGTCCTCGTAGCTGGTCATGACAGGGCCTTCGCGCGCGGCGCCACGCATCCGGACTCCCGGACCTCCGGCCTGCGGATGACGAGCCTCTCCGCGGACCGGCCGAAGAAGTGGTAACCGGAGCCGCCTTCACTGATGACGTCCAGCAATTCGTCCGGCTTCGTCACCAGGATGCCACCCATAAGCGTGGTCCCGTGCGCGAAGAAGGCGTCGGGCAGCATGCTCGCGGTGGGGCCGGTGACGACGATCTCCGCCTCGGGTCTGGCCATGTGCAGCAACCCCTGCAACGTGCCGTTCAGCACGGTCGTACCCGTGATGACCAGGCGGTCGGCTTGAGGCACGAACTCCGCGGCTCTGTCCGCGTGCACGTAGTAGACGAGCTCCTTGGGCTTCAGGGTGGAGGGGTCCATCTCGAGGATGTGAAAGGAGGCCTCCGCGGCAATGAGCTTCTTGATGATGGGCACCAGGGCGCCCACCACGACCGTGTACTCGGGGAGACGGCCAAGCCTCACTTCGTCGAACGCGTCTGTGCCCAACTCGAGTTCGTACTCCCGGTGGTCCATCGCGTCCCAGCAGGCAGCGCTCAGGGCATTCAGTGTGGCTATCCCCAGGGCTCTCTTGAGCACGTTGCCGCTGGAGAGGTCGTCCAGGTACTCGCGGGCGCTCCTCCCGCTCAGCCGCCCCGATAGGGGCATGGCCTTGGCCGAACTCGGGCAGCAGACCGCGTCCGGGATCTCCTTGATGGGAGTGAAACACAGACCGCCGTGACCGTCGCTCAGCTTGACTCCTGAGAAGAACAGGCCGAGCACGGCGCGCTCGATGGTGATGTCGGCGAGATCGTCGCCCAGGATCTCAGCTATCCGGTCAACGGTCTCGTCGATAAGTGTGTCGTTCATGTGGCGTCCTCTCTGGCTATCCGATGATCTCGGCGATCTGTTCGTCCGTGAGCTGCGTCTGGAAGAAGTGGTGGTAGAAGCCGCCGATCTCCTCGGCCAGCATCTCGGTGGTCATGATGTCGGGATACAGCTTGTTCATCATCCACATGACCGTGAGAGGCTGCTCCGGTGTGCGGTTGCCCCACACGTGCGCGACGGTGGGGATGCTGAACAGCGCGTCTTCCGCCACCGCGGTCACGCCGGCAAGACGGGCTTCGGCCTTGATCTCGCCTATCATCTTGGCCGACGAGGCCACCATGACGTCGGGGTTCCACTTGAGTATGTCCTCGATGGTGTACTCATAGCTCTCGCCGTCGGTGGGACGCTCCTTGGTCAGGCTCACCCCTCCCGCCTCCGGGATCCACCATTCGGCGATGAAGTGAGGCTGCGTGAAGCTCGTGATGCTGCCGTAGAGAACCGTCTTTCTATCGCCCTCCGGGATCCCCGCGGCCAACGCCTCGGCCTTGGCGATAGTGCCGTCGAACCACTGCAGATACTCCGCGGCCACGTCGGGGCGGCCCAGCGCTTCACCAAGCAGGCTGACGCAGGGCTCGACGTCGTCCAAGGTCTTCCATTCCACGTAGAGCACGTTCAGGCCCTTGCCCTCGAGAACGGGCAGGATCTCCTTGCTCATGCAGAGGCAGAGGTCCGGTGCGGTCTCGAGAACGGTCTCTATCTGGATCTCTCCGTCGGCGTTCTCAAGCACCGGCCCGTCGGCGATCTGGGGGGCGAACACGTACTGGTACTTCCACTGATCGCCCTTGGTGAACCGGGCCGACATCTGGTTCACGATCTTGGCGCCGGAGGCCACGGTCTCCACCATGGTGTTGAGCACGCCGATGGCGCCGAAAGTCGCCACGCTCTCGACCTCGGCGGGAAGCGTGACTTGTCTGCCGGCCATGTCGGTGACGGTCTTTGTCGCCGGCGCGGCCGCGGTAATCGCGACGGCCTCCGTGGCGCCGACGGCCTCCGTGGTCGCCGGCTGCGCCGGGGCCGCGGTCGTGGAGACGGCCGGCGCTGTCGTCGAGACCGACTGTGCCGTCGTCTGAGCCGAGACGTCTTCCCCGCACCCTGCCGCCAACAGCGCCGTGGCGGCCAGGAGCGCCAACAGTAGTGAGAACACCCAGATTCGCTTCTTCATCACGGACCCTTTCCGTTGTTGCCGTTTCTGACGAGAGGCACGCACACTCTCGCGCTCATGCCGCAGTCGCAGAGCGTCGTCTCGGTGACCGACACCTCCGTCCCATAGAGACTGGTCAGACTCTCCGAGGTGACCACAGCTTCGGGGCTGCCTCTGGCCTTCACCACCCCGTCCTTCATCAACACCACCTGGTTGCAGGCGAGGAAGGCGTGGTCGGGGAAGTGGGTCACCAGGAGGATGGAGTAGCCCTGCTCGGACAGGTGATGCACCAGCCTCAGGATCTTGACCTGGTTGCCGTAGTCGAGGTTGGCGGTGGGCTCGTCCATGGCCAGGACGCCGGCCTGTTGCGCCATGGCCCGCGCCACCAGCACCATCTGGCGCTCTCCCCCGCTCAGGCGGTTGAACATCTTGGTGCGCAGATGGGAGATGCCCAGAACCTCCATCGCCTCCCGGCAGACCGCCCGGTCGTTCTTGCTGGGACTCGCCCCGACCCTCAGGTGGGCGACGCGCCCCATGTGAACGATCTCCTCGGCCTCGTAGGGGAAGGCGACCGATGAGGCCTGCGGCACGTAAGCCATGTACTTGGCCCTGGCGCGCGGAGACACCTCGGTCACGTCCCGACCGTCCAAAAAGATGCGCCCGCCCGTGGGCCGGTGGAGCCCCAGTAGACAGCGCAGAAGCGTCGTCTTGCCCGTCCCGTTCGGCCCCAGCAGACAGAGCACGTCATGGGCGCCGAGACCGAACGAGACGTCCTTGAGCACCATCTGGTCTTTGACGTAGCTGAACTGCAGGTTCTCCACGCTCAGCATCAGGTCCAGCCCCTCCTCAGCCTGGGGAGCAGGGCCGCGAAAATGGGCGTGCCGATGATGGCGGTCAGCACTCCGAGGGGGACCTCGACCTTCGGGACCCCCCGCACGATGTCGTCGACGCAAAGAAGGAAGAGGCCGCCGAGCAGGAACGAGACCGTCATGATCCTCGCGTAGTTCGCTCCGGCCAGCATGCGCGCCAGGTGCGGGATGACCAGACCTACCCATCCGACGATGCCGCAGATGCTGACGGCGCATACGGTCATGAGGGTGGAAGCGGCAACGACGACCCCTTTGACGAGAGTCACGTTCACTCCCATGGTCCGGGCTTCGTCCTCGCCGGCGGCGAGCGCATTGATGTGGTGACGGAAGAGGAACAGCGCCGCCAGGGATATCCCCAACGCAGGCAGCATGAACAACACGTCCCGGTTGACTCCCCGGCCCAGGCTGCCCATGAGCCAGAAGGTGATGGAGGGCAGTTGGTTCTCGGTGTCGGCCAGGGTCTTTACGATGGACAGCATGGCCTGGAAGAGGCTGGACACCACGATGCCGCCCAGAATGAGCACTGTGATGGATCTCCCCCCGAAGAGATTGGCGATGCCGTACGCGATGACGACGGCTATCAGACCGAACACGAAGGCTGAAGCCTGGATGACCGCCCAGTTCGCCTCGTTGATCATGGCCAGAGCCGCCCCGAAACCGGCCCCCGCCGAGACGCCGAGAATGTCCGGTGAGACGAGGGGATTCTTGAAGAGGGTCTGGTAGGAGGCGCCCGCGACCGCCAGGGCGCCACCAACGAGGATGGCGAGGATGATGCGCGGAGCGCGCACACCAAGAACTACCACGCCCAGGGTGTCCTCCCAATACTGCCCGATGTCGAACACCTCCGCCAGGAAGATGTCGACGACGGTGCGGACGGATATGTCGTACCTGCCGATCAGGAAGGACGTGACGAACAGGACGACGAGGAGCGCCAGCAGAACGGCGACGGTCATCCTGAAGCGCGCTGACGCCGTCAGTCCCTGCAGGGTGGTGCGGACCCTCTGGACCCCGGTCGGAGCACCGGTCTCTGCGCGCGCGGCGCCCTCGACGGCGGCCTCAGTGGCCAGAGATGAAGAGCCGGCTGCGGTCATATCGGACCTCATGGGAGTTTGGCAGGCTGCGTTATACTATCGCAAGTATTACGCTCTGTCAAACCAGTGCCGCAGTGAGCGGTCGCAATACTGTATGCAGTATAACGCACGTCTGGGAGCGGCCGGTCCGGGCATGGTGCGGCCTACGACGAAGTGTCGCGCGAAGCTACCGTGCGAGGACTACCCCCGCGGCGCCCAGAGCACCATGCGCGGCTTGGTGATCTCCTTGGCCAGGTCTTCTATGCGGCCGTATTTCATGCAGGCGGCCATGCAATGTTGCACACAGGCGGGCTGCAGTCCCTTGCGGGTACGGGCCGCACAGAGCACGCAGAGCTCCGTCGGGAACGGTATGTAGGCCAGGTAAGACTTGTCGTTGGGCAGGTTCTGCACTATCTCCTGCACCCGGATTCCGCCCATGCCGGCCGGCCAGTGGTGCTCCTGCTGGCAGGCCACCTGGCAGGCGTAGCAGCCGGTGCAGTACTCGTAGTCGATGAGCAGGCCGTTCTCGGGGGCCTTGGCTTTGCGCTTGGCGGCCATATCAGGCCTCCTTTTCCGTGCGCGGCGCTGCTCCGCGGCTTGCCGCCGGGGCATGGCCGGGCGCAGGACCGTGGCCCGTGGAACCGGCCCGAATGGTGCCCCCGATCACGCCGCCCTCAGGCAGCGCGTACGCGCCGGGGGGCGCGTTGTGAGCCCGATAGACCTTGCAGAGCGTGCACTTGGCATGCGTCCCCAGACCGTCTTTGCCCTGGTAGCCCATGGGCAGCAGCTGGTTGGTGCTCGAATCCCACACGCCGCGCAGCGACGGTTCGGCACCCTCCTGCTCCGGATACCACCAGCCGTGAGTGGCCGACGCCAGCCAGCGCGGCACGATGGGGGTGAGCTTGGCCTTCAGCCGCGCTTTGCCGAACATGTTCTCTATCCACACCCATTCGCCGTTGCCGATGCCGAGAGCGGCCCCGGTCTCGGGATGCAGCTCCACCACCGGGTCGGGATCGGCCTCGCGCAGCCAGGGGATGTTTCGGTGCTCGGAGTTGAAGTACACGGGCGACCGCCGCCCCGTGGTGAGGATGAGCGGGTACTGCTCATACAACTCCGGGCTCGCCACCGGGCTGAACGGTGGCTCTTCATGATGCGGCAGCGGCTCGAACCCCCAGCGCTCGCGGAGCACGGAGTACAGTTCCATCTTTCCGGAGGGAGTCTTGAAGCCGGGCTTGCCGTCGGGGCGCAGCAGACCGCGCTCGTGGCGGTGATACGGCGCGCTCGGGTTGCCGTCGGGCGGGAGTTCCCAGCCCTTCTTGGCCAGTTCATCGAACGTCATGCCCGAGGGGCTCACGATCTCGTCCAGCAGTTCGTGCAGGTTGTTCCACTTGATGTCGGGGTTGAAGCGCCGTGCCAGCTCGAAGTTGATCTCGTTGTCGGGCCTGCAGCCCTCCACCTCCATGGCCTTCACGATGCTCTCGAGGGGCGTCCACCAACTGCGGATGCCGTCCTTCTCCAAGAAGGTGGCCGCCGGCAGCACGATGTCGGCCAGCTCGGCGGTGGGGGTCATGAAGGTGTCGACCACGCACACGAAGTCGAGCTTCTTGAGGGCCTTCACCCAGCGCTTCGGGTCGTACCCGATGCCGCCCACCAGGTTGCAGGCCTGCACCCACATGCCCTTGATGGGATAGGGCTTGCCGGTGAAGATCTGCTCCAGCGTCACGTCGGTCTGCGCCCGCCAGATGAACTC
>DAIRFC010000010.1:38399-41559 GCA_036795215.1 Actinomycetota bacterium | reverse complement strand
CCCTTCATCCATCGAAAGAGCATTAGTCTTTGGAACGCGAAGACCCAGCAACCTAAGGTTACGGAAGGGCCGCCAGCCACTCAGAAGGCTCAGCATGGAACGCGTGACAAGGACGGCCGTCAAGAACGACAGGGCCACCCCGATGCCGAGTGTGAGGGCGAACCCCTTGACACCCCCCGTTGCCGCCCAGAACAGGATGATGGCGGTGATGATGGTGGTCATGTTGCAGTCGAACACCGCACGGAATGCCTTGCGAAAGCCCGCGCTGGTGGCGGCCCCGACGGTCTTCCCGGCCGCCACCTCGTCTCTCATCCTCGCAAAGATGAGGACGTTGGCGTCCACCGCCATGCCCAAGGTGAGGACCATGCCGGCGATGCCCGGCAGGGTCATAGTGACCCCGATCATATTCAGGATCCCTATGAAGATGATGCTGTAGACGATGAGAGCGATGCTCGCTACCACTCCCAGCAGCCTGTAGTAGGCGATCATGAAGACCATGATGAGCAACAGGCCGATGGCGCCTGCGATGAGTGCCTGGTTGAGGGCTGCTTTGCCCAACGTGGCGCCGACGGTGTTCTTGCTCGCCGCGGTCAACTCGACCGGCAACGCACCCGTCTGAAGCACCAGGGCCAAGTTCCTCGCTTCGTCCATGGTGAACTTGCCCGTGATCTCGGCGTTGCCCCCCTCGATGGGCTCCAACACGCGCGGCGCGGACGAGACCTCCCCATCCAAGACTATGGCAAGACGCTGGTCGACGCCCGTGATGGCCGAGGTATCGGCCATCCTCGTGGTGATGTCGCCGAAGATGTCGGCCCCCTCGTCCTTGAACTGCATGTCGACTTTGGGGTTGTTGTACTGGTCGAAACCGGTCTGCGCGTCCTGCAGCATGGCGCCGGTCAGCTGCGGTTCCTTCGTCACGTGGTACCACTGGTCGGAGATATTGCCACCCTCCACAGTCCAATGCAGGATGTTGTGATATCCCTCGAGAGCGTCGAGTTCGAGCTCGGATGTGACCCCGGCGGCCGCCAGAGCTTCGGCCTCGGTTCTGTAGGCGGTCCCAAAGTCGCTGACTTCATGGAATTCGAGGACTGCCGTCTTTCCGATGATCTCCAGAGCTTCTTCGGGGTTGTCGATGCCCGGGAGTTGCACCGAGATCTTGTCGTCCCCTTGGCGCTGGATCTCCGGCTCGGCCACGCCCAGCTTGTTCACGCGCTTCTGGATGATGTCCAGGGCGCTATCGATGTCCGCGTCTTCCGTGCCTTCGGGAGCCTGTAGAAGGACCGCAAGCCCTCCCTGCAGATCAAGGCCTAGATTCGTCTTCGAAAGCGGGAACGCGAAGTAGGCGCATACACCCAACAGTATCGCCACGAGCACGAGTATCCCGGCGTCACGCTGAATTCTGGACAAGGACGCACCTTCCTAAGGAACGGTTCAGTTTCGGATTGTTCGGCCACAAGATCGCCGGTCTGGTAGCCGTAAGGAACGAGCATAGGCCAACCAAGCAACGCTGTCAACGTGACCCGGAGCACCCCCCGCTTCCCGACCCAAGACGGCAGAACGAGCCGACCTCGTTCTATGACCCACTATTCTCAGAATCCTCCTCGGATTCGTCGACCACTTCGGAGGCTTCGGATTCGTAGTCCTCAGACACAGAGTCTTCGATCTCGGCGGGGGCTTTCTTGCCCTTCGTGCCCTCGGGAGCCACTGCCTTGACCTCGGCGCCCTCTCTGATGATCTCTACGACGGCACGGCGGGCGATCTTCATGCTGACGCCCTTCGCGACCTCGACCACCACCAGGCTCTCCTCGACCCGCTTCACCTTGCCGTAAATGCCTGCGGACGTCACGATCGTGTCGCCCTTCTTGAGTGAGGAGAGCAAAGCCGCGTGTGCTCTTCTCTGTCTTTGCTGCGGCCGTATCGCCATGAAGTAGAAGATAGCGATGAAGGCCACCACGTAGATGATCAACATCCAGGATGAGCTGCCCAATTGTCCTCCTTGTAGCTTCCCGCCCGCCTGCCGCGGGCGGCGGCGGAGTCTTAGTACGCGACCGATTATGTTACCACGCAGCGGTTACCCTGCTGCGGAAAACATCCCAGCGACCTTCCATGATGGCCTCCCGAGCAGCAGCCATGAGCCTGGTGAGGTAGGTGAGATTGTGTTCGGTGAGGAGCGCCAGACCCAGGATCTCCTTCTGCATGACGAAGTGTCTGATGGCGCCTCGTGAGAAACCGGAACACGCCGTGCACGGACATCCCTCTTCCAGAGGCTCGTTTGAAAGCGCGTGAGCGCTGTTACGCAGGTTCAACCGGCCCTCCGGGGTGAAAGCCGTCCCCATACGCGCCGTACGGGTGGGTAGCACACAGTCGAAGATGTCCACTCCCCGCCCCACCACCTCCAGCAACCCCTCAGGATCACCGATGCCCATGAAGTACCGGATGCGATCGGCCGGAAGCAGACCCGTCACGAACGCGGTCGTCTCCAACATGGCCTGGCGGTCTTCGCCCACCGTGAGACCACCGATGGCGTAACCGGGAAACCCGATCTCGAGCAACGCCTCCACGCTCTGACTCCGAAGGCTGGGAATCACGCCACCCTGCACGATGCCCAGAAGCATCTGCGGCCCGTCGGTGCCGGTGCCTTCCCGCTCCTGATGGGCGCGCTTGCAGCGTTCGGCCCACAGTGTCGTGCGCCTGACAGCCTCGGCCACCTCGGCCTCGTTCGCGGTCCCCGGAGGGCACTGATCGAAGCACATCACGAAGTCGGCTCCCAGAGCAGCCTGTTCGGCCATGGCCCGCTCGGGCGTGAAGAGCTGCTTGGAGCCGTCGTAGATGGAGTGGAACTCCACTCCGCCGTCATCGACCCGGGCGGTGTCGCGGAGGCTGAAGACCTGGTATCCCCCGCTGTCGGTGAGGATGGGGCCGTCCCACTGCATGAACCGGTGCAACCCACCCAGGCGGCGTACCGCGTCGCTGCCGGGCCGGAGCGACAAGTGGTAGGTGTTGGCAAGAACGATCTGTGCCCCCAGGGCGCGCAGCCTCTCAGGCAGAATGGCCTTGACCGTACCCTTGGTTCCCACGGGCATGAAGCACGGCGTCCGTACCGTGCCATGCGGAGTCTCGAGCAACCCGGCGCGGGCCCCGCCGTCGGTCGCCTCCACCG
>DAIRFC010000010.1:0-38299 GCA_036795215.1 Actinomycetota bacterium | reverse complement strand
GCCCGCACGGCCTCCTGAGTCACGCTATACGTTTCTGTGTGGATGACATGCTCTTCTACCACTTCCTCCCGGATCGGCAGGAACGTGTCGAGTCCCACATGAAGGGTGACGAACGCCGATCTGACCCCAACGTCGGCGAGCCGGGCCATGAGCTCCGGTGTGAAATGCAGCCCCGCGGTCGGCGCCGCCGCGGAGCCTGGTTCAGAAGCATAGACGGTCTGATAGCTGGAGGGCTCCTCGGGGTAGCTCTTGATATAGGGCGGCAATGGTAAAAGCCCGTGCTCTTCCATGGCGGCGACCAGAGAGAGACTCTCCGGGGCCGACACGGCCCACCGGCCCCCTCCCAGCGACTCGGTCAGCCGCACCCGTTCGCCGCCGGGAAGCACGAGCTCGCCCCCCGGCCGCAGCCTATGAGACGGACGCGCGAGCGCCTCCCATGTCTCGCCCCCCGGCCCGATCGCGCCATCAGCAGCCGACTCTCCCTCGGGAGCCGCCAAGGGCCGCAGAAAGAGCACCTCGATGGTCGCCCCCGTCGGCTTGCGCGCCATGACCCGCGCCGGCAACACGCGGGAGTCGTTGAACACGAGCAGATCCCCTGGACGCAGAAGATCGGGGAGATCGGAGAACACTTTGTGCTTCAGGCTTCCATCCGCCGCCAAGTGGAGAAGCCGGCAGGAATCCCGGGGTTCTACGGGGCGCTGCGCGATCAGCCGTTCGGGGACGGGGACATCGAGCTCCTCTATGAGCACGACTTGCGATACCTCTCCCACTCGGATACCAGGCACCCACAGTACTTCTGACGGTAGATGCCCCACTGCCGGCTGAGGCGGCACGATTCTGCGTAGAGATGGCGGAGATCCTCGTAAACGAACCGGACTCCATGCAGTTCAGCGGCTTTCGCTCCCTCGTCTTTGATGGCCTCATGATCCTGCCAGCGACTTATGGAGAGCGTCGTCGAAAACGCCTCGCACCCTTGGGCGAGAGCTTCCTGGGCCGTGCGCTGCAGACGATCACCCACACAGTTGGTGCAACGAGGAGCCCGACCGCCGCTGACACTCGAGAACCACGCCTCGGGGTCATAGGCCAGATCCTCCACCAGTTCGGCGCCCTGTATGCCGCAGACGTCGCGGGTCCCGACGAGCCTCCTGCGGTATTCGAGCAGGGGGTGGATGTTCGGGTTGTAGAAGAAACCCACCACCTCATCCCCCTTGTCCGTCCACCAGGGGATGGTGGCGCTGGCGCAGGGGCCACAACAGATGTGAAGGAGCAACTTCATGACTGATCCGCCGGCATCCTGGGTCTAGGTGAAGAGGGTATCGGCCGGCGCCCGGCCCTCGGCGGCAGGCGGGACCACCCCACAGTGCTCGTAGCCGAGACGTGTGACCACGCGGCCTCTGGGCGTGCGCATGAGAAACCCGCGCTGGAGCAGAAAGGGCTCGTATACGTCTTCGATGGTGTCGGCCTCTTCGCCTATGGCGACGGCCAGAGTGGAGAGGCCCACCGGCCCACCGTCGAACTTGTGGAGTATGAGGTTGAGGATCTCGCGGTCGACACGGTCGAGCCCTTCGTCGTCCACCTCGAAAAGACGCAGCGCCTCGAGCGCTATGGCGCCTGTGATTATGCCCTGGTGACGCACTTGGGCGTAGTCACGCACCCGGCGAAGAAGACGGTTGGCGATGCGCGGGGTGCCACGTGAGCGCAGCGCCAGATCGTGCGCGCCCTCCTCGTCGATCGCCACCTCCAGGATCTCGGCAGAACGCACCACGATGCGCGCCAGGTCTTCCGTGGAGTAGTAGTCGAGACGATGGGAAAAACCGAAGCGATCGCGCAACGGAGTGGTGATGAGCCCACTCCGCGTGGTGGCTCCTATGAGGGTGAAGTGAGGCAGCTCCAGCCGGATGGTCCGCGCACTGGGTCCCTGGCCGATGACGATGTCGATCTCGAAGTCTTCCATGGCCGGGTACAGGATCTCTTCGATAGATCGATTGAGCCGGTGGATCTCGTCGATGAAGAGAACATCCCCCTCCTGCAAGTGAGTGAGGATGGCGGCCATATCGGCCTTGCGCTCGAGAGCCGGTCCGGACGTGGTGACGATGTTGACCCGCATCTCCTGAGCGATGATGTTCGCAAGCGTGGTCTTTCCCAGACCGGGCGGGCCGGCGAGGAGTACGTGGTCGAGTGGCTCGCCCCGGGAGGTCGCCGCTTCGATGAAGATCTGCAATTGCTCACGAAGCACCGGCTGACCCACGAAGGCGCCCAACGACCTCGGACGTAGCGTCCGTTCGAGATCCTGCTCCAGTGGAGCTTCCTCCGGGTCGGCCAATCTCTCCTCGTCTTGCATCCCCACGTATCCTCGTCTTGATCTAGACAGTAGTGCCCGGCAGCTTGCTCAAACCCTCACACTCTCTGGTTGAGAGCCCGGCGTACAAGTTCCTCCACAGGCAACTCGGAGTCGAGCCGCGTGAGGAGCTTGTCGGCTTCTAGCACGCTATAGCCCAACTCCACCAGGGCCGCCCTCGCCAACGGCAGCGACCCCTCCTCCACGGGGACAGGACCCGGCCCCTTGCCTGCAACGGCCAGTCCGGCCTCCCCCATCTTCTCTCGCAGTTCGAGGATGATCCTCTCAGCCGTCTTCTTCCCTATGCCCGGCACAGACGAGAAGAGCGCCACGTCGCCGGCCGCAAGCGCTCTCTTGAGATCCGGCGCCCGCCGCACGGAAAGGGCCGCCAGGGCCAGCTTCGGCCCGATCTTACTGACACCGAGAAGCATGCGGAACAACTCCCGCTCTTCCTCAGTGGAGAAGCCGAACAGCTGCAAGGCCTCCTCGCGCACGTGCAGGTATGCATACAGCGCCGCCTCTTCGCCTATCGCGGGCACATCGCGCAACGTGACTGCCGAGACATCGAGCATGAAACCCATTCCGCCCACATCGAGCACCACGCCCTCGGCGGTCTTGGCGGCCACCGTACCTCTCACCCGCTCGATCATCGCGATCTCCGCCTTGCCGCGGCTGTGGCCTCGCTTCGCGCCACGCGTTCGTGCATCCCCCAGCAGTTCGCATGACAGATAGCGACACCCAGGGCATCGGCCGCGTGGTCGGGACGGGGCACCTCGGCCAGCCCGAGCAGTACGCGGACCATGTCCATGACCTGCTCCTTGCCCGCCTTGCCATACCCGGCCACGGCCTGCTTGATCTGCTGCGGCGTGTATTCGAACACCTCGCAGCCCGCCTGCGAGCAGGCCAGCAACGTGACGCCCCTCGCCTGGCCGACGGCCAGAGCCGTTCTCACGTTCACGTTGAAGAACAGCGATTCGATGGCAGTGGCGTCAGGATGATGCCTTTCCAGGATCTCGCGCACTTCCGAGAAGATCTGCTCCAAACGGCTCTCGGGCCTCAGTCCCGCCGCTGTGCTCACCACGCCGTAGTCCACGGCGCGCATGCGATTACCCTCGACAGTGATGACCCCGAAACCGGTGGAGGCCGTCCCCGGGTCTATGCCCAAGATAACCCGGCCGGCCGCTCCGTTCATGCGGACAGGCTCACTCTCACCCCTCCAAGGCTTCCATGACCTCGTCGGGGATGTCGAAGTTGGCATACACCTCTTGCACATCGTCGTTGTCTTCGAGAGAGTCCAGCAGCCGTAGAGTCTTGCGTGCGTCGGACTCCCCAAGCGCCACTGTGTTCTTGGGGATCATGGTGATCTCGGCCGACGAATACTTGAACCCCGCGGCTTCCAGGCCATCGCGCACGCTCATGAAGTCGGCCGGATCGCACCGTATCTCGTAGATATCGCCTTCGGAGACGACATCCTCGGCGCCGGCGTCGATCGCCGCCATCATGAAATCATCTTCGTCCACTCCCGCTGCATCGACGAAGACCACCCCTTTGCGTTCGAAGATCCAACTCACAGAGCCGTCGGTACCCAACTTGCCGCCCACGCGGTCGAAGGCATACCTGACATCGGCGGCTGTACGGTTCTTGTTGTCGGTAAGGACGGTGAGATACACGGCAACACCATTGGGCCCGTAGCCCTCATACGTGAGGTGCTGATACGCCTCGCCGTCCGCCCCCGCACCGGTGCCCTTCTTGATGGCCCGGTCGATGTTGTCGTTCGGCATATTGGCGTCTTTGGCCTTGACGATGGCCTGAGCCAGGGTCGCATTGTGGTCGGGATCGCCGCCGCCCTCTCTGGCCGCGACCGTGATGGCTCGGGCCAGCTTGCCGAACAGCTTGCCTTTCTTGGCGTCGACAAGTGCCTTCTTGTGCTTGATCCCCGCCCACTTGGAATGACCCGACATCTTGCAACCCTCCGCTGGAGCACCTGCCCGGTGCCTTGATCTCCCTGCTCTCTACTGCTGTGAGAGTTTAGCTGAGGCTCCGGACGCCTTCAACGACGGGGCTCCGCCGCAGACCCACCTCCGCGCTCAGCGCAACCATCCCGACTCCGGAGCGCTCTCGCGCACTGCTCTCACGCGGGAGTCGTACAGATCGCGGTCTTTGCTGTAGATAGCGGCTCCAAGAGCGCTCACGAGACTCATGGCTCCCACCACCGAATGGGCGAAGAAAGTCGAGTCTATGTCGGCATACAGAGTCACCGTACCCTTGCCCGCGAGCTCAGACAGCGAGTTGTCGGTGACGATGATCACCTCCGCGCCCTGGCTCACAGCCTGTGTGGCAAAGGAGACCGTCGCTGAATGAGCCCTTCGGAACCCTATCGCCATGAGGACGCTTCCGGGGCCCAACCGCACGAGACGAGCGACGTTCGACTCAGAGCTGTCGGTCACGGCCGCACAGGGGATTCCCAGCAGCTCCAGGATGTAGGCGGCACGCTCGGCGACGACGGAGGCTTCGTGCAGACCCACGGCCAGCACTTGCGAAGCGCCCGCCAGCATCTGCCAAGCTTGATTGAACCTTTCAAGGGTGTTCTTGCTGATGGTCTCTTCAAGACTCACCGCATCGGTCTTGAGCGACCGCGTGAGGATGTCCTCTTCGATGGAGAACCCCAGTTGGTCGTCGTGAACGACGGGTCGAGCGGTCGCTCCCAGCCGGTATTCGTCGCGCGCGGCCTTCTGTAGTTCTGGATACCCCGCAAACCCGAGTGATTGAGCAAAGCGCACTACGGTGGAGCTGGACGTGTTTCCCTGCTGCCCAAGTTCCTCCGCACTCAGATAACCGACCTCTTCGAGGTGGTCGATGATGTAGCGGGCTATGGCCTTCTGCGATCGGGAGAAACCGTCGAACCCCTCCCGCAGCATATCGCTCACCCGCCGTGGCCTGGCTTCGTCCAACTCCCCTCCAAAAAGGGCGAAGGTTGCATGTACTCAATTATACAACATTCATTGCAACCATCCTGCCCTGGTTATCGAGAGTCAGGCTCACTTCCTTTAGCCAAAACGTGGTCTGTGGCGCGAACTGTCGACCGGAGTCCCAACGAGAACCGGCGGCCCCGAGGGGCCGCCGGCACGCAAATACTCATCGCATTGTCGCGCAAACGAAGTCCGGTGCGCTTACTCCTCCACCGGCTCGAAGTCTTCTACGCCGACCCCGCAGTCCGGGCACACCCAGTCTTCGGGCAGGTCTTCAAAAGCCGTCCCCGGAGCCACGTCCTGGGAGGGATCGCCAACGGCCGGGTCATAGATGTAGTCACAGACAACGCAACGCCACTTCTTCATGTTACGAATCACCTGCCTTTCGAGCCTTGACCTCCGCCACTATCTTCTCAGTGAGCTGCGCGGGCACTTCCTCGTAGTGATCGAACTCCAAAGTGAACGATCCCCGCCCGGCGGTCATCGACCGCAACTGCGGCGCATAGGTGAGCATCTCGGCCAGCGGGACCTGCGCCCGTATGATCTGCATCTCCCCCATAGTCTCGCCGCCTTGCGGCCGCCCCCGGCGGCTCGAGAGGTCTCCCATGATGTCGCCCATGTTCTCCTCGGGGGCGACGACCTCCACGTTCATGACCGGCTCGAGCAGCACAGGCATGGCCTCGGTCATGGCCTTGTTCAACGCGAGCGAGCCGGCCAGTTTGAAAGCCAGTTCCGACGAGTCGACCGTGTGATAGGAGCCGTCGTACAGCTTCACCTTGACGTCGACCACCGGATACCCGGCTATTACGCCGTGCTCCATGGCCTCCACGATGCCCTTCTCCACCGCGGGGATGAAGTTACGCGGTATGGAACCGCCGAAGATAGCGTCTTCGAACTCGTAGCCCTCGCCCCTGGGCCTGGGCTCGATCTCTATCCAACAATCGCCGAACTGACCGCGGCCGCCGGTCTGCTTCTTGTGCCTTCCCTGGGCATTTGCTTTCTTGCGGATGGTCTCGCGGTACGGCACCTGCGGCGGATGCAGGTCGACTTCCACGCCAAAACGCCTCTTGAGCTTGTCGAGGATCACCTCGACGTGCACCTGGCTGGTGCCCGAGATGATCATCTCTTTGGTCTGCGGATCGAACCGGAGCTCCATGGCGGGGTCTTCTTCCGACAGACGTTTCAGACCGTTGCTGACCTTCTCGTCGTCGCCCCTGGTCTTGGGGGTGATGGCAAAAGAGATCGCCGGTGGGGGGAACTCGTAGCGCGGCAGCCGCACAGGGCGAGCCGGATCGGAGAGCGTGTCACCGGTGCCGGTCTCCTTGAGCTTGGCGAGGGCAACGATATCGCCGGCCCCCGCCTCTTCGATCGGCTTGGTGTCCTTGCCCTGCATCAACAGGATGTTGCCGGTGCGTTCCTTCTCACCCGTGCGATCGTTGACCAGCTGGCTGTCGGTCGCGATCTTGCCCGAGAACAGGCGCACGAGGTTGACGCGCCCCGAGAATTGGTCGTAGATGGTCTTGAAGACGAAGAGCACCGTCGGCGCCTTGTCGTCGGTGGCAAGCCGGACTTCGTCGGTGCCACTGGCCCCTTCCAGAGCGACGCGCTCGCCCTTTTCGAGAGGCGACGGCGCAAGTAGCAGAAGATCGAGCAGCCGGTCGGTCCCGATGCTCTTCGTGGCGCACACGGGCATCACCGGGCTCACTGCGCCCGATCTCACGGCCGCCTTGAGGGCGGTTGTAATCTCATCCTGCGTGAGTTCAGCGCCCTCCAGATATTTCTCGAGCAGCGCGTCGTCAGACTCGGCTACGCGGTCGACCAGAGTCTCCCGAGCCTCGGCCACAGCGTCCTTCATGTCGTCGGGGACCGGGCCCTCAGTACCCTTGGCGGCTCCCGCGGCATACGTGTACGCCTTGAGGGAGACCAGGTCGACGACACCGTTGAAACCGGCCTCTTGACCGATAGGCAGGGCCACGGCTACCGCTTCGTCGCCAAAACGACTCTTGATAGCCTCCAGAGCCTCTCCGAAATCGGCGCGCTCCCGGTCCATCATATTGACGGCGACGACCCGCGATACACCGATGTCCTTGGCGCGTTTCCACGTCTTCTCGGTCTGCACCTCCACCTTGGTGACCGCGTTCACCACCACCAAGGCGGCCTCGACCACCGGTAGCGTGCCCAGGGACTCGTTGATGAAAGAGGCTTCCCCGGGGGTATCGACGACATTGATCTTGTGTTGCGCCCACTCGACGTGGGCCAGACCGGCGGAGATGGTCATCTGCCGCTTGATCTCGTCCTCGTCGTGGTCCATGGCGGTGGTCCCATCCATGACCGAGCCCAGACGGTTCTTGGCCCCAGAAGTGAAGAGCAGAGCCTCCACTAGTGAAGTCTTGCCCGCTCCGCGGTGACCCACCACCGCCACGTTCCTGATCTTGGCCGGGTCTACCAGCGCCATCACTCCTCCTCGCTTCGGCGTTCTTCTGTACCAGTATCACAGACGGGGCGAAGGGCCCCTCTAGCAAAGAACGCCGCCCGGCAGGCAGCGTCCCTCAACAAACAACTCAGATTTTGGCGGATCCAATGCCGGCCGTCACGGATTCCTTCTGGCAAGACATCGATGATGCGGTCCGCATCAATCCTGGCCGCCGACTTTCAGCTGATAGCGGCGCCCTTTCGAGATCCACGTTATGCCGCCGACGGCGGCGGGCAGGATCTCCAGGTTCCCGTCGCGAGCCTCGATGCGGATTATCTCGTGATCGCGGTAGTAGACCTTCACCGGTCCGGAGATACTGTGGACCGTGTTGGTGCGCAGACTCTCGTCCGGAGCCTGGATGGGCTGCATCAGGCTGATCTGGACCTCACCCTCTTGCACGACGATCTGCATCACTTACCAGCTTCCTGCGACCAGGCGCGCTCGCTCTATACGACGCTCGCGTTTACTCCTCTACCTGCACGACCTGGCGGCCGTTATACATGCCGCAGTTCGGGCACACTCGATGTGGAGCCTTCGGGCTATGGCAATGCGGGCACTCGCTGACAGTCGGGGCGGTACCGGCATGGGTCGCGCGCCGAGTGTCTCTGCGCTGCCGCGAAGTCTTTCTCTTTGGGACGGCCATATTCTGCCTCTCTCTAAACCAGTGGGGAAACCTGGTGTTTGTACCCCATCAGCCTTGATATTTCAAGAGCCCGTGCTGTCGTCCAGGTGCAGATCCTTGAGTTTCGCCCAGCGTCCATCGGTGTCCTGCGGGGCGCAACCGCACTCCCCCAGATTGAGATCCCGTCCGCACTGCGGGCACAGACCCCGGCACTCCGCGGAGCAGACTACCTGTGCGGGTAACGCAAGGATCACCGCTTCACGGGCAAGCCCCGCGACGTCCACTACAAACTCGTTGATGAAGTCGCTCAACTCCGATCCCTCCCACCCGTCGCGCGCCGTGGGGGCGAATTCCTGCTGCTCCGCGCGCACGACGGTCTTCACCTCGCCAAGGCATCGGGCGCACGGCCCGTATACTTGCGCGTCCGCCGACAACGTGACCAAGAATCCCCCCGCCACCCTGTCGACCACTACGAAGACACCGTCGGGGAGCAGGACTTCGTACTCCGAGCCTCCCAGGACGATGGGGGCCAGGTCGAGGGCATAGGTGCGCTCGTGATGGTCTCCGGTCCGCAGACCGAGGTCGCTCAGGTCGAGGTATGCCACTGGAGGGGAGTCGCCGCAGAAAAGCCCGACAAGGGCCCTTACATCATCTCGCCCGATTGCCCGCTCTGGAGACGCTCCCGTCCCCGCTGCACGGCGGCCAGGAACTTGTCCAGGTTGGTCTCGAGCGTCTTGAGGATCTGGTCGGCATAGTCTTCCGCACCCAGGCGGATCTCCCGCTCGCGCGCTTCGGCCTCGCGGACTATCTCCTCCGATTGGCGCTGGGCGCGCTTGACCACTTCCTGCTCGCTGGCCAGTCTTTGCGCCTCATCCCTACCCTCAGCAAGGATGCGCTCCGCTTCTTCCTTGGCCTCTTGGAGCATCTCCTGGCGCTCCTTGACGATCCAACGAGCCTGTTTGATCTCTTCGGGGATGGTCGCACGCATCTGATCGAGCAAGTCGTAGATCTCATCCCGATCGATCATCACCTTGTCGGTCATGGGGAAGGTGCTAGCGCTGTGGACCAGATCATCCAGTTTATCGATCAGAACGAGAACGTCCATTACTTAGCCCTCCGCATTTCCATACATTTCGGCGAAACGGCGCTTGACGATCTCGGGTACCAGATCACTCACACAACCGCCGTATCTCGCGATCTCCTTCACTCCGCTCGAACTCAAGAACACATGTTCGGCTGAAGCCATAAGGTACATCGTCTCCAGTTCAGGGTCCAGTTTGCGGTTGAGTTGAGCCATCTGGAACTCGTACTCGAAATCGGCGAAGGCCCGCAGGCCTTTTACCAAGACGCTCGCCCCCACTTCTCTTGCCAGTTCGACCACCAAGCCTTTCATGATGGTGACTCTGACGTTCGGCAGATGCTTGGTCGATTCCTCTACAAAGTACACCCTATCGGCACAAGGGAAGAGCACCGTCTTGCGAAAAGAATCGTCGACGACCGCCACCACCACCTGGTCGAAGATGGTGCTACACCGCGTGATGACGTCGATATGGCCGATAGTCACCGGGTCGTACGTGCCGGGACACAGGGCGATCTTCACCGGGCACCCCTCCTCATCGCGATCATGGTGATCCTCGTGTCGCCGTACGTCCGGTCGAAGACCGGGGTCCGGCCCAAGTCTACACGGGTCTTCCTGCTGCCCTCCACAACAACGACACCGTCGTCTGCCAAGAGAGACGGCAACAGCGGCTTCAACACCACTTCGACTGCCGGAAGAATTCTATAGGGAGGGTCGACAAAGAGCAAATCAAAGCCGTCTTCCCGGTCGCTCAAACCGAGCAAAGCTTTCTCGTAGGGCAGTTGAAGCACTCGGGCCTCCGCCTGATAACCCAGGGCGGCGATGTTCTCTTTCAGTGTGGCGGCCACAGCGGGATCGTTCTCGACGAAGACGCACGACGCGGCTCCTCGCGATAGGGCTTCGAGGCCCATGGCCCCGGTGCCCGCGAACATGTCGAGAACGCACGATCCCCCAACCGGTCCCAGCGCGTCGAACACCGCCTCGCGCACCCTCTCCGACGTGGGACGCACTGCCGTGCCGGCAGCCACCTTCAGACGTCTGCCCCGGTGCGCACCGGCAACGATGCGGATCTTGCCCGGAGGCCGGCCGGTCATGCCCGGTCCATCCAGTCTATCTTCCGGGCAAATCGTTCGCGCGCCGCCTCAACGACGAAGCGGGCCGGCACCGATGCCTCGGCGCCGGCGGCCCTATCCATCAGCCTTTCGGCCTCGCGCCGGGCGTCTTCGAGCAGCCGTCGATCGCGCAGGAGTGACGCCACCTGAAGATCGCTCAGCCCCGACTGCCTTTCGCCAAAGAGCTGTCCCTCGCCGCGTGCCAGCAGGTCGGCCTCGGCCAGTTCGAACCCGTCGGGCGTGCGCGCGAACAAGGCCAGACGCTCGCGTGCCGGCTCATCATCGCCTTCCGAGAGGAGAAAGCAGTACGACTCCGCGTCCCCCCTGCCCACCCGCCCCCGGAGCTGGTGCAGTTGGGAGAGACCGAACCGCCGGGCCCCCATGATGACCATCACCGTGGCATTGGCTACATCCACCCCCACCTCGATCACCGACGTGCTCACCAGCACATCCACCTCGCGGGCCACATACGCGGCCATCGTCTCAGCCTTCTCTGCGGCCGGCAGTTGGCCATGAAGCAGCTTCAACCGGTACCCCGCGAGCTCACCCGCGACGAGCTCGTCGAATGTACCCCGGGCGGAAGCCACCTCAAGGGAGCTGCTCTCCTCGATCAACGGGCAGACCACGTAGGCCTGTCTCCCTTGATCGAGCTGAGACCGCACGAACCCCCACATGCGGGCAACCTGATCCTCCGACACCACCCGGCTACGCACCGGCCTGCGTCCCGCGGGCATCTCGTCCAGCACGCTGATATCCAAGTCCCCGTAGAGAGTAAGGCTCAACGTCCGTGGGATGGGCGTGGCCGACATATGCAGCATGTGGGGCCAGGTCTCCCGACAGTCGTCGGCGCCCACCAGCGCGTCTCTTTGCCGCACTCCGAAACGGTGCTGCTCGTCCACGACCGCAACTCTGAGGTCTCGATAGCGCATGCCCTCCTGTATCAGCGCGTGTGTCCCGACTACGACCCCGACCTCCCCGGCCTCGAGAGAACGCCGCACCGCGCGGCGTTCGCCGGCGCTCTGGCTCCCCTTGAGGAGAGCTACCTCCACCCCCAGACGCCGCAGCCCCGCCGCAAGCCCGATGTAGTGCTGATCGGCCAGCACCTCTGTGGGCGCCATCAGAGCCGCCTGTCCCCCTTGTTCCACGGCCCGCAACAGGCAGTACGCGGCGACCATGGTCTTGCCCGACCCCACGTCGCCATGAAGCAGACGCCGCATCGGAACGGCGCCGCGGAGGTCTCGCTCTATCTCCCCTATGACTCTTCGTTGCGCGCCCGTGGGCTCATAAGGCAGTGTCTCCAGGTACCGGTCGGCCAGCCCGGCCGGGGGACCCAGAGGCTCCGCCCTCCGCTGCAGATCGTGCTCCGCCCGCCGCCCGAGCACGGCCACCTGCAGCAGCAAGAGCTCCTCGAAGGCGAGCCTCTGACGGGCTCTTTCGGCTTCTGACATGTTGCCGGGAAAGTGGCTCGACAGCACCGCCTCGGATCTCGACTGATAGCGCCTCCGAGCCCGCAACTCCGAAGGAAGAGGATCGATCAGGTTCCGCGCCTCGGGAGCCGCCTCGTGAAGGATGGTCCTGATGGTCCTCACGCTGAGGTCGGCCGTGCTGGGATATACCGGCACGAGGCCGAGGATATGGCGGCTCTCTTCACCTTCTCCCAGTATCTCGTGCCGCTTGACCACGAAGGACGACACCCCCCGCCGCCAGACAAGCGTGCCCTTCAGCAACACCTCCGGTTTCTGCTGGAAGGCCGCTTCGAGGTAACCCTGGTTGTACCACGTGGCGATCAGGCTGCCGGTATCGTCGCAGACCAGGGCCTCGAGCACCGTCACACGACGCCGCGCCGTCTGTCTCAGGGCACACGAGACCACCCGCACGCGCAGAGTGACCTCCTCCCCTGCCTGTAACTCCCCGATGTTTGCGATGCGGGAGGGTGGTTCGTGACGGAACGGCAGATGGAGCAGTAAGTCGCCGACGGTCTCGATGCCCAGACCCCGCAGCCTGCGTTCGGTGGTGCGGCCTATCCCGCGCACCGTCGAGACCGGTCTTTCCAGGCGACTGGGGTCGAGACTCTCTTTGGAGGTCCCGGCGCCACGCATGCGCCCCGACGTCACGAGTTCCAGAGAGCCCAAGGGGTAGTGGATGCCACCCCCGGCCGGCACGCTCACTCCTGGATGCAGCAGAGGGCGATGGCGCCCGGTCCCACGTATGTACCTATGACGGCGCCGACTATGCTGGTGAGCCTGATCCGGAGGTCGCGGTCGGTGACCTCATCGAGCATTGCGCGGATCTGCTCGAGTACCGGTTCGTTGAGACCGTGAGAGAGGCTCACGTAGCACGTGCTGCCCGGCTCGGTGGCGTCGAGCATGCCGGAGACCATGGCCTCCAAGGCCTGCCGCACCCCCCGTACCTTCTTGTAGACCTCGATGACCCCATCTTCGATGGTCAGCACCGGCTTGATGTTGAGAAGAGTGCCTACCAGATGGGACGCATGCCCGATGCGTCCCCCCTTGTGCAGCTGGTCGAGGGTGGTCGGCAAGAAAGTGAAGGTGCGCTTGGCCAGGAAGTGCTCGATGTAGTCGTCCATCTCCACATCGGTGACACCCTGATCGATACGCGCCAAGATGCGGTCGACCAGCAGGGCGATGCCGCCGGTAGCCAAGAGAGAATCGACCACCTTCACGCCGTCTATCTGGCTACGCGCGACCTCTGCGCTTGCGCAGGTGCCGCTGAACTTGCCGCTCAGATGCACGGAGTACACGAGCTGATACTTCTCACGCAATCTCTTGTATTCATCGAGAAATGCGCCGGCCGACGGCTGAGACGTCCGCGGCAGAGCCGGAGCCGTGGCGAGTCTTTCGTAGAACTCCTTCGGCTGCATCTCCACCCAGTCGAGGTACGCCTCGTCGCCGAAGTACACTGTGAGCGGCACCATGCTTATGTTCGGGTCGCCCGCCAGGTAGTCGGGTAGATCGGCCGTGGAATCGACGACTATGGCCGTCGTATCTCTGTTGACGAGCATCTCTGCGCTCCCCTCTGGGGCTCCCGGACCGCCCTGTCTTCTACTCGGCGGAGAGCAGCACGGGATAGAACGGCTGCCCGCCGTCACGAACGTCTATCTCAGTCAGCGGGTACTTGTCCCGCAGACCCTCGATGGTCTCAGCGGCCAGCCTCGCGTCGTCTCCCTCACCAAGGAGAGCGGTCAACATCTCGCGCCGGCCGGCCAGCAGTCGCGCGACCACATCCTCTATGACAGCGGCGATATCGGCCGATGAGACGACCACATGGTCGTCGATGAGACCGATGAAATCGCCGGTTCTGATCTGGACCCCGTCGACAGACGAATCTCGTACGGCCCGCGTGATCTCGGCGGCGGCCACGTTGTCGACGGCCGCCCGCATCTGCCCGGCGTTCTCTTCGCCCGAGCATCTCTTCTCAAACGCGACCGCGGCGCTCAAACCGGCCTGGATCGAACGGGTAGGCACCACGTGCACCTCGCGCCCGGTGAGGCTCACCGTCTGTTCGGCCGTCATGATGACGTTTCCGTTGTTGGGAAGGATGATCACCGACGGCGCCACAGCTTGATCGACGGCACGCATGAGATCCTCAGCCGATGGGTTCATAGACTGGCCGCCGTCGACGATGAGATCGACCCCCAGGCTGCGGAAGACGGCCTTGTTGCCCTCTCCGGCCACTACGGCCACCACCTGCGTGAGGCCTGCATCGGCGCGTGAGGAGGCGGCTCTGCTCTGTGCAAGACGCTCGGCGCGCGCAGCCGTCTGTTGTTTCATGTTGTCGATCTCGATCTCACTCAGCACACCTTGGGCCAATGCCAGGCCGAGTACCTTGTCGGGGTTGTCGGTGTGGACGTGGACCTTCAGCTGGCTCGGATCGCCCACCACCAGCAGGCTGTCCCCAAGACGTCCCAACTGCTCCTCGAGAAACGCTTGGTCCAAGCTCTGACCGCTGACGAGGAAACTGGTGCAGTAGGTGAACTCGCTCTCTTCCTCTTCTGTCTCCTCGACGTACAGAGCGGTGGGGCCAACGGGCTGTCGCTCGATACGCGTGGCGATGGGAGTGACCCTGCTGCTCTGACCGTTGGTCGCCCCCTCGATGAGGATCACCAACCCGTATCCGCCGGCGTCCACCACGCCTGCATCGGCGAGCACGCGGAGCAGGGAGGGCGTCCTCTCGACGCTCTTCCAACCGGCGCCTACCACTTCTTCCATGAGGGCCTTGCCGCCCGCGTCTTTGGGTGCCACAGCCGCCGCTTCCGCCATCTCCCGCAGCACCGTGAGCATGGTGCCCTCGACCGGGCGGCGTACGGCTCGGTAGGCCGTCTCGGTGGCCGCGTGAAGAGCTTGGGCGAGCGTCAGGGGCGTTACGGACCCGCCGCGACCCAAGACCTCCATGGCGCCGCGGACGATCTGTGACAGGATGACGCCGCTGTTGCCCCGCGCCCCCATGAGCGCAGCCTGTGACAGCCCCGAGCAGAGCGCTCGTTCCGATGTGTTCTCCGGCATCTTGGCCGCGGCGTTGAGGAGACTCCGCACGGTGAGAGCCAGATTGGTGCCCGTATCGCCGTCAGGGACGGGATAGACGTTGAGGTCGTTGACCTCTTGCTTGCGGGCCTCCAGGGCTTCCAAAGCGGCGCCCAGCAGCGCGCGGGCCAAGGTGACTGTCAGTCGCGCCCCACCATCACTATTCACCGACTCGGACCCCTTGCACGTAGATCTGTAGAGCCGTGATGGGACTCCCCACCATGCGCTCGACGTTGTACGCCACCTGCGAGCGCACATTACCCGCGACTTCGGCAACGTTGAGACCGTACTCCACGATGATGTAGAGCTTGATGCGAAGCTGGTCTCCTGACTGCTCGACCTTGATGCCCTGATGCAGGCGATCGCGCGACAGCAAAGACGCCACGCCCTTGCGTAGGTTCGGTGATGCCATGCCGACGACCCCGTAGCACTCGAGGACCGTCCAGCCCACGATGTCGGCGATCGCGCCGTCGGTTATCACCAAACGCCCCTCTATGACCGTCTCAACCCCCATCTGTGTCACATCCCCACCGTCCCAGTCAGTCGATCGCAGAGCCCTCGACGGCTACCAACTCGTTCAATTCTGCAAGGATGACCTCCGGATCGATGCCGTGCATGCGAGCGCCATCTTCGATGGACCCCGTGGTCACTCCCATGCATTCCATGCACGCCATCCCGTGAGCCTCAAACACGTCGGCAACACGGGGGTCGGCCTGGAGTGCCTCGATTATCGGCATGTCCTTCGTGAAGATGGCTGCCTCCTAGCACGGCGACCCGCCTACCCTGTTCTGGTATTCTACCGTACCCGCGGGGGGGCAAACGTGCGTTTTGCCGCCGCCACTTGTCAGAGTACAGCCCGCTGCGGCATACTATGGCACTCTTCAATGCGGGCAATACAGACGAAGGATGATCGGGATGTCCAAGGTTTGCGTCATATGTGGCAAGAAGCCGAGCTTCGGCAACAATAGGAGTCACTCCATGCGCGCCACGCCGCGCCGCTGGGACCCGAACGTCCAGAAAATCCGCATAGAGCTCGACGGCAAGGCCACCCGGGCGTACGTGTGCGCCAAGTGCCTCAAGGCGCACAAGGTCACCAAAGTAGCCTGATGTCTTGGCGCCGGAGATCCCGGCGTCCTGTTCTCTTATTCGCCGGACTCCTTCAACCCATGCATGAGGTTGGCCATCTCAAGGGCTGAGAGCGCTGAGTCCCATCCCTTGTTGCCGCTCTTCGTACCCGCACGCTCCACAGCCTGTTCGATGTTCTCGGTGGTCAACACCCCGAACAGCACAGGCACTCCGCTCTGCAGCTGCACCTGCGCCACGCCCTTGGACACTTCAGCTGCGACATAGTCGAAGTGCGGCGTGGAACCCCGGATCACAGCACCTAGGCAGATGACCGCGTCGTACCTGCCGCTGCCGGCCATCTGTTGAGCGATCAGCGGGATCTCCATGGCTCCAGGGACCCAGGCCACATCGACCGCCGAGTCGGCGACCCCGTGCCGCGTGAGGCAATCGCGCGCGCCCGAGAGCAGCTTGCTGCCGATGAACTCGTTGAAGCGGCTCACCACGATGGCGATCCGCAGCCCTTCTCCCTGGAGAAAACCTTCAAAAACGCGTCCCTGCTCAGTCATCCTCTACATCCTTTCCTGTCTCTCTTGTGAACTGTAGCCCCTGATGATGGAGGATGTGCCCCATCTTCTCCTTCTTGGTGCTGAGGTACCGCAGGTTGTCGTCGGTGGGACTCACCTCGAGAGGGACCCTCTGGGTGATCTTGAGTCCGTATCCCTCGAGCCCCACCAGTTTCCGCGGGTTGTTGGTCATGATGCGGATAGACGACAAACCAAGGTCGCTGAGTATCTGAGCCCCTATGCCGTAGTCGCGCAGATCGGGGGCGAAGCCCAGCTCCACGTTGGCTTCCACCGTGTCGAAACCCTGCTCCTGCAGTTCGTAAGCCCGGAGCTTGTTGAGGAGCCCTATCCCCCGGCCTTCCTGGGCCATGTAGAGGAGCACTCCCTCACCCTCTTTCTCGATGATGCTCAGCGCCACTTCGAGCTGGTCGCCGCAATCGCATCGCAAGGAATGGAACACATCGCCCGTCAGGCACTCGGAGTGCACCCTCACTAAGACGTTCTCCTTGCCGGCCACGTCGCCTTTCACCACCGCCAGGTGTTGCTCGTGATCCAACAGGCTCTCGTAACCGTAAGCCGTGAACACACCGAACCGGGTGGGCAGACGCACCTCAGCGACCTTACGCACCAGCTTCTCGGTACGTCTCCGATACCGGATGAGTTCGGCCACGGTGATCATCTTGAGGCCGTGGCGCTTGCAGTACTCCAGCAGATCGGGCACCCGGGCCATGGTTCCATCGTCGTTCATGATCTCGCAGATGACACCCGCCGGGATGAGTCCCGACAGGCGCGCCAGGTCGACCGACGCCTCCGTCTGGCCGGCTCTTGCCAGAACACCCCCAGCCTTCGCGACCAGCGGGAAAACGTGGCCGGGCTGCACGAGATCGTAGGCCTCGCTGCTGGGATCGATGGCCACTTGGATCGTATGGGCCCTGTCGGCCGCCGAGATACCTGTGGTCACCCCCGCGCGCGCCTCGATAGACACCGTGAACGCCGTCGCGAAGCGCGACTGGTTGTACCGTGTCATGGGGTGCAGACGGAGAGCCTCCGCCCGTTCTTCGGTGATGCTCAGACATATCAACCCCCGTCCGTGCACCGCCATGAAGTTCACAGCTTCGGGCGTGACGAACTGGGCCGCCATCGTGAGATCGCCCTCGTTCTCCCTGTCCTCGTCGTCGACGACCACCACCATCTTACCGGCCTTGAAATCCTCCAGCGCTTCCTCGATGGTGGCGAAATCACTTGCTTTTCTCATACGAACCCCAGCCTCCTCAATGCCTCTTCGGTAAGACCGCCGGGGCTCTCGGCCCCGCGGTCTGGTGTCGCATCCTGCGCCTGCAGTGCGCGCTGTACGTAGCGCGCCAGAACGTCTGCCTCCAGATTGACCCGCGTGCCCCTCTTGGCATCCTTCAGGCTCGTCTCCGCCAGTGTGTGGGGGATGACCCCCACCTCGAACCCTTTGTCATCCACCCGCATCACGGTGAGAGATATGCCGTCTATGGCGATGGATCCCTTGGCGGCCACACAGGCACTGATCTCGTTGGGGAGGGAGAACCTCATCTCCCACGCCACTCCCGCCTGCTTGACCGACAGCACCTCACCCACGGCGTCCACATGCCCCAAGACCAGGTGCCCTCCCAGGCGCCCGCCGAAGGCGAGAGAGCGCTCCAGGTTGACCCGCACACCCGGGGACGCCGTCCCCAGCGTAGTGCGTTGCAGGGTCTCAGGCATGCAGTCGACGGTGAACCCGTCGCCCGTCACATCGACCACGGTGAGACACGCTCCGTTGACCGCGATGGAGTCTCCCAGCCTGGTGCCCCCCAGGACTTCTCGAGCCTGCACCGTCAGCCGGCCTCCTCGCGCATCGCGCTCGAGACGCCTCACTGTGCCGACCTCCTCGATGAGCCCGGTGAACATCAGAACGGCCCCTCTCTGTAACCGGTGATGAGCACGTCGGGCCCCACATGCTGCACGTCGACCTCTTGCAGGCCGATAGAGCCCGCCATCTCCGACGGACCGGCGCCGCACAGCGCGCCGCGGTTCTCCACCCCCGGCGAGACGCGGGGGCAGACGAAGGCGGCCACTTTGTCTACGAGACCCGCCTCCCACCACGCCGCTGCCAGGCGGGGGCCGCCTTCGAGGAGTACGGTCTGCACCCCCCGGTGCGCGAGGTGACGTCCCACTTCCAGCGGGTCGAGCCCTCCTTCTGGGGATGCCGGCACGACGGCGGTCTGCACTCCCCAACCCTCCACTTCAGCTCGCCGTGCCTCCGGCACGTCGGGGCCACACACCACTACGACAGGCCCGTCGTCTATCGTGGCTACGAGCGCGCTGTCGTGGCGGAGGCCCAGAGCCCTATCGACCACCACTCGGAGTGGTTGGCGTTCGCACACGACGTCACGGGCCGTCAACCGGGGGTCGTCGGCGGATTGGGTCACCGCGCCCACCACCACTGCATCCGACCACGCCCTCCACTGGTGCACGAGCGCCCGGCTCTGGGCGCTCGAGATCCAACGCGAATCTCCGGAATCGGTGGCCACACGTCCGTCGAGGGTCATGGCGTACTTGTAGGTGACAAAGGGCAGACCTCGCAGAACCGTCTTGCGCGTGCCCTCGTTCTGCCGCTTGGCCCGGTGTGCGACGTCTCCGTCGGCAAGATCGACTTGGATGCCCGCCGCCCGGAGCAGCTCGATACCCTTTCCATCGATCGCCGGATTGGGATCGATCGTCGCGACCACCACGCGCACAAAGCCGGCCGCTATGAGGGACTCAGTGCACGGCGGAGTGCGCCCATAGGTGCAACAGGGCTCCAGGGTGACGTACATGGTCGCACCCGCGCAGACCGCGAGCGCCTCCGCCGCGGCAACACGACCCGCCACGTCGCACTCGACAGGGAGACCCGCGCGGCTTACGGCGTCCTTGATAGCCGCGACTTCCGCGTGATCGCGTCCGGCGCCGGCATGAAACCCACTACCCAAGATCGCGGAGTCGCGCACGATGACCGCCCCCACCATCGGATTGGGGCTGGTGCGGCCACGCCCTTGCTCGGCCAGATCGAGAGCCTGGTCTAGGTATTCAAGGTCTTCTTCATTCAAGGACACAAAAAAGCCCCTTTGCCGTACGGCCCAGGGGTCACGGGAGTGCCAGGCGCAAACGCCTCACTCCGGCCTTCTCCCTTCCAGACTTTGACTGTCGGCCCAGGAATCGCACCTGGTCTTGCCCCGTAGGGCTCGCGGGCTTTCACCGCCGGTAGGGAATCTCACCCGACCCCGAAGACCTCATGTCTCTTCGCACCTCATAGGTGCAGCGCAGAATCTATCACACGGGCTGCCTGCCGACCATAAGGTCCTGCAACACTCGGGCCTCAGCCGTCACGTCGTCCGCCCCGAAGAGCGCCGAACCCGTCACCACCCAGTTGGCGCCGGCTTCCACCGCCCGCCGGATGTTGCCACGATTGATGCCCCCATCCACCTCGATGGCCACTCGAGGCGGCAGCATCCGGCGCAGACCCGGCAGCTTAGCCAGGGCCGGCTCGATAAGCTCTTGCCCACCGAAGCCCGGATTGACAGTCATGACAAGCACGTAGTCGAGAAGTGCCACTACTTCTTCTATGCGCGACGCACTTGTGCCCGGGTTCAGAGCGACCCCGGCGCCCGCCCCCAGGGCCTTGATGCCCTGCACGGCATGGTACAGATGGGGACAGGTCTCCACGTGTACGCTGATGGCATCGGCGCCCGCCCGTACGAACGCGTCCAGGTAGTCCTCAGGATGCTCGATCATCAGGTGCACCGAGAACACACCGCCGCGGCCGTGCACCAGAGGCTCCAGTGAAGCGAGCACCGCCGGACCGATGGTGAGATTGGGCACGAAATGACCATCCATGACATCGATGTGGATGATCCGCACCCCGGCGTCCATGACCGCGCCCACCTCGTCGCCGAGACGCGAGAAGTCGGCCGAGAGGATAGACGGCAGCAGATGCACCTGCTCGTAGAAAGCCGCGGGGATACTCACGAACGCCCTCCCTGTATCAGTCGTCGCATGACGGCCGGCCCTCGCCGTCCGTTCGATCCAGCCTGTCGCTCAAGCGTTTCTGATAGCCGCGGAGGAATGCCGCCGCGGTCATCACTGCCTTGCCCACCGGCTGCAGTGCGATGATCTCTAAGGCGCCTTCGGTGCAGCCCACGAAGAACCGCCCGCCTTCCGTGGAGATCTTTCCGGGCCGGCCGGCCACGCCGCCTCCCGCCGCCGGCACGGGGTCGAGCCCCTCCTGCCCGTATGGCCACGTGCGCCACACCTTGAACTCCAGGCCACCGCTCGAAGCCCGCGCCCCCACCACCGGGCTGAGCGACCGCACTTGGTCGTGCACCGTCTTGGCCCCCCGTTCGGTGTCGAGCGCACAGTCGCACGCGGATATCTTCTCAGCATACAGCGTGCCCGGGGACGTCTGCTCGCTCCACGTGACGGTGCCATCGGAGAGGCCGGCGATCACCTGGTCGATACCGATAGCGCCCGCCAAGGCCAGCATACGCCCGACCGAGCCCGCGTCGTCGCGCAACGACACCGAAACGGCCTTCTGCAGCGCCCACGGGCCCTCATCGAGCCGCTCTGTGATACGCAT
Source organism: Actinomycetota bacterium (assembly GCA_036795215.1). Lineage (GTDB taxonomy): Bacteria > Actinomycetota > Thermoleophilia > RBG-16-64-13 > RBG-16-64-13 > RBG-16-64-13. Next base: position 16,917 of record DAIRFC010000010.1, on the reverse strand, counting down.
GATGGTCACGCCAACCAGTTCTTCGCCGGCTGCGAGGGCCCGTTCTATAGGCGCCGCTCCCCGGTACGACGGCAACAACGAGGCGTGGATGTTCAGACAGAGCACTGAGTCGAGCAGCGGCGGCTTCAGCATCTGCCCGAACGCCGCGACCACCAACGCCGGCACCGCCTCGTCGCGCAGCTTTGCTAGGACCTCGCCCGAGTTGATGTCGCCGGTCTGGATGCACTCGATACCCAGACACTCCGCGACCGATGCGACGGGCGGCGGCGCCACCTTCCTACCGCGCCCGCAGGGCCGGTCGGGTTGGGTGACCACAAAAGACGGCCTCCTGCCCCGCTCCGCCAAGTCTCTCAAGACCCAGGCGGCGAACTCAGGCGTGCCGGCGAAAGCGAAGTTCACGTGCCTATTGTAAGAGACTGCTCGCGGAGTTCTTTCATCACCCGGCGCCGCTCTTCGGGCGGCGTGCGGTCCACTATCAGCACCCCATCCAGGTGGTCGATCTCGTGCTGGGCGATGCGGGCCGGCAGATCTCGCAGCGTGACCCTGATGTGCTGCCCCGAAAGGTCCTGCGCCTCTACCACGACCTCCTCGGCCCGCTCCACATCCATCGTGACCCCCGGCACCGACAGACACCCCTCAGGCGTCGTGCAGCAGGCCTCAGATCTTTCGACTATCTGGGGGTTGACGAAGACGTACGTCTCGTCCTCGTTGTCCGGGTCTCTCCATACCATGACCCGGCTCACCACGCCGATCTGGTTCGCGGCCAGGCCCACCCCGTCGTCGCGGCGCATGACCTCCAGCATGACCTCGGCCAGCTTGTGCAACCGAGAGTCGAAAGTGTCCACACGTTTTGTCTGCTGCCTCAGTACCGGGTCGCCGATGGTGCGTATGCGCTCGAGCGGCCCCTGCTTGAACACCGGTACCCTGGACAAAGCCTTTTTCACGCTCATGTCGATCTCTACCTGCCCTCTGATCCCCTCAGTTGAACGATTGGGGATCCACATCCACCAGCAATACGACCCCGCGCCTGCGATAAGGACCCTCCAACTGGGCCACCGCCTGGCGCACTATCCCACGCGCCCGCTCCCCGCCGGCCGCCCCGATGACCAGGTGCCATCTGCTCTTGCCGCGCAAGGAGGGCAGACGGACCGGGCCAAGCAACTCCCTGACGCCGAAGTACGGAGCCAACCGGCCACTGATGTGCTCGGCCGCCGCCTTCGCACGCTCCTCATCTCGCGCCACGCACGTGAGGCGGATGAGCGCGGCGAACGGTGGGTAGCCAAGACGCCGCCTGCTCTCGAGCTCCCGGCCATAAAAGCCCTGCTCGTCGCGGAGTAGTGCCATTCTAATACACGGCACATCGGGATTCCAGGTCTGCACCAGGACTCTGCCGGCCATGTCGGCCCGCCCTGCCCGCCCCGCGACCTGGGTGAGCAACTGGAACGTCCGCTCCGACGACCTGAAATCGGGCACATACAGCCCCGTGTCGGCGTCGGCCACCACCACCAGAGTGACGGCGGGAAAGTCATGGCCCTTGGCCACCATCTGGGTACCCACCAGGACGCCGGGGCGCGCAGCCTTGAAGGCCTCCAGCAGGGCCCGCACCCGTGTGCCGCTCGTGAGCATGTCGGAATCCATGCGGAACACCTGCTCGTTGGGCACCAAGGCACGCAGTTCGCGGTCGAGCCTTTCCGTGCCGGGGGCCGCCCGGGTGAGCGGCGCCTCCCCGCAGGCAGGGCACAGTGAGGGCTGAGCGTACGACCGGCCGCAGTGGTGGCACTGCAACCGGCGCTCCCGGCTGTGGTATGTGAGCGAGAGCTCACAGTCGTCACACATCATGACGTGCCCACACTGCTCGCAGTAGACATGCCCCGCATAGCCACGCCGGTTGAGAAGCACTATGGCCTGTTCGCCCGCCCGCAAGGTCTGAGCCAACGCTTCACGACAGCGGGGCGCCAGGAGGCCGCCGCCGCCCTGGCGGCGCATGTCCACTATCTCTATGTCAGGCAGAGCGCCCGCGGCCCGCCGGGTCAGCCTGATCACCTCCTCAGGACGGCCCGCGCTCTCCACCGGCGGAGTGGCGCTGCCCTCCAGCAGTAGTCCGCCCCGCTCACTCAGTCGCATCTGGGCCACCGTGCGGGCATGGTACCGAGGCTCCTCCTCCTGCTTGTACGAGCTGTCGTGGCTCTCGTCGATGATGATGAGCCGCACATTCGGGATGGGTGCGAACACCGCCGAACGTGCCCCCACCACCACCGGCGCCGCGCCCGCCGCGATCCGCCGGTACTCTCGCACGCGCTCGCCCAGCGCGAGACCGCTGTGCAACACCCCGACCCGGCCGCCGAACCGGGCCCGTACCCGTTCGATCATCTGCGGCGTGAGGGCTATCTCGGGTACCAGCAGGATCACTCCCGCCCCATCTCTGACCACGCGCTCTATCAATCGAAGGTACACCTCGGTCTTGCCGCTGCCGGTGATGCCCCACAGCAGCCGCTCGGCCGATCCCTCGCCCTCATACGCGGCGATGAGTCCGTCCACTGCGCTCGCCTGCTCCGGCCAGAGCACCGGTTGGTTCTCCGCAGGCTCTACTGCGTGCGGCTCCGGATCGGGCGCGGAACGCATCTCGACCAACCCCTTGGCCTCGACCGCACGGAGAACGCTGGTCCCGACGCCCGCGGCAGCGCAGAGATCGGCCGGCCCGATGCCTTCCAAGGGGATGCAGTCGAGCAGGGCCTGCTGTTTCGCGGTGAGCCTTGCCGGCAGTGAGTCCACGGCGGCATCGGGTGGGCCCGCTCTGAAGACCAACCTCTCGCGAGACCTGCCGGTGGGCCTCCGGTCGCGCGTCACCGCCGGCGGGGCCACGAGGCGCAACCCCGCTTCGAGCGGGGCCAGATACCTCTGCGAGACTTCACCGGCCAGACGCAGGAGATCCTCGGGCACGCGGTCTTCGTGCACAGCCTCGATGCAGCGCAATTCGAGGGCGTCACCGTCGGGCGGCAGTCCTGTCTGCAAGACCACAGCCGTGACCTGCCTCTTCCCGAACGGCACCTTCACGAGCGAGCCGCGCACCACGCGCTCGACCAGATCCGGCGGTATGAGGTAGTCGAACCGCCGGTCGCCGAGATGCCGCAGCCTGAGCAGCGGGACGACCTGCGCGACCCGGGTATCTCCTGATATCACAGCCGCCGTCACCTCCACTACCAGCGGCCTAGAAGGCTGCGGCGCTTCTGGTGCACCCTCCCGCGGGCGGGATCGTCAGCTCAAGCCTGCGTCTTCGGCCAGGGCAGCCGCCTTGTCGGTGCTCTCCCACGTGAAGTCGGCATCTTCGCGGCCGAAGTGTCCGTAGGCCGCCGTCTTCTCGTAGATGGGCCGCAGAAGCCTCAGGTCGCGGATGATCGCGGCGGGCCTCAGATCGAAGTGGCTCCGCACGAGCTCCTCGATGGTGGTCTTATCGATCTGCTCGGTCCCGAAGCAGTCGACCATGACGCTGACCGGGTGGGCCACCCCGATGGCGTAGGCGATCTGGATCTCGCAGCGGTCGGCGAGCCCGGCCGCAACGATGTTCTTCGCCACATACCGTGCTGCGTAGGCAGCCGAACGGTCCACCTTCGACGGGTCTTTGCCCGAGAAGGCGCCCCCGCCGTGGCGGCCGAAACCGCCATAGGTGTCAACGATGATCTTGCGTCCGGTGACCCCGGTGTCGCCCATGGGGCCGCCGATGACGAACTTGCCCGTGGGGTTCACGTACAGCTTGGTCTTCTTGAACTCGGGATCGTACAGACCCTCGGGCAACACCGGCTTGATGACATGATCGATGAGGTCGGGCCGCATGAGCGAGTCGATGTCGATGCCGTCCTTGTGCTGAGAAGACACCACCACCGCCGTGATGAACTCCGGCTTGCCTTTGGAGTACTTCACAGTCACCTGGCTCTTGCCGTCGGGACGCAGATAGGGCACCGTGCCGCCCTTGCGCACCTGGCTCATGCGGTGCACCAGCCTATGCGACAAAAGAATGGGCATGGGCATGAGCTCCTCGGTGTCGCGGCAGGCGTAGCCGAACATCATGCCCTGATCGCCGGCGCCCTGGTGGTCGAGAGCATCCTTGCCATCCGGCGTGGTGCGTGACTCGAGAGCGATGTTGACGCCCTGGGCGATGTCCGGGGACTGCTCGTGGATGGCGGTGATCACTCCGCACGTGGCCGCGTCAAAGCCATACTTGCCTCGCGTGTAGCCGATGCGCTCGATGGTGCTGCGCACCACCGACGGCACGTCCACATAAGTCGTCGTGGAGATCTCGCCTGCTACCACCACCAGGCCGGTGGTGATCAAGGTCTCGCACGCAACGTGCCCCTGCGGGTCGTCCCGCAGGACGGCATCGAGCACGGCGTCGGATATCTGATCGGCGATCTTATCGGGATGACCCTCGCTGACCGATTCCGAGGTGAACAAGAAGTCACGCTGTTCCACGGTTTCCTCCAGAGTTGTGACGTCCATAGGCAGCAGAGCGCGCCTAGTAAGTGCCTTCGCGGCAGTGTATCAGACCCCCCGGTTGTCTATCACCCGTCCCTTTGCACCGTCGTCCTGCGGGATGGTCCGGGGCTCGACGAAGCGCACCCGCGGCCGGATACCGAGTTCCTGGCGGAGGCTCTCCTCCACGCGGTGCTGGAAGCCCTGCAACTTGCGCACCATGTCGGGCAAGAACGAGGGAGAGACCTCTATCTGCACTTCTATCTGATCGAGCGAACCCTCGCGGTAGAGCACGATCTGGTAGTGAGGCTCCACCGTCTCGATGGCGGCGAGAACAGCCGCTATGGACGAGGGATAGACGTTGACGCCCCGGATGACGAACATGTCGTCGGTACGGGCGTACACCTTGCTGTGCCGGGCGAAGATCCTTCCGCACGCGCAAGGCCGGTAGCTGATGCTCGCGAGGTCACCGCTGCGGTACCTGATCACCGGCACCGCTTCCTTGGTGAGCGAGGTGAAGACCAGCTCACCCTCCTTGCCCTCCGGCACCGGCTCGCCGGTCTGCGGGTCGACCACCTCCACCAAGAAGTGGTCTTCGTTGATGTGCAGGCCGTCCTTGTTCCAGCACTCGTACGAGATGCCCGGGCCGATGACCTCCGACAGTCCATAGATATCGCAGGCCGACATCCCGGTGCGCTCCTCGAGCTTGGCCCTCATCTGGTTGGTCCACGGCTCGGATCCCAACAGACCCACCCGGAGGTTCAGCTCCTTGAAATCGTATCCGGATTCCAAAGCCACGTCGGTGAGGTGCAGGACGTACGACGGCGTGCCCACGAGGACGGTCGTCTTGAAGTCGCGCATCATCTGCAGCTGACGGTTGGTGTTGCCGGTGGAAGCGGGGATCACCGTGACTCCGACCCGCTCAAGGCCGGCGTGCATGCCGAACGCGCCGGTGGTCATACCGTACTCGAACGCTATCTGCGCCACGTCGTGGAAGCGGGCGCCCCCCGCCACCGCGACCCGGGCGCAGAGCTCCGACCAGGTGTTGAGATCTCCCCTGCTGTAGCCCACCACGGTGGGGTTGGACATAGTGCCCGACGATGCGTGCACACGGATGACCTTGTCCAAAGGCAGGGCGAACAGTCCGTACGGGTACGCCTTCTTGAAGTCGCTCCTGACGGTGAAGGGCAGCTTGTGCAGATCGTCCAGCGAACCGATGTCGCCCGGCTTGAGCTTCATCTCCGTCCATCGTTCGTGGTGGAACGGCACGTTCTCGTAGGCCCAGCGCAGGGTCATCTGCAGCCTCTTGAACTGCAACTCGCGCAGTTCGTCCCTTGTCATGCACTCGTATTCGGGGTTCCAGATCTCGTTCATGTCGTCTCCATCCCGCGTCTATACCCGGCGCTGCGCCGGCCGAAGTAGATCGCGCGTACTTCCGGGTTCTCGAGCAAGGCCTGCGCCGTGTCGGCAAGGACGATCCTGCCTCGTTCCATGACCAGGCCGCGATGCGCCAGACTCAGGGCGATGCGCGCGTCCTGCTCGACCAGGACCATGGTGAGGCCCTCTTCGTTCAGTCTGCGCAGACTGGTGAAGATATCGTGCACCACGATGGGAGCCAGGCCCATGGAAGGCTCGTCGAGCAACAGCAGCCGTGGCTCGGCCATCAGGGCCCGGGCCACGGCCAACATCTGCTGCTCCCCTCCCGACAAAGTCCCCGCCTGCTGACTGAGCCGTTCTTGCAGTCGCGGGAACAAGTCGAAGACACGCTGCAGCCGCGCGGCCATGGGGCTGCCCTGGCGCCTGCGCGAATATGCGCCCAGCTCCAGGTTCTCCTCCACGGTCATGGGACCGAACAGCCTACGCCCTTCGGGGATCTGGACGAGACGACCTCGCACGATGTCTTCCATCCCCATGCGATCGATGCGCCGGCCGTCGAAGGCTATGGAACCTGCCGAGATCCGCACTACACCGGATATGGCCTTGAGCAGCGTGCTCTTGCCCGCTCCGTTGGCGCCGATTATGGTGACGATCTCGCCGTCGCCAACCTTGAGGTCGATGCCATGAAGGACCTCTATCCTGCCGTAGCCGGCGCAGACACCCTGCAGCTCAAGCACCCGTTCCTCCCAAGACTATTCGACCAGCACCCAGGTGCCACCCTCGATCTTCACGATGATCATATCGTCGGCCGTCAGACCGTCGTGGTCTGTCTCAGAGAAGTTGTAGACACCATCAGGACCCACGAACCCTTGGGTGGCATTGAGCGCAGACTGTATGGCTGCCGGCTCGGTGCTGCCCGCCCTCTCGATGGCATCGGCGAGCAGGCTGATGGCCTCCCACGCATAGCCGGCGAAGGTGTTGGGCGACTGGCCATACGCCTCGGTGTACTGCTGCACGAAGAGGTCGGTGACTTCTTTGCGCGCCGGATCGCTGATAGAGGCGGGCGCAAGCAGGCTGCCGGCCGGGAAGACGACCCCCTCAGCAGCGTCGCCGGCCAGCTCGATGAACGTCCGGTTGGCGATGCCGTGGCTTCCCACGTACGGGATGTCCATGCCCAGCTGCACCATGTTCTTGGCCGCGAGGGCCGGTCCCGGGTTGGTACCCCACACGATGAGGACCTCGGGGTTCTCACCCTTGATCTTGGTGAGCTGAGCCGTCAGATCGGTGTCGTCGGTCTTGTAAGACTCGACCATGACTATCTCCAGCCCCATGCCCGGCGCGCTCTTCTCGATCTCGGCGGCGCCCGACGACCCGAACGCGTTCTCATCGTGGAGCACCGCGATCTTCTTGGCCTGCAGCGACTCGGAGACGTAAGCAAGGGCCCGCGCAGCCGCCATGGCGTCCTTGTGCGGGGTCCTCCAGATCCACTCCATAGGCGCTTCGTCGGTGATGGCGTTCGCCGCGGCCATGGCTATCTGGGGCAGGCCCTTCGCAGCCGTGATGGCCTTCACGGCCAGTGTCGACGGAGAACCGGTGGAGGCGATGATGGCCACCGCCTTCTCCTGGTCGATCAGCCGGTTGGCGGCGGTGACCGCCTCTTTGGCGTCGCTCTTGTCGTCTTCGATGACCAGTTTCAGCGGCCGGCCCAGGATCCCGCCCGCCGCGTTGATCTCGGTCTCCATCATCTGAAGCACGTTGCGCTCCTGCTCACCCAGCGCGGAGGTCGGGCCGGTGGCCGACACGATCGCTCCGATCACGACCGGATCGCCGGTCGGCGCGGCGCCGCCGGACGTGGTTTCCGTCCCTCCCCCGGCGCTCGTGGTCGCTGTGGTCTCGTCGCCGCAGCCGGCGGTCAGCATAGCCATGAGCGCCACCAGCACTATGGCCACCACCAGCCACGGCCCCAGCCGGACCATCCCCGATCGCCTCTTCGACCTACTTCTGTTGCCCCGCTTGCTCTGCATCACCCCAACTCCTCTCCCAGATACGCTTTGATGACTTCCTCGTTGTCCTGGATCATCAATGGCGGCCCCTCGGCGATCTTTCGCCCATAGTCCAGCACCACCACCTCGTCCGATATGTCCATGACAAAGGTCATGTCGTGCTCCACCAGGAGCACCGTCACGCCCTCGTCCCTGATCTTCCTCACAGCCTCGGCCAGCCGCCCCGTCTCCTCCTCGTTCAGACCGGCTGCCGGTTCGTCCAGCAGCAGAAGCCGGGGTTCCGCCGCCAAAGCCCGCGCTATCTCCAGAAGATGCCGCTCTCCCATGGGGAGGTTCTCGGCCGCCTCTTCAGCCTTGTGGTCCAACCCCACCCGTCGCAGCGCCTCGTGTGAGGCCTTGAGGGTCTCGCGCTCCTCGCGCCGATGCAGCGGTAGGCTCAGCGCCGCCGAAATGACGCCCGCCTTGGTCCGCGAGTAGCGGCCCACCGCCACGTTCTCCACCACGCTCATGTCGTCGAACACCAGGCTGTGCTGGAAGGTCCTGCCAAGACCCATGCGGCAGATCTTGTGCTGCGCCCTCTTGGTGACGTCTTCGCCCGAGAAGAGCACGCGGCCCTCGGTGGGCCGGTACGAGCCTGAGGCGACGTTGAACAAGGTCGTCTTGCCCGCGCCGTTGGGTCCGATGAGCGCCTTGATCTGCCCCTGGTGCACCGCGAAGGTCACATCTCGCAGCGCGTCCAGCCCTCCGAAACGTTTCGACACATGCTCTATGTTGAGAAGAGCCATAACCGCCTACTCCTCAGCCCCGGGTGGAGCAGCCCCTCCGCCGGACCCTCCCGGCCGGCGGGCCCTGATAGTCTGCCACAACCCCCGGCTCCGGCCCTGCCACAGAACCATGATGGCGATCAGCAGCACCCCGAACACCAGGTTGGTGATGTCTTCGTTCACGCGCTTGAGCAGTTCCGGCAGTATCACGATGGCGAGGGTCCCCCACAGGGCCCCCCATACGGTGCCGAGCCCGCCGATGATGACTCCGGTGATGAGGATGATGGAGAAAGTGATGGTGTAGCTGTCGGGGCTGACGAAGTTCATGTAGTAGGCGTCGAAGCTGCCGGCGATGCTGGCGAACACCGCCGCCAGCATGAAGACCTGCACCTTGCGGTACGACGTGTCGACTCCCAGAGACTGCGCGGCCGGCTCTGACCGGTGCAGGGCCCGCAGGGACCGGCCCACCCTCGACCTGGAGAGGTTGAGCGCAAAGCGCAGCATGAGCAGGGCCACGCCCCAGGCGACCAGGTGATACGCCTTCGGGCCGCCCAAATCCAGCCCCCCTATCGCCAGGGAGGGGATGCCGGTGATGCCGTCGGTACCGTTGGTGAGGTCTTTCAACTGCACGATGAGGATGTAGATGATCTCGTTGACGCCCAACGTCGCCATGGCGAGGTAGTAGCCCTTGAGCCGCAAGGTCGGCATGCCGATGAGGCCCGCGATGGTGGCCGACAGCAGAGCCGCGATGAGCATCGCAAGCCACGGATCGAGCCCGACCTTGGTGGTGAGGATGGCCGCCCCATACGCCCCGATGCCCACGAAGCCGGCCTGCCCCAGCGAGATCTGCCCGGCCTGGCCCAGCAGCAGGCTGAGGCCCATGGCCATCATGAACTTGGTGGCCATGAAAGCGAGTATCGACAGGTAGTAGGCGTCGCTCAGGTACGCCGGGATGGTCATCACGACGACCGCGAAGACCAGGTAGCCGGCGTGCTTACGCAGATACGACCCCATGGATTGCTGCGCCGTCACTGCCTGTTCACCACCCTGGCGCCGAGGATCCCGGCCGGTCTGATGAAGAGCACGAGCAGCAGGATGACGAAGGCTATCGCGTCTTTGTAGCCGGCGGAGATGACCCCCACTCCCAAGGCCTCCACGATGCCGAGTACGAAGCCGCCCACGACGGCCCCCACGGGGTTCCCCAGTCCACCCAGCGTCGCGGCGGCGAATCCCTTGAGACCCAGAAGTGAGCCGGAGTGATAGCTCATGAAGCTGATGGGTGTTATCAGCACTCCGGCCGCGGCCGAGATCGCGCCTGTGAGGGCGAAACTGAACACCACCACCCGGCTGTATGAGATCCCCTGCAGCCTCGCCGAGGTGGGATCGACGGCACAGGCCCTCACGGCCTTTCCGAAGAGACTCCTGCGATAGAAGAAGAACAGTCCTACGACGATGACCGCGGTCGCCCCGACGACCCACAGAGTCTGAGGCGCCAGCGCGGCGCCGCCCACCGGTATGGGCTTCTCTCCGGAGAAGGCCGGCAACCCCACCGCGTTGCGTCCCCAGATGAGCATCGCCGCCGTCTCGAACACGAACGACGCCCCCACCGTGGCGATGATCTGCGCGAGCACCCCTTTCTGCAGCAGTGGACGGATGGCGATACGTTCGAAGATGACGCAGACAACCATCACGACCACCACGGCGCCGAGGAAGCAGGCCCACAGCGGCAGCCCCAGCCCGTGGAGCGCGACCGCGGTCATGCCCCCGAGCATCACGAGTTGCCCTTGGGAGAAATTGATGATCTGCGTAGCGTTGAAGACCAGGGTGAACCCCATGGCCGTCAGCGCATACACCGACCCGGTGGTGATCCCGCTGAAGATGTATTGAAGAAACTGGTCAGAAGTCACGACTGAGCCGTCGGCGAGGAGCCCGGCGGGTTGAGATCTCCGGGGCCCATCACCGGGAAACCGTTTTCGATCAGCAGTGCTTCCAGCCGGTCGAGCTGCTCCGTCTTGAGAAGGAGCGAATCGCGCGTTCCGAGGTAGATGTACTCGATGTCCAGGCCCGAGTCTGACACCATGCGCATGACGGCGGCTAGGATCCCGGGCTCGTTGGGCAATTGAGCGCACACCACCGGGTGCTCCACCACGGCGTACCCGGCCGCCGCGAACAGATCCTTGGCCCGTTGAACGTCGTCGACGACCAAGCGCAGGATGCCGTAGTCCGCCGTGTCGGCGATGGTGAACGAGAGGATGTTGACCCGGCCCTCAGCCAGGGTGGCAAGAGTGTCGGCCAGATGGCCCGGCCTGTTCTCAACGAATACAGACAGCTGAATAATACTCATCCGGCCCCCGATACGGCTTGCAGACGCTTCGCAGCTCCGCGGCATCCCTGAACAACGGCGAACGGACGTCATTTTAGTACATACCGTGAGTGTCTGCGCGCGGTCTCGGGCCTCAGGCTGCGCGCGGTCTCAGGCCTCGGGCCCTGCGGGGGCTGTCTCTAGCCGCCCTCTTTGCGCAAGGCGCCCGCCGTGTACTTCACAGACGCGTTCCACAGCAGCCATTCACTGAAGCCCTGCTCCTCGGCCGCCTTGATCTGCGCCTTGACCCGTTCCACCCCGTACTCCACCCTGCCCAGCGTGAAGTCCTGCAGCCAGGGCCTACCCATGGCGCCCGTACCTGCAACGCGGGTGGCCGTCTGCTTCATCGCGGCAGTCACGAGTTCGTAGGGGCTCCCATTGGGGTTCTCCAATCCGTACGAACCCGACTCGTAGTGCGATGGGTACACCATGGGACAGATGATGTCGACATTCTGGCAGACCTTGTCGTACTTCTGCCCGATGGTGTCGGCATCCGGGGTATCCATGATCACGATGCCGAACACGTCGGCCGACACCCACACCCCCAGCTTCTCGAGACGAGCCCGGGCATAGGCCAAGAATCCGGCGATGGCATCGGCCTTGGAGCAATATTCCCCTGGATATACAGCCTTGGAGATGGGGCCGTCACTCGGGAAGCGCACGTAGTCGAACTGGATCTCCCTGAACCCGCGCCGAGCGGCATCCTCGGCGACCTGCACCAGATACTCCCACACCTCGTGATTGTACGGATTGGTGTAGTTCAGCTCGTTGTAGTCCTCCCACATGGTGCCATCGGTGTGCATCACGGCCAGGTCCGGGCGCTCCCGGGCCAGCATCGTGTCCTTGAAACAGACGACCCGGGCGATAGGGATGATGCCGTTCTCGGACAGCGTGGAGATGAACCCGTCGATGTCTTTGATGCGCTTCTCGATGAGCCCCAGTTCGTTCGCCAAGGGCACGGCGGCGGCATAGGTGATAGCCCCGAAGTCTTCCTTGACATCCACCACGAAGGAGTTGATCTCGGTGGTATTGGCCAGTCCCAGGAGTCTTTCCATGATGCCGGAATCGCCGGCTGCATAGCTCGAAACGTAGACGCCTTTGATCGGCACGTACGACATATCTCGAAGCACGATCTGGTCGATCAAGGGCTCGATCTCGTACTCGGAATCGACTGCGAGCCCCACGCTGGTCGCGACCTGCGGATCACGTGTTTCCCACGGGAAGCCCGGGCCGCCGACTATCCAGCTGCCGAGAGCCCAGAGAAGGATGAAACCGGCCGCGAACCCGGCTATGCCGAGAAAGGCGATGAACGCCATGCGCGCTCCGACGCCCTTGCGCCGACGGGCGGATCTTGCTTGGATCTGGCTTCTGCTCGAGTAGTCCTGCGGCATGGTCGCGCTAGTGTAACAGAGCGGCCCCACGGGGTATTCGAGGGCCGCGGCCCGTCTGGTAGAATACCGGCACGATGAGACGCGACAAAGTCTTCAGATTCACCATGACAACTTTCGCCGTTGGAGCCTTCATCGGCCTGATCCTCGGGCTTGCTCTGGGAGGCGGTCCGGCCGACCCCTCCGAAGCCCAGGCCCAGACCCAAGAGACCACCCTCGAAGAGTCCACCGACTCGTCCAACGTCGATCCCACCGCCGGCGAGCCGATGACCGCGGAACGCGCGCGCGCCATCGGCGCCAACGAGCTGGGACAGGTTCTCGTGTTGATGTATCACCATTTTGATACCGGCGAATCGGACTGGACCCGCACGCCGGAGAATTTCCGCAACGACATCGCCCTCCTCAAGGCGGAGGGCTACTACCCTGTCAACATCCACGATCTGGTCACGGGTAACATCAACATCCCGGCCGGCAAGTCGCCTGTGGCTCTGACTTTCGACGACTCCAGCCCTGGACAGTACCGCATCCTCGACGACGGCACGCTCGACCCCGATTGCGCGGTGGGCATCATGGAGGCCGCGGTGGACGAGGGAGATTGGGCCTCCCGAGCGACCTTTTTCGTCCTCCTGGACGTCACGCCCAAGGAGCGCGTCCTTTGGGGGCAGCCGGACCTCAAGCAGGGCAAGCTCATCGATCTCATCGACTGGGGCTACGAGGTGGGCAGCCACACCGTGACTCACTTGAACCTGGCCGACGCCTCCGAGGCTGAGTCGGTGAAGCAACTCGCGCAGTCCCAGGCCACCATCGAGGAGCTGGCCGGCGGCGGCTATCAAGTCACCAGTCTCGCCCTCCCCTTCGGTGAGTATCCCGACTCCGATGACATCCTGGCGAGCGGCGAGCATGAAGGTGTCAACTACAAGTACACGGCCGCCTGCTCCATCGCCTTGCGGGTGTGCCCATCGCCCTTCTCCACGAAGTTCGAACCGTTGCACATCCCGCGCATCAGGGCCAGCGAGAACTTCATCATCGACGCCATTAAGAGCCTCAAGGACCGGCCCGACCTGCGCTACATCTCCGATGGCGATCCCAATGCGGTATCGGCCCCCAAAGATCTGGCCGCAGACCTCGGACAGGTCATCGAGGGACTCGGGCGCCCCGTGGTGCTCTACTAGCGGGTGGTCTCCCAGCCGGGCGCTCTACGAGCGCTTCGCCGCAACCACAGGCTCGAGTCTGATCCCGGCGGGGCTCGAGACCACTTCGGATATCCCTCCGCACAGGCCACACGCGAAACGGTCGCCCGGACCGGCCGTCGCCGGTACATGAACCTTCACGTTGCAGTGCGGACAGACTACGTCCACATCGGGCCCTTGGCCCTGCAGGGCGACCTTCTCGCCCGCGACCTCCCAGAGAGGATCGTATTTCTTCTTCGCCACCACGCCTCCCGGCCTGCGATGCGCCGGTCCGGCCGTCCGCCGGACCCGGTGCTGTATCCTAACGCCGCGCACGGAGTCTCTCACATGAAGACCGGTGCGCTCAAGAGGAAGGCCACCGGCGGAGGCCTCTATGGGCATGCGTGACGACCGGGCCGCGGCCGCCGGCGCCGTGCCGGCGCTCCCGGTTCTCGACCTGGGGATAGCTCCTTATGCGCCCCTGCAAGAGCTGCAGAGGCGGTTGCGAAGCGCCGTGGCGGACGCGATGCTGCCCGGCGTCATCCTGCTTCTCGAACACGAGCCGGTGATCACTCTTGGCAACCGCGGCGTCGAGGCCGATCTTCGCGACCCGGCGCTCGCTCTGAGCCGCGGGGTCGAAGTGGTGACGTCGGAGAGGGGCGGCCAGGCCACCCTGCATGCGCCGGGGCAACTCATCTTGTATCCCATAGTGCGCATCCCTCGCCGGGACCTCCGCGCGTTCGTGCGCGATCTCGAGGAGGTCTTCCTGGTGGTGCTCGCCGCCCACGGAGTCGCGGCCCATCGGAGGGATGGGCACCCGGGGCTCTATGTGAGCGGCGCCGAGGAGGCGAGCGGTGCCGCTGAAGCGAGCGGCGCCAAAGACGTGAGCGGCGCCAAGATCATGTCGGTGGGGCTGCGCTGCCATCGCTGGGTGGCCAGCCACGGGGCCTCGTTCAACGTGAGCGTCGACCTTTCTCTCTTCGACCTGGTGGTGTCGTGTGGAGAGGCCGGCCTGCGACAGACGAGTCTGGACAGGCTCACCGGCCGCGCCCACGCCATGGGAGACGTCAAGATGTCATGCTTGGATGCCATGCGCCGTGTCTTCGGGTGGGAGCTCGCGCCGCCGCTGGAGGTGCCGTACACGGCGGTGCAACAGGCTCTGGGACTGCGGCCATGAAAGCCGCCGGAGTGCCCACGGCAGGATTCGAACCTGCGACACCTGGCTCCGGAGGCCAGTGCTCTATCCCCTGAGCTACGTGGGCAAGGATGACGCCGCCGGTCGGCCTTGACGGCGACGCAGCATTATACCCGTTCGAGGCGGGGACGGCCCTTCTCCGGATACGGCACGATGAGAGAGTCGAAATCGCGGGGCAGCAGCGCCCCGGGGAAGACCTCCCGGGCTTCGTCGCGGAGCTCGCGCCACGTGTGGCGCGAGCTCACATGAGTGAGAACCAACGTGGTCACTCCGGCTTCCCTCGCGACCTGGGCCGCTTCGCGGGCGGTGGAATGACCCGTCTCCAAGGCGCGCTCGGACTCCGACGAGCCGAACGTGCAATCGTGGACGAGAACGGAAGCGCCCGCCGCCAGCTCGACCACAGCGGCGCACGGCCTCGTATCCCCCGTTATGACCACCTTCCGCCCTTCGCGCGACAACTCCATGACCTCGTCGGGCCGGACTTCCCGACCCGCCGCCGTGACCACGTTCGAACCACGCTGCAACAGGCCGAAATCGGGCCCCGGGACGACGCCCAACTCGACGGCCTTCTCCGGATGAAACAGCCCGGGACGAGGTTTCTCGTGCAGGCACCAGGCCAGCCCCGGCATACCGTGCTCGGTGGCGGCCGTCTGCAACCGGTAGTCTTCGTTCTCGAGAACGAGACCCTCGCCGACCTCCTCCGCCACGAACGGGAAGCGAGGCCTGCCGATGAGGCGTTCTGCGTCGCGCAGCATCTCGTAGAGCCCGCTCGGCCCCAGCAAGCGCAGGGGCTCTTCACGACCCAGGAGACTGTATGTTTTGAGCAACCCGGGTAACCCCAGATAGTGATCGCCATGCAGGTGAGTGAGCAGGATGGTCTCGATGCGGGCAAGGCCGGCCGAGCGCATGAGCTGCCGCTGGGTCCCCTCGCCGCAATCGATGAGGATCCGCTCTCCCCCACGGATGAGGAGCGTCGCTGGAGAGCCCCTATCGACCGAAGGCGTGGCTCCGGCGGTCCCCAAGAAGAGGAGTTGAAGGTCCACGACGCCCTCCGGTCAGTTCCGTGGAGTCAAGCCGTAAAGAAACCCTGGGTTACAACATGCGCGACCCGGGTTGATGGCCTCGTATGCCCGCTCGATCCAGACGCGGCACTGCGGTTGCGGTTCGCGCACCACCCGCAGAGGCCCATAGGGGTCGGCGGTCCGCCCCGGACGTCCACTCTTATCCAAGAAGACCCCGAGATCGAGTTCCGGCGTGAAGACCTTGTAGAGGCATCCGAAGAAGGTGGTGTCGTCCCCCTCATATGAGTACACGTACGGGCACCCCGATTTGAGGCAATGCCAAGGGGACACCACCTGCTGGCAGACGATCCCGCACTCCCTGCACTCGAAACGTCCGCGCCCGGCGTCGCCGGTGGGTACCGTGAAGCAGCTGTGTTCGTCGTCCCTACATCCCATATTGGAAGTATACCCAAGACCACCTATTCCGTGCCCTCCCAGCGACTCCCCGGAACCAGCCGCGTGCGTACCAACGAGCGATCGGTAGCCCACCGCAGCATCGTCTTCGAGAAGACGACGCGCCCGGTAGCGCCAAAATCGACGGCATCGGTTGCGATGACCGCGCCGTGCAGAGTGGTCCCGTCGAGATAGACGGACCCATCGTCCACCACGATGACGCCGTATAGGTCGCCCAAGCCGCGGGCGTCGAGGTCGGCACCGCCGGTGACCACCACCAGGACGGGCTCGTCTGCCGCCCAACCGGCGCCATCCGCGGGAACCTCCACAGTCATCCCATGCCAACCGGTCAGAGCGGTCACGCTCGGGCCTGGAGCCACGCCCTTCGGCGCCGTGTCACCGAACAGGGCCGCCCAGCCGGGGTCCAGCCGCCAGGGGTCGGCGAGCGGCACCAATGAGCACTGTTCACCCAGCACAGGAGCGACCGCCGGCTCGGAAACGTAGGCTACCGTTTCGCTGCCACCCTCGGCCTCGAGCCAGGCGCTACTGCGCCCCGCGGCTGCGGTCATCGAGCCGCCGACCAAGGCGGCCAGAGGCAGATCGATGCCGTCGCGGCCCCGCTCCAGGAGTGCAGTCGTCGTGAGTCTCGACACGTCAGGCTCCTGACGGACGATAGCCTTCAGCACCCACTCCGACTCGCCCGCCGCCTCGGTCAAACAGCCCTCGACGGTGTGACCC
>DAIRFC010000100.1:0-7241 GCA_036795215.1 Actinomycetota bacterium | reverse complement strand
AGGGAGAGACACAAATGACAGTAGTACGCCGCATCCTGCTGGGATACGTGGGCCTGATGGTCCTCGTGTTGGCCCTGGTGGTGGTCGGAGTGACCCAACTGATACCCCTGCAGTCGGGCATCAAGGAATACAGCGACTCCACGCGGGCCCAGGTCGAGGCCGCCGGTACGATAGCTGAGAGCGCTTCGAACATGGAGAGCGCCGTGCTCATATCTGTCGTCACCTACGATCAGGCAACCCGTGAAGCCCAAGGGACACGGCTGGAAGAAGAGGCCGCAGCGGCCAGGGTGGCGCTCGACACTCTGTCTGCGCTGGCAGTGGACGGCTCGGAGCAGCAGGCCACGGTGCACAGCCTGGCCGCCCTCCTCGACCAGTACTACCAGGCAGCCAGCGAGGATCTCGCGCTGGCCGAGACCAAGACGGCCGAAGCGCTGAACATGGTGAGAGAGAACGTCATCCCCATGAGCGCCCAACTGCGTGAGGCCACCGAATCGTTCAAAGCCTCGGCTTCTGCCTATGAGGCGGCAGAGGCGGACCGCCTTGCCGGCAACGCGGGCCGCATGTGGCTCATCATGCTGATCATGGCCGCCGTCGTCGTGGCGGGCGGCATCGCGTTCGCCGTGACCATCTCGCAGACGATCCGCCGTCAACTCCGCGAAGCGGTGGCCGACATCGACCGATCGGCCGCCGAGCTCCTCGCCATCTCCACCCAGGTATCCGCGGGCGCGGCGGAGACGGCTGCGTCCACCAATGAGACCACGGCCACGGTGGAAGAGGTCAAGCAGACCGCTCTCCTCGCCCAAGAGAAGGCCGCTCAGGTGGCTGAGAACTCCGAGAACGTGGCCCGCGTGGCCGAGACCGGCCGCATGACGGTGGAGGAGACCATATCCGGCATAGAGACCATGCAGAATCAGATGAGCGCGGTGGCCGAGACCATCAACCGTCTGAGCGAGCAGACCCAAGCGGTGGGCGAGATCATCACCACCGTGAACGACCTGGCCGAGCAGTCCAACCTGCTGTCGGTGAACGCCTCTATCGAGGCGGCAAAGGCCGGCGAGCAGGGCAAGGGCTTCACAGTCGTCGCGCAGGAGGTCAAGAACCTGGCCGAGCAATCCAAGCAGGCCGTCGCCCAAGTGCGCACCATCCTCTCCGAGATCCAGAAGGCGAGCACCATGGCGGTGCAGGCCGCCGAAGAGGGACGCCAGGCCATCGAGGCCGGGCGGCAGCAGTCACTCGACTCGGGCGAGGCCATCCACGCGCTCGCGCAGAGCGTCAACGAGGCTTCCGAGTCGGCCCTGCAGATCTCGGCCTCCAGCCGCCAGCAGCTGGCCGGCATGGAGCAGATCAGCCAGGCCATCGACAGTATCAACCTGGCGAGCACCCAGGCCGTGTCGGGGACCAAGCAGGTGGAACAAGAGGTCAAGCAGCTGCAGGACCTCGCTCTGCGCCTCAAGGGCCTCGTCGATGCCGCTGCCAAGAAGCAGGACGCGGCACTCGCCGACGTCCGGCCCCAGGAAGAGGCTCAGCCCGTCTGATCGCGGGCGGTCAGGCCGTTTCCGGCCCCCGGCCCACTATGCGGAGACGCTTCGACCTGATGGTGAGCGCCGAAAGCACGCCGACAAGAGCGACTGCTCCCACCAGCACCATGGACCAGGTGATGGTCTCCTCGGCGGGGAAGAACTCGGTCACGACGCCCGAAGGGGTGCTCACCTCGACGCCCACCTCGCGCAGGGAGAGCACATATCCCACCGCCGCCGCTCCGACGGCGGTGCCAAGCCCTCCCACGGTGTTGTAGATCGTCCCGACGATGATGCCCTTCTCAGGCGGCACGGCCTCGGTCGCGACTGCGTAGGTGGCCGAGGTGGCCCAGGCGCCCATGACGCCGGTGGCCGCCAACCAGACCATGATGATTCCCGCGGATCCATGAGCGAGCGCCAGCCCAAAGCCGCTCAGCCCGAACGTCGCACCCAACAACATGGTCCGCTTCGCCCCTATCCGGCGCATGAGCCCGGTCGTGGTGGGCGAGAGCACGGTCATCGTGATAGCGGGCACCGCGAGAGCGAGCGACACTGTGAAGAGATCCCAACCGAAGCCGAACCCCGAAGCCGTGGGAGTCTGGAACAGATAGGGCAGCGCGGTGCCGGGGATGCACATCGCGATGGTGACACCCAGCCAGATGACGGCCCCCTGCCAGACGCCCATCTTTCCCAGCACCCTGAGGTCCAGAAGCGGCGCGGGATTGCGCAACTCCCACAGCGCCCACGCCACCAGCGCGACCACCCCCGCCACGAGCAGGCCGAGGACCTTGGCGCTCCCCCATCCCCACGCGTTGGCTTGGCTCAGCGCCAGTAACAGGAGCACCGACCAAGCCACAAGCCCGACGCAGCCCGCGTAGTCGATGGGTACGCCCGACACTCTTTTGGTCTCTTTGAGGAACTTGGCCGTCAACAGGAGGTCGACCGCCCCGCCGATACACAACACCCAGAAGACGGTGCGCCAGTCGCCACCGCCCCTCCAGACGAACCCGCTCAGCAGAAACCCCACCACAGCGCCCAGACCCATGGAGAGGACTATGAGGCTGATAGCCCGCCGCATGGCCTCACCGCGCCAGTAGTTGGCCACGATCCCGAACGACAGCGCCTGGGCCGCCATGCCCACTCCCTGGACGGCCCGAGCCGCGATGAGCAGTCCGAGATCGGTGGAAAGGGCGGCTGCCAGGCTCCCAACCACCAGCAGACCAAGCGCCACCATGAGCATCCTGCGGTTGCCCACCACCGCGCCCAGAGCAGCGGCGACACCGCCCACACCGGTCGCGATGATGTCGAACGCCACCATCGTCCAGACGACCTCGTTCACCGGCCGTCCGAAATCGGCCGAGAGAACGACTATCTGCGGAAAGAGGCAGACACTGGCGACGTTCGCGATGACCGTCGCCAGCATCAGGGTGGCGAGAACGAGCCGACCTGCCTTCACGCCGGGGGCCGTCGTCTTTCGCGGCGGCGCCGCCCGGAGGCTCTATTAGCCACCGTAAGTCCAGGTGTCGGCGAGCGGGGCGCCGGAGGAATCCGCGCCCCCGAAGAGGATCACTTCGCCGCTGCCGGGAACGTACACCATGGCATGGGAGCCACGCGCGGAGGGCGAGCCTCCGGTCAACGACACACTCGTCCACGTATTGGAGGCGGCATCATACGCCCTGGTGTCGCCCAGCGCCGCGGGGTTGGTATCGCCCCCGAAGAGGACCGCCTTGCCCGCGCCCGCGTCGTACACCAGGGCCGAGAACTCGCGCGCGGCCGGCGACCCGCCGGGTTTGCGGTCGCTCCAGGTATTGGTGGCGGGATCGTAGGTCCAGGTATCGGCCAGCATGGTGAGACTGTGGTTCGCCCCTCCGAACAGGACCACCTTACCCTGCGCGGAGTCATACACCATGCAATGGCCCAGACGGGCCGAGGGTGAGCTGCCGCCTGGGTTCGCGGCCCACTTGATCCAGCTCTTAGCAGCCGGATCGTAGGTCCAGGTATCGTTGCCAAAACCGCCGGTCCCCTCTCCCCCGAAGAGGATCACCTTGCGGCGGACCGGGTCGTACACCATGGCATGCCCCGCGCGGGCGGACGGCGGCGCGCCGCCCGCGAAAGCGATCGGCGTCCAAGTGTTGGCGGAAGCGCTGTATGCCCAAGCGTCGCCCAGCATGCCGGAGTAGTTGTGCCCCCCGAAGAGGATCACCTCGCCGCGGGTCGAGTCGTAGACCATGGAGTGGCCCCAGCGCCCCGCCGGCGAAGCGCCGCTGGGGAGGAGCCTGGCCCAGGCGTTCGCCGCCGGGTCGTACGCCCAGGTGTCGTTCAAGAACTGGCCCCCGCTGTCCATGCCCCCGAACAGGATCGCCTTGCCCGCGGCCGTGTCGTACACCATGGAGTGACCCCAACGCGCGGCCGGTGGAGTGCCGGCGGGAGTGAGCCGGACCCACGAGCCGGTCTCCGGCTGAGCGGCGCCGAGCTTACCCAGCAGGTTGTGGAGTATCTGCGCCACTTCACCCCGCGTCATGTTACCCAGAGGGGCGAGCGACCCCAGATCGAGCCCGGTCAGCAGTCCGTTGTGCTCGGCCCGGGCGGCGTTCGCACCGTGAGTGGCGTCGCCTGCCCAAGTCGCGTTACCGGACCAGCCGGCGGGTGGAGTCACGAGGAGCCCGGGGCGTAGGTTGTCGGCCGCCCGCACCACCATGGTGACCACCTGGTAGCGGGTGATGTTGCCCGTGGGGTCGAATATGGTTTCTGTCTTTCCGGTCGTGATGCCCTTGGCCGCGCACACCGCCACGTAGTTGTCGGGATAGAAGGTGGCCCCATCGCTCTTCTGTACGTCGACGAAGGGGCAGATATCGGCTTCCGACACCGGATAGCCTCCTGCGAGCACGATCATCTTGGCGAACTGCTGCCGCGTGACCTGGTTGTTCGGCCCGAATTCACCACTGGTGTATCCGCCGATGACGCCTCGGGACGCCAGGTCGGTGATGGCCGTGTGGTACTTGTGCGACGACGGGACATCTGGGAAATCCGATGCAGCAAGAGCCGGTGAAGCCATCGCGAGCATGAGAACCACCAGCAAGATGGCTCCCAGGCAACAACCGACGGTGGTACGGCCCTTTCGAAGCTTCACAAAGCCGGTCTGCTCAATCGACTTCAGCGACATCATGGTTCTCCCTGACTCACCTTCGCTCGGTGTTCGGCTTGCGCACGGAGAACCAGTCTATGTGCTCGCGCTCTCGCACGCAACCCGGACCGTGATGATGTAGTCTGGCTACAAACCGGGAGGTGAAGCCGTGTTCTTCTTCATCATCGGGTTCGGCAAGCAGTCCGTGGACGACCTGGGCTCCGCGGGTATCCGCCGCTGTCCCAACTGTGGCAACACCAGGGAGTGGCGCAGCCTGCGGGTGCGGTCGTGGGTCACCCTGTTCTTCATCCCGGTGATCCCTTACGGCGCCCGCACCGTCGCCCGCTGCCCTGTCTGCGGCTACGAGTCCGAAGTGTAGCGGCGCGCCGCTCGCGGGCCCCGCGCCGGGCCGCCGAGCTGCAGTCCCGCGGCGGACGCCGAGCCGCGGATCTGCGGCCGTGCCGCGCAGAGTAGACCCGCGCAGAGGCCTATCAGCCGGCCTTCGAGACCTTCACCAAGAAGCCCCGCATCTTCGGCGACCCCATCTCGGGGCTATAGGGCGGCCCGTCGTCGGTGAGGACGTTGAGATTGGCCTCGTCCCACCCGAACATCTCCGCCTCTCCCCTCTCCGGGAACCACCAGCCATGAGGCACGCTCACCACCCGCGGATCGATATCCGGGTCGAGTGTGGCTCGCTGCGTGATCCGGCCCCGCGGGTTCTCGATGTACACGGTGTCGCCCTCTGCGATGCCGAGAGCGGCCGCGGTCTCGGGGTGGATGCTCACGAGCGGATCGGGCCTGCTCTGACGGATCTGGGTGACATAACGGTCTTGAGAATGGACGTAGTCGGCCTCGTGAGCAGTGGTGAGAACAAGCGGATACTCGCCCAGCATCTCCGGCGCGCTCGCCGGCGTCTCCTCGAGCTCATGGTACACAGGTAGTGGCTCATAGCCCCATTGCTCGCACAGACTGGAGTAGAGCTCCACCTTGCCCGAGGGCGTGTTGAAGCCCCGCTCCAGATACTTGCGGTACGTGGTGGTGGACGAGACCACACCGGGGTGCCGCACCAGTTCGTCGAAAGTCATGCCCATCGGCTCCAGATACATGTCGAGCGCGCCGTGCAGATCGTCGCCGAAGAAACGACCCAGTCCCAGCCTGCGAGCGATACCGCCCAGGATCTCGATATCCGACCGGCACTCGCCCACCCGCACCACCTCCAGCTGCGGCTCCAGGGCCACCGCTCCCGAAGCAGTGCGGGAGACCACGACGCCGTCGGTCTCCAGGTATGAGGCCACCGGCAGGACGATGTCGGCAAGCGCCGCGGTCGGTGTCATGACGAGGTCGGCGACCATCAAGAAGTCCACTTTCTCGAACGCGGCGCGCACCCTCCTCGAGTTGCTCCAAGTCAGCAGGGGATTGCTCCCGAAGACCCCCAGCACCCCCACCGGATAAGGTCTCTCGTCCAGGATGGCTTCCAAGACATGGTGCGGACGGACCTCCACCGGCTTCCACACGATCGAGTCCCACAGCTCGTGAGGCGGGAAGTTCCCGGAATCGGCCCCGAGCTTCTTCTGCTCCTGCGCGGGCGCGAGCTCGTGGCGCAGGATGGTCCGGTCCGAACCCTCTCCCAAGATGGCGCCTTCCACGTGCACCGTCCCACCAGGCACGTCGAGCGATCCGCAGATGGATTGAATGATCGCGAAGGCCCTCGCGCACTGGGTACTGTTGAACGTGTCTTCGCCGGCGTTGCCGTTCCACAGGCAGGCAGGCCGATGACCGGCGAACATCCGGGCCGCGTCGACGATCTTCTCCGCCGGCACCCAGGTGATCTCAGCAACCACGTCCGGCGGATAGCGCCGCAGGTGGTTCTCGAGCTTGTCGAAGCCCACCGTCCACTCGGCCACGAAGTCCTCGTCGTAGAGCCCTTCGCCGACGATGACGTTGAGCATCCCGAGCGCCAGAGCCAGGTCGGTGCCCGGCCTGGGCCGCAGCCAGATATCGGCCCGCTTGGCGGCCGCGGTACGGAGGGTGTTCACCACGATGAGCTTGGCGCCCTCCCTCAGCGGAGGATCGGCGCCGTTGCCCCAGCAGAGCAGACAGACCGGACCGCCGGGAAGGTCAGGCGAGCCGTCGAAGCCGTAGGTGACGAGCCGTCCCGTCGCGCTGGGGATGTAGCAGGTGTTGTCGATGCTGGTGACGTTGGGTGTGCCGAAGACGTTGCCCAAGCGCGAGACATAGTCGGCATGGCGGCCGTACAGGCCCTTTGCCAGACACACCGACTCGGCGCCGTGCTCGTCCCTGGCGGAGGCGAACCTCTCGGCTATGGTATCGAGGGCCTCGTCCCACGAGATCCTCTCCCAAGACCCTCCGCCCTTGGCTCCTTTGCGCCTCTGCGGATAGAGCAGGCGGTAGGGAGAGTAGAGGCGCTCCAGTCCGGCCGTCGCACGGGCGCACAACGCAATCGAAGTCCCGCCGGGCGCCGTTTCGCCCTCCACGCGCACCGCGCGGCCATCCTCCACATGCACCAACATGGGACAACCCCTGCCGCACTCCTGGCAGATGGTCCGCACCACTCTGTGTCGCTCAGGCGCCATCGCCTT
>DAIRFC010000099.1:0-7413 GCA_036795215.1 Actinomycetota bacterium | reverse complement strand
GATCCCAGTCGACGCGCTTGAGGGGATACCGCACGCGGTTCTTGGAGTAGACCCGTTTCTTATAAGACTGGGCCAGAGGACCGGGGATCGCGTGCAGAGGAGGCGTCAGAGTCTTTCCCCGCGCCTCGATCTTCCAGACGTTGAAGTCCTTCTTGTCGTACTCGGTCTCGTAGGCGAGCGGACGGATCCTCTTGATCTTGCCCTCTCCCACATCAACCACCATGGGCGGACCGGAGTCTCTCGGGCCCATGAGACCTGAGCCACGGATGACCTGCTTGTCTGCGCCGATGCCGACCCTACTCTTCGCCATGCGCGTCGGTCCTCCTCACATGTTTGTTCTCGCTGTTTCGCGCCGTCATGTCTCTAGCCAGCCGGTCAGGGACACACCCGTCGCGGCGTCGTAGTTTCTGCTGAAAGCCTCGGGATAGTCTCTCCTCCAGCCCGTCATCTCCTCGTCGGTGACCTTGGCCACCTCCACCAAGAAACCGCTCACCACCATGCCGGTGGCCTTCTTGGAGGTCACATTGTGCGGCGTGATGGTGTTGATGGCCCCGCCTCGGTCGAGCACACCAGGGATGATGGGATCCCAACGGGCGCCGTGGTCCATGTAGGCCACGCCGGGCATGAGCCGCTCGGTGACATACGCCCCACCGAGCACCGTGCCCCGCTCGTTGAAGATCTTCACTATGTCCCCCTGCTGGATGCCCCGGGCTTCGGCTTCGGCGGTATTGATCCACACCGGTTCGTACTGATATCCATCGGGACCGGTGATCTTCATAGTGGGGATCTCGCGCGTCCAGGTGATGTCGTCGCCCTGGGCGTGCATGCGCCAGCGCGGGTGGTTCGACATGCAAAGCAGCGGATACTCCGTTGCCCGCTCGCTGCTGACCCGCTCGTCGTGGCTCTCGCTCTTCTCGATCCAGTGAGCCACGGGTGGCCGCTCGGGATCGTCGGGGAAGTGCTTCTCGAGAGCGCTCGATGAGTACTCCAACAGGCCGGTGGGAGTGGTGAGCGGGTTCGTCTTGGGATCCTTGGCGAACTCGGAGAGGCCCGGGGGCTGATCTTTGATGCGGTCGTCGCAGGGGATGACGAAGTACTGCTTCTCTTTGATCTCGTCCCACGTGATGAGCCCCTGCACGCCGGAGCCCTCGAAGGCCAGCTTTTGTTTCTCCTCGTGGGTCTTGCCCTTGGTGTATTCCTCCCACAGCCCCAGCTTCTCGGCGATCTTGGCGACCACGTCGAAGTCACCGAGCGACTCGCCCACCGGATCCACACAGCGGTCTTCCAGGAACAGGGTGGTGAAAGTGCCGCTACCGGTATCGTTGCCGATGTCGATGATCTCGAAGCGGGTGGCCACCGGCAGGATGAGGTCGGCCATGAGGCAGTCGTTCTCCATCCAGGGATGCTGCGCGACGATGGTCTCCACCGAGGCATGCTGCAGGGCCTCGATGTAGGTGTTGGAGTCGTTCCAGCAGGTGATCCAGCACGGCGAGTCGGTCCAGATCATGTGGATCTCGGAGCAACCCGGGGCCGGGAACGTGTACTCGGTGAACTGCTCGTGCGCCGGTTCGAGGAAGGCCCGCAGTCCCCACCAGCTCACCGGCGGGTGAAGGATGGCGTCGTGCACCAGGCACTTGGGGATCACCTGCAGGGGCGGGTTGGCGGCCGGCTTGGTGAGCTCCATCAGCTCGGGATGATCACCCATGTAGGTAGGCATCATGCCCTCGGCCACGCTCGTGGAGCCGGCCGGCCTGACCTGCTCGGCGAACATGGGCAGCGTCGGTCGGATCTTGCCCTGATACGGCAGCGGGAACCACTCGCGCCAGATGTTCCACTCGAGCATCTTGGCTTGGTGGACGCCCGGTTTGCCGAGACCGCTCATGCCAAGCAGCATGACCTCCAGACGCGCAGGTTCGGACGAGTAGGGGCCGCGGATGGTAGGGCCGGCGTTGCCGTGGATGAGGCTGGTGATCTTGTTGGCCCAGTCTCGAGCCAGCGCCTTGATGGTCCACTCGGGCACGCCGCACTTCGCGGATGCCCACTCGGGAGTCTTGGCGATGCCGTCCTCTTTGCCCAGCACGTAGTCTTCGAACTTGTCGAAACCGTAGGAGTGAGTGGCTATGTACTCCTTGTCGTAGGTGCCTTCGGTCAGCCACACATAGGCGATGGCGAGCTGCAGAGCGGCGTCGGTGTTGGGAAGGATGGGGATCCACTTGTCGGCGTGAACGGCGGCCCCATAGTTGAGGTCGGGGCAGACGTAGACCGACTTCAGCCCGATCTCGCTCAGCCAGTAGCAGAGGCGGCTGGACATCATCCCCTGGATGGCGTGCGGCGTGGTCTCGGGGTCGCAACCCCAGAAGAGCAGCAACTCCGCGTGCTCTGCGATGTCGGGGTAGAGGTTCGCGGCCGGCATCATCTCCCCCACCGGCTCGCAGCCCCACACGTGCTTGGCGCCCCAGTTCTGGCCCTCCCAGCTGTCCAGGTTGCGCATCTGGATGGTGTAGCCGCCCAGGGCGGAGAGCAACCGGTTCATGCAGCCGTGGCTGGGGCTGAGGTGCTTACTCTCGCCATGCATATCGGCCTGCGAGAGCACGGCCGACATGCCGTAGGTCTCGCCGACCCGCTTCAGCTCGGCGGCCACCAGCTCGGCGGCCTCGTCCCAGCTTATGCGCACATACTTGCTCGTGCCGCGGTTCTGGGTGTTGCGGCCGCCGGGACCCGTAGAGCCCGGGGCGCCGTTCGGATCCCAGTCGACGCGCTTGAGCGGGTAGCTCACCCGGTTCTTCGAGTAGACCCGTTTCTTGTATGACTGGCCGATGGGACCGACGATGCCGCGCATCGGGGGCTCGAACGTCTTGCCCCTGGCCTCCATCTTCCAGACGTTGAAGTCTTTCTTGTCGTATTTCGATTCATACTGGAGCGGCCTGATGCGGGTGATCTTGCCGTCTTTGACGTCCACCAGGGTGGGTACGCCCGAGTCCATCGGGCCGATGAGCCCCGAACCTCTGATGACCTGCTTGTCCGCTCCGATGTCGATGTTCTTTTCATCAGCGCCCATAAGCGCGGAACCTCCTGTCGTTGCTGCCGGTGTGGCAGTGGAGCCGACGACGGGTGCTGCCGGCGCGCCCGTCTAAACGCGCCGGCCGGACTTGGGCGAGGGTCCACCTCGCGCTCCAGACGTGGTCGACACAAGGAGGGTGCGGCGGCGCGGAAGTCCCGGCCGCCTGAGGCCGGCCTCCGCGGCGATGTTCTTGTCGGCGCGTGGCGTCATCGACTCATGCCTGCGACGCGTCCACCGTCTCGGCCTTCCAGATCTTGCAGAGCAGCGCACGCAGCGGCCATCCACCGGTGATCTGGTCGAAGGTGTCGGGGTCGTCGGCGATGGTGAGCACGTTGCAGTTCGACTCCCAGAGGCCGCCCAGCCAGGGCTCCCGAGACGGCTGCTCGGGGAACCACCAGTGGCTCTGCACGTTCACCACCCGCGGGTCGAGCTCGTCGGTGAGAGTGGCACGCTGGCGGATGACGCCCCGGCGGGTCTCTACGTACACCCAGTCGCCCTCTTCGATGCCCAGTGCCCGGGCAGTATCCGGGTGGATGTCCATGATGGGATCGGGATACTGCTCCCGCGTGCCGATGCCGAGCTGCCGGTTCTCGGAGTGGAACATGGGCCGGAAGTTGCCGCCCGTGATGAGGATGTACGGATACTCCTTGGCCACCTCAGGGGTGCTGATGGGACTCTCCGGGGGTTCCTCGTAGAACGGCAGCGGGTCGTAGCCCAGCTTCTCCAGGATGTTGGAGTAGAGCTCCGCCTTGCCGGACGGCGTGGCGAACCCGGTCTTCTTGCCGGTGCGCGGGTTGATGGTGTCGTAGGTCCAGGGCTCGTCGCTGCGGACGAAGTACTTCTCGGTGGCCACTTCCTTGAACGTCAGCCCGAGAGGCGCCAGCCGGTAGTCGGCCAGCTCCACTTCGTCCTTCCAGGGGAAGTACTCCCCGAAGCCCAGCCGTTCCGCCAGCCCCTTCCATACGTGAAAGTCGCCGTGGCGCTCGCCCAGAGGCTCCACCGCCGCTTCACCGCAGGCGATATTGGGTGCGAAGTCCTCGTGGGTGGCGCACATGGGTTTCTCCAGCTTGCTGGCGATGGGCAGCACGTAATCGGCCAGCATGGCAGTAGGCGTGAGGAAGTGCTCCATGACCACGTTCAGCTCGAGGTTGGGGCTCTTACTGGCTTTGTACATGGTCTTGACGTCGCCGCCGTTCAGCAGGTAGTTGCTGCCCCAGGTGATCATGGCCGTGATGGGATAGGGATCGCGCTCGAGGATGGCTTTCCAGATGAGCGGCTGCACGGCAACGAAGTTGTGAGCGGCCGTGGGGAACGGGATACCGTAGGTCGCCTCGTGATAGGGAGCTATGGCCTCATAGCCCGGCCAGCCCATGAGCCTGAAACGGTCGGAGCCGAGCTGCTTCTTGCGCATCTCGGGGCTGATCCTCTCGGGCATGGTGAGCATGGAGTCGCGCACACCGATCGTGCCGTTGATGATGGGTCCCGGCCCCACGATGACGTCAGCGCCGCCGATCTTGAGATTGCCGGTGATGGCCCGCAGGCACACACGCGCCTGCTCCACCCGCACGGAGTTGCGCCCCAGCATGTCGGTCGCCGATCCCCAATGGAAGCCGGCCGGCCAGTTGGTCGCATACATGCGGGCCGATTCGCGGATGACGTCCGGCGGCACCCAGGTGATCTCGGCCACGCGCTCGGGGGTGTACTCGGCCGCCCGGGCGCGCAGTTCGTCAAAGCCGAAGGTCCACTCGTCGACAAACTCCTTGTCGTAGAGTCCCTCTTCGATGATGACGTTGATCCAACCCAGGAAGAGCGCCGTGTCGGTACCCGGACGCAGTTGCACCCAGATGTCGGCGAACCTGCCGGCGGCCGTCTTTCGCGGATCGATGACGATGAGCTTGAAGTCGCCGTCGGTCTTGCGTTGCTTGAGTCGCTGGAAGTCCAGGGGAGCCGTCTCGCTGAGGGCGCACCCGTCGAGGACCAGGCATTTGACGTTGGCCGCCTTCGGCCGGGCGTTGGTCATGCCCAGGAGGGCGTAGTTCATGGCCACCGTGTTGCAGCGGCAGATGGTGCCCGCGCACCCGATGTTCGAGGGGTTGCCGAACAGGTTCAGAAAGCGCGTGCGCAGGCCGTACATGTCGTTGCGGTAGGTGCCTTCATGCAGCGCGAGTGTCTCGGGTCCGTACTTCTCCTTGAGCTCGGCCAGCTTGGCGGCGATCTCGTCGAGGGCCTGGTCCCAGGGGATCTGCTCCCACTGGTTCTCGCCTCTCTCCCCCACCCGCTTGAGCGGATGAAGCAGCTGTTCGGAGTTGTAGAGCCAGTTGACGTGATACGGCATGCGGTCGGCGCAGCCATGATTGGGCGTCGGGTAGTCCGGATTGCCCCGCAGCTTCACCAGCCTGCCGTCTTCTACCGTGGCGATGAGTCCGCACTGGTGGATGCACCCGGGTGAAGCCCAACAGACGATCTTTTTCTCTTCCACCTTGCCTTGCTTCGCACGCTCTGCCATGTGTCAACCTTTCCAGGTACGTCCTGTCTCGATCATCGCCTGTAGTGTCTCGGGCTTGGCGTCATCGACCACCGAGCCGCTCATGAGCATGAAGCCGCCGTCCCCCGCGCACTGCTCGAGAAGGCGGGTGACGTAGCCTTCGGCATCCTCGGCCGAGCCGCCGGCCAGCAAGGAAGTGGGCACGTTCCCGGCGACGCAGGCGTAGCCGCCCAACGCACGCTTGGCGGCGGCCATGTCGGTCTGGTCGAACAGCCAGATGACGCTCTCCGCCGGGATCTCCTCGTCGACGATGGCTTCCAGCCGCGAGTCATAGCTGCCCTCGGCGGACATCAGCGGCACGAGTCCCTGATTGATGAGACCTCTCATGACCGCCTTCAGGGTCGGCCAGTAGAACTTCCGGAATTCGGCGTCGGTCATGAACCCGTCGGCGCCCTTGTGCAGGGCGAACATCACCACGGGAGCGTCGGTACCGGCCGCCTGGTCGACGGCCCAGTCGACCATCAGAGGAGTGAGCCGCTCGGCCGCCTCGATGATCTTGTCCGGCTGATGGAAGCGGTCTGTCGCGATGCCTCTCGTGCCCCGTAGGGTGTCGGCCAGCACGTCGTAGGGGGCCTTCGCCGTGCCCGCCACCAGGGGCGGTATGCCCAAGCGCGCGGCAGCATGGACGTTCGCGGCGCCTGTGGCCTTGAGATACCGCAGGGTCTCCTGAGCGGCGTCGGCCAACCGCTGCACCGCCTCCAGTATCGACGGGTCTGCGAAGGGCAAGATGTTGAAGGGCAGCGTTGACGCTTCCATCATGTTGGCGAACGACTCGAGCCGCGCCAGAGGGGCAAAGGCCGATCCGATGCGAGGCAGAAAAGTGCCTCGGAAGTAGTCGGACGGGTCTTTGATGAGGGCGTCGTATTCGTCGGCCTTCATGTACTCGGCCTCGACATACTGCCACGGCGTGTGTTCTGAGACTCCGTGGCCGGGCCACTCGACGAACTCCAGGCCCAGACGGTCGAAGACCGTCCCAGGCGCCACCGGCTGCGATTGAAAGTCAGGCTGGAATTGCTCGTAGAAGGCGATCTGGGCCGCGGCCAGCTTCTCATAGTCGTGCATGGCCTCCTTCGGCGAGACGCAGCCGTAGCGGGCCGGATAGAAGCCCATCAGCGGCAACACCGGCACCCGGTCCGGCTTCAAGAGCCGCAGGACGTCTATGAACAGCTGGATGCGCTCGCGGTAGGCCTCCTTGTTCGAATCGTGCTCGAACTCGACACCTAGGGCGCCGATCCAACGCCGTAAGCGGCGCGCACGGCGTTCCCTCCAACTGAGGCCCTCCCAACCGTCAAAAGTCGGATCTTGCGCGGCAAGAGGCGGGGTCTCGCTCATGCCATCCTCCCATCTCGTCATCCGGTAGACTTGAAGGACACTCCAACACACTGCTGAGTTGTTGAACGAGGAACATACGGTCTGTGGGAACACCTAGCGACAAGGGAGCCACCGTCACGGTGGAGACCCTGCCCGCGTGGCGGGGGCCGACGACCGAGGTGCCGCTGGTCGACGGGATGACTCTCGATGAACTGCTGACCAGTCTCGGCATACCAGGCGACACGGAAGCGGTCATGGTCAACGGCGGCTACGTCAAGCCGGGCTACCGGTTGCAGAGCGGTGACCGCGTGATAATCATCCCCTTCATGTCGGGTGGCTGACAACCGGCTCACTGTGGCCATCGTCCTCCTCACGTCGTCACAAACGGCCTGTCCCGGGCGGCCGCGCGAAGCGGCCGCCCGGGATCAAGCGGTATCGGTCGCTACCGCCCCAGCGCTATCTCACCCAGGTTCACGTCTTGGGTCGTGTCCAGCTT
>DAIRFC010000009.1:15388-42914 GCA_036795215.1 Actinomycetota bacterium | reverse complement strand
GTAGGCGCCGCCCTCACGGTGAGGTTGGTGTCACAGAAGACCTCAACTGAGGGGCACCACGGGGCCAGGCAGGTTCCCTGGAAGAGTCGCACAGGCTTTTGTGCGCAGCTGGAAGGGAGCCTGCCTGGCCCCGTGGTCACTCAGAAGTCCATCTCGAAGTGATACACCCCTTCGTTCAACTTCGACGTCACCTTCATGCCGCTGTGGTTGATGACGGCCTGCATGGGCTTGTTGTCGCGCATGACCTCGGCGGTGAAGCCGGCGATACCGTTGCGCTTCGCGATGTTCGCCAGGTGCCTCATGATGAAGCCCCCGATGCCTCTCTGCTGCCAGTCGTCGCGCACCACGAAGGCCACCTCAGCCCGGTTGGTCTTCTGATCGAGGTAGTACCGCCCGATGGCGATGATCTCTTCGCCGTAGGCCTCGGGCACCGTGCCCACGATGGCCACGTCGTTGCGGTGGTCGATATAGACGTAGTTCTGCAGTTGCTTCCGGGGGATGCGCTTCATGTGAGACATGTAGCGATAGTAGACGGCCTCCTGAGAGAGCGAGTAGAAGAGATCGCGGGTGCCGGGCTCGTCGGTGGGGTTCATGGCCCGGAAGCCGACGAGGGTGCCGTCGTCGAGGAGCATGGTCGTACGGACCTCTTTGGGCCCGACGAAGAAGCGGCCTTCGACGTCCGCCATTTCGGGGCGTACCCACTTGTTCTCTACAGCCTTGGAGAGGAGCTCGTCACGAAAATCGGGGTGTGCGATGGTGATGAGAGCCATCGCTCGTTCCTGCACGCTTTTCCCATGCAGGTAGGCCACGCCGTATTCGGTCACCACGTAGTGAACGGCTCCGCGTGTCGTCACCACACCAGCTCCGGGCTTGAGCGTGGCCACGATGCGAGAGATCTTGCCCCCCTCAGCGGTGGAGGGGAGGGCGATGATGGCGCGTCCTCCGTCGGACCGTCCGGCGCCCTGGTTGAAGTCTGCCTGGCCGCCGATGCCCGAATAGAAGCTGGTACCGAGCGAGTCGGAGCAGACTTGGCCCGTGAGATCGACCTCGAGGGCGGTATTGATGGCCACCATCTTGTTCTGCTGGCCGATGACGAACGGGTCGTTGACGTATTCGGTCGGATTGAACGAGAACATCGGGTTGTTGTCGACGTAGTCGTACAGAGCCTTGGTGCCCATGGCGAAACTCGTGACGATCTTGCCCCGGTCCATAGACTTCTGTGCGCCGGTTATGACGCCGGACTCCACCAGGGGGATGATCGCGTCGGTGATCATCTCGGTATGGATGCCAAGGTCTTTCTTTTCCTTCAGATGCGAGACGACCGCGTGAGGGATGCGTCCGATGCCCACCTCGATGGTGGACCCGTCTTCTACCAGCGAAGCTATGTGCTCTCCGATGGATTGTGCGATGTTCCACGAATCCGACGCCCAAGCGCCTGTCTGGACATCGTCGATGAAGCCGGCGTAGAGCGTCTCTATCATCGGTTCGTCTACGGGTACGAGGATATCGAGATCGAGCACGCTCACCGCGCTGTCGCCCAGGGTCCAGGGCATCTGGGGGTTGACCTGCGCTATGACGAGACCGGCGTTGGCCGTGGCCGACTTCACGATGTCGACCGAGACGCCAAGGCTGCACCGGCCCTGCTGGTCCGGGGGAGTGACCTGTATGAGCGCCACGTCGATGGGCATCTCGCCGCTGGAGAAGAGGGACGGGATATCGGAGAAAGGCAGGGGGGTGTAGTCTCCGTAGCCCTCCTGGATCATGTTTCTCACGTTGGCCGACACGAAGAACGTGTTTACCGAGAAGTAGTCGGCGAGTTCCTTGAAAGCGTACGGTGCGTCACCGAGAGTGAGCGACGAAAGGACCTGAGTATCGGCCAAGTCGGAGTGCCGGGCTACCAGGGCTCGTATCAGATGCAGAGGTTGCCCGACCCCACTCCCTATGAACACCCGCTGTCCGGGTCTGATCTTGGCCACCGCTTGGTCGGCGGTCATGACCATGTCCCCGTACTTGCTTCTCCATTCGTTGTCGTAGTCCAGCTTGGGCGTGGCGCTCATAGGGCACCTCCCTCACTCAGCTGGATCCGCGCGTCTGCCGCCACCGAATCCTCTCCTGGTTTGCCAACGATGAACGGGTTGATGTCGAGCTCGGCGATCTGCGGGAAGTCGGTGACGAGCTGGCTGATGCGCTGCAACGCCTCACCGATGGCCGAGAGGTTCACTCCCTGCTCGCCTCGCACACCCTCCAGCAGCTTATAGGAGCGGGTGCCCATGAGCATGCTCATGGCCTCACCGTGCGTGATCGGCGCGAGGTGGAAGGTGACGTCTTTCATGACTTCCACGAAGATGCCCCCCAGACCGAACATCAGCATGGGGCCGAACTGCGGATCGCGGGTCATGCCGAGGATCACCTCTCGACCTTTGGGGACCATCTGCTCGAGGTATACGCCTTCGAGAAAGGCCTCGGGGGCCTTGCGACCGATGCGGAGCATCATGAGCTCAAACGCGTCGGCGACCTCCTGCGGGCTGTTGAGGTTCAGTTTGACGCCCCCGATGTCCGACTTGTGGATGATGTCGGGGGAGACGATCTTCATCGCCAGCGGGTAGCCCAGGCGGGGCGCCGTCTCCGTCGCTTCGTCGACCGTGGTGACCAACCGGCCCTCGGGGACGATGAAGTCGTAGGCCCGCAAGATGTCCTTGGCCTTGACCTCGCCCACGTAGGACCTGCCGGTGCGGAGTTGCCGGGAGATGATGCGCTCCACTCTGCGCCGGTTGACCGGGAAGCGGGCCACGACGCGCGGCGGGCGGAGTCTCCAGGCGGCGTACTCCACCATGGCCTTGAGGGCCGCCACGGCCCGCTCGGGTGAGGGGTAGTCGGGGAGATTGTGCGCGACCAACAGGTCGCGGCCGGGCATGATGTCCTCGCCGCCCATGAACGTGGCGAGCACGGGCTTCTTCCCCTGGACGGCCTCGGCTATCGCCATGGCCGTCTCGGTGGGCTTGGTCATAGCCTGCGGTGTGAGGATGACGATGACGGCATCTATGGTGGGATCGGCCTGGGCGGCCTCGACCGCCATGGCGTACCGGCTGGGGTCGGCGTCGCCCAAGACGTCTATGGGGTTGCCCACACTCGCGGCGGCAGGCAGTTTTTCCCTCAGCTCGTCGGCGATCTCCGGATGTAGAGACGCCACCTGCATCCCCGCATTCTCCACGGCGTCGGCGGCCATGATGCCGGGGCCGCCGGCATTGGTGATGATGGCCACGCGGTCGCCCTTGGGTAGGGGCTGCATGGCGAGCGCGGTAGCCAGGTCGAACAGGCCCTCGAACGTGTCGGCGCGGATGACGCCGGCCCGCTTGAACGCCGCTCCATACGCGATATCTTGCCCGGCAAGGGCCCCGGTATGAGACGAGGCCGCTTTCGACCCCGCCGAGGTAGTCCCGGCCTTGAGTATGACGACCGGTTTGACGGTTGCCACCGACTCGGCGACTCTGATGAACTCGTCTCCGGAGCCGATGCTTTCCAGATACCCGACGATGACTTTCGTGTTCTCGTCGTCGGCGAAGGCGGCCAGCAGGTCGGTCTCGCTGAGGTCGGCCTTGTTGCCGATGCTGAGCAGGGTGGCCAATCCGAGCTTTCGAGCCGCCGCCCAGTCCAAGATGGCCGTGCAGAGAGCGCCCGACTGCGAAAGGACCGAGATGACCCCCTTGGACGGCATATGGCTGGCGAAGGTGGCGTTCATCTTGTGATTGGTGTTGATGAGGCCGAGGCAGTTCGGGCCCATGAGACGCGCCCCTGCGGACCGGCAGAGATCGACGATCTCCCTTTCGAGCCGGGCTCCCGCCTCGTCGACCTCCTTGAAGCCGGCTGTGATGACCACCACGGCTTTCGCCTTGGCCTTGAGTGAGCTTACGACGGCTCCCTTGACGGCCGCGGTCGGCACGCAGATGACGCTCATGTCGATCGTCTGGCCGTATTCCTCCAGACTGGCATAGAACTTCTGGCCCATGAGTTCGCCCCCGGATGGGTTCACCGGAACGATCTCGCCTTCAAACCCCCCCTCGATCAAATTGGTCACGACGGCATAGCCGACTTTGCCCGGTGTGCGGGAAGCCCCCAACACCGCAACCGTCTTTGGATAGAGGAGATATTCAAGCATTTGTAATTACCACGTCCTCTCAAGACAACAGATACGCAGACGCAAGACCGCGGCCTTGCCTCCAAGGCGCATGACGAGCATACGACCCATAATGATACTACGCCGTGGCTTTCCAGTCCCTGTAAGTGTCGTACGCCGGCGACATGGTCGTTGCCGGTCGCGCGGTCTAAAATGATGCTCGCGGACAGTATATGCGGAGGGCCGCTGGGCCGGCGAGGTGATGGCCGTGCGAAACGCACTCAAGTTCGTAGGGGCCGCTCTCGCGGTCATCCTCTTCTGCTCGCCGCTGATCTTTTGGCCGGCCGACGACGGGCAGACCGCCGCCACCGAGCTCTCCCAAGCCACCGTCACCGTGCCGCCCACCGTGTTGTATCCGACTACCCTGCCACCCGACCAGACCACCACCACTACCACCGAAGTATCCACGCAGCCGGTCACCACGACCACCTCTACCACCAGCACGACGGAGGCCTTCGCAAGGATCACCATCGCGGCGGTGGGGGACGTGATGCCGCATGACGCGATCCTCGATTCGGTCTACGACCCTCAGACGGAGTCCTACGACTTTCGGCCGGTGCTGGCGCCCGCGCGTTCGTACCTTGCCGAGGCGGACTACGCGGTCGCCAACTTGGAGACACGACTGGCCGGCGCCGAGGCGGGCTACACGGGCTACCCGGTGTTCAACTCGCCGCTCAGTCTTGGCTACGCTCTCAAGATGACGGGCATCGATCTCGTCGCCACGGCCAACAACCACGCCCTCGACCAGGGTTGGGAAGGTCTCGTAGGCACGCTCGACCGCCTGGACTCGATCGGCCTCGCGAGCGTGGGGACCTACCGCTCGGCCAAAGAGCGGTCAAGGCCTTTCGTCGTAGATATCCGGGGTATCAAGGTGGGCTTTCTCAACTACACCGAGTGGCTCAACGGCTTGAGCCTGCCCGAAGGGCATGAGGACTACGCGGTGAGCATGCTCGATGTGGACATAGTGGCTCAAGATGCCGCTCTGGCCCGCATGTGGGGGGCGGATGTGGTCATAGCCCTGCTTCATTGGGGCGACGAGTACGAGAGACAACCGAATGAGAACCAGGTGGAGTTGGCGGAAGAGATCCGTTCGCGGGGGGTGGACGTGATCCTGGGATCGCATCCCCACGTCGTCCAGCCCATCGAGCATGTCTTCGAGTACGAGAACTGGAGGATGAAGGATAAGTACGTGGCCTATTCACTCGGGAACTTCCTCTCGGCTCAGCGTGAGCGCTACAGAGACAGCGGCCTCATGGCGTACGTCCACATCGAGAAGAGAGGTCTTCGCACCTACGTGACGGGGCTCAGCTATTTGCCGGTCTATGTACAGGTCACCCCGGGGGAGTCGTCTGAGCAGTTCCGCGTGCTGCCCGTGCTGCTGGGTTCGCAGCCCGACACGGATATCGAGCTCACGGCCGACGACGAGGAGCGCATGACCGCGATTTGGCAGGAAGCCCGCGACATGCTCTATCGGCCCGGCCAGGACATCTCTCCACTGCTTCCCGCCGATCTGGACCGGTGAGACTCCTGCTTGTCCGCCCGGTCTGGTAGCATCGCCGGACTATGTTTGAAGTAGAACGCAACAGTCCCATCGAGACGGAAGCGCTGGCCGAGTTCTTTGCCCGCTGCGGGTGGCAGGAGCCCGGCGCCCCCGTGACGTTGGAGTGGGCTCTGGCCGCATCCGAGGAGTGGGTGTCCTGCCGGCTCGACGGTGAGCTGGTGGGCTTCGGCAGGTCGTGCCGGTTGGACGCGATGAACCGGGTGGTGTTCGATGCTTTGGTCGACCCGCGGTTCGAGGGCACCGGGTTGCGGGGCGAGATAGTCCGCCTCTTGGCAGAGGGCGCCGGTGGTTTTGAGGTGGTGTCGTTGTTCACCGAGTGGCACGTCAACCCTCTTGGTTCGCTGTCGGCTCAAGGCGATGAGCCAGACCCGGGATACTTCCCCGCGGCTCCCGCCGGGGCCTATCTGGGTAGACGGTGGTTCGTGCCGAAGGGGTCAGAATGACCGAGCACAGGGTCACCTGCGTCCCCGGCGACGGGATAGGCCCCGAGATCATGGCGGCGGCGAAGGAGGCTGTGGCCGCGACCGGGGTCCGGATAGAGTGGGAGGATGTCGAGGCCGGGGCGCACATGGTCGATGCGTGTGGTACGCCGCTCCCCGATTCGGTGATCGATTCCATCCGCGCCACGAAGGTGGCTCTCAAGGGTCCGGTCACCACTCCCGTGGGTTCGGGGTTCAGAAGCGTCAATGTGGCACTGCGTAAGGCTCTCGATCTGTTTGCGAATCTCCGCCCGGCCGTGAATATGCCAGGCGTCCCTTCGCGGTACGGGGGCGTGGATCTCATCATCGTGCGTGAGAACACCGAGGACCTCTACGCGGGCATCGAGCGTATGGTCGACCCCGACACGGCCGAATCCGTCAAACGCATCACGAGGCGGGGCAGCGAACGGATCGCGCGCTTCGCCTTCGACTACGCTCGGCGAGAGGGCCGGCGCAGGGTCACCGCCGTCCACAAGGCGAACATCATGAAGCTGTCCGACGGGCTCTTTCTCGACGTCTGCCGCTTGGTGGCCGCGGACTACCCCGAGATCGAGTTCGACGACCGCATCGTCGACAACATGTGCGTCCAGTTGGTGCAGAGACCCGAGTCGTACGACGTCCTTCTCTGTCCCAACCTGTACGGCGACATCCTGAGCGATCTGTGCGCCGGGCTGGTGGGGGGTCTGGGTGTGGCTCCGGGGGCCAACATCGGCGAAGACATAGCCATTTTCGAGCCCGTGCACGGCTCGGCCCCGGACATCGCGGGCAAGAACAAGGCCGACCCCACGGCGCTCATCCTGTCGGCCGTGCTGATGCTGAAGCACCTGGGCGAGACAGAGGCGGCGCACGCCCTCCACGAGGGCGTGCGCGCGGTCGTAGGCAAGGGCGAAAGGGTCACCGAGGATCTCGGAGGCACTGCCGGCACCAAGGATATGGGTGCAGCTATCGCCGAGGCTGTCGCCGGGCTGGTGGCCCGAGGGTCGCGCAGCTAAGCGGGCCGCTGCCCGGCTGGGCGGGACACTGCCCGGTCAGGCGGGAGGCCGCCCGTCGTCGCCCCAACCGCGTTTGACCCAGTAGATCCTCACGCGCCTCTCCAGCTCGGCGCGGTCCAGGGCCGGCGCCTTGTCGGTGGGGTCGCGGAAGAAGCGCTCGGCCACGGTGTCGTCGGCAGGGGTCAGTCCGAAGGTCATGTTGAGCCGGCGGATGCGGGTGATGGTCTCGGCGGAGAGTATCTCCAGCTCTTCCTTCGTGACGGGGGCGCCGTTGAGTTGCGACACGCAGGAGACGATGCGGTCCCAGGTCATGAGATCTCTGTAGAAGCGGCACATGGTGAGGCCGTCCATGAGCAGCATGCGGTCTTCCCAATCTATGTAGGTCTGGACGTAGGCGTCGTCGTCCAGTCCGTCGAGGATGCCGGAGAGCTCGGCCTTGTAGAAGGTCGCCCGCAGGTGGCAGGCGCCGCGGACGTTGACAGCGTAGCTCAGGGCCATGCCTTTGAGCCGCCGGGGCTCGTAGCCCGCGGGGTCCAGGCCCTTGGAGGTGATGGACCAGTCGCTCATCCCGAGGTCGGCGAGTGCATCGTCCATGCCCTGCGCAAGCGTCTCTCCCAGCGAGGTGGACCGTGTGGCTAGTGCCTCCAGCGTGGCGGCGATGCCTTCGACGTCCCCGGGCTCCGGCCCTTCGTCCAGCACACCCAGCTGCTTGGCCTTGATCGCTATGGCGGCCAGATTGCCGCCGCTGATGGTGTCGATGCCCAGCATGTTGCACCGCTCGTTGAGCTTGGCAACGTCTCGTGCGTGCTCCACCATGCAGGATCCGCCGAACGTGTACAGGGTCTCGTATTCGGGACCGTGGATCTCTCGCCCGGCCTCGGGGCCCTCAGTGAGGATGAGGCGCTTGCGGCAGCGCAGCTGGCACGGCGAGCAGGTGTGGTGCTCGACAGTGGCCCATTCCGGCCAGTGCTCGGCTTCCAGGGTGGCCCGATGAGGAGCTGCTCCCTTCAGGAAGAAGTCGGTGGGGAACGTCCCCGCCTCGTTCAAGACCGAGACCATGATGGGCGTCCCATACTTGCGGTAGGCGGCCACCACGGGCGAGTCGGTGGCCAACGCCGAGACTTCACGCCGGGTCGCCACGAACTGCTCCTGAGCGTGCGGCTTCGCGGGCCCAGGCGACGTGGCTGTGACGGCTTTCAGCATCTTGCTGCCGAACACGGCGCCGAGCCCGCCGCGGCCGAGGGTGTGGGCCTGCTCGTGCATCACCGAGGCCACGCGCACCAGTTTCTCGCCGGCCACCCCGATGGTGAGCGCCGAAGACCTTCTGCCCAAGCCCGCGAGAAGCTCTGCCTCCGTGGCGAATGTGTCTTTGCCCCAGAGATCGTCCGCCGGGAGCATCCGTGCCCCCTCGCGGTCGATGTGCACGCGGACGGGCGCGGGCGCTGCTCCGGTGATCACCAGCGCATCCCAGCCCGTCTCGCAGAGGGTCTTGGCGAACGAGCCTCCGCTGTAGGTCTCGAG
The DNA here is from genome assembly GCA_036795215.1 of Actinomycetota bacterium. GTDB lineage: Bacteria > Actinomycetota > Thermoleophilia > RBG-16-64-13 > RBG-16-64-13 > RBG-16-64-13. The sequence continues at coordinate 34,187 of DAIRFC010000009.1, read as the reverse complement.
CCAGATGCCGGTGAGGGGACTCTTGGTGAACACGCCGAACCGATCGGTGCCCGACATGCCATAGGCCACCAAGCGGCTGGGGGTCAGGGCGATGATGTTCTCGGAGGCTAGGGGGTCGACTGCCGGGTCCAGGTATCTTTCGAGCAGCCGGATGCCGAGCACCTTGCCGCCAAGCCCCAGGGTTCCGGCTCCGTCGATCTGTTCGACGCGCGACGAACCGGCGGTGAGATCGACAACGAGGATGGACCTAGCGTCGACCATGTCAACCTCCTGAAGAGCGCCGTCTCCCCGTCAGGGATGTCGCAGTCTCAGTCTTTCCCCTTGGCCGCGCTCACCTCGGCCAGCGTCTGCTCCACGATGTCCAGACCCCGGTCGAGCGTGTCCTCTTCGATGGTGAGGGGCACGAGGAAGCGCACCACGTTGTGGAATGTACCCGCGCCGACGTTCACCACACCATTCTCGTAGAGCTTGGCCCGGAAGGCCTTGGCAAAGTCGCCCGCCGGCTTCTTGGTGCCCGGATCGTCCACGAGCTCCATGGCGACCATGGCGCCTATGCCGCGCACGTCACCGATGACCGGATAGTGCCGCTGCAGAGCCCGGAACCGCTCCAGGATGCGTGCGCCGATGACCGTCGCCCGCTCGAGCAGACCCTCGCTCTCGATGATGTCGAAGACGGCAAGGCCCGCGCGGCATGCGATGGGGTTGCCGCCGAAGGTGGTTCCCACGCCGCTGGGATGGACGCTGTCCATGACGTCCTGCCTCCCGGTGATTCCTCCTATCGGGAGGCCCGCTCCCAGCGCTTTGGCCGTCACTATGATATCCGGGGCCACTCCCCAGTGCTCCATTGCGAACCACTTGCCCGTGCGGCCCATCCCCGTCTGGATCTCGTCCGCGATGAGAAGGATGCCGCGTTTTTCGCAGATCGCCTTGATCTTGCCCATGTACTCCGGCGGAGGCACGATGAAACCACCCTCGCCCTGCACGGGCTCGGCGATCACGGCGGCCACGTCGTCGGCGTTCACGTGTTTCTCGAAGGCGTTCTCCAGAAGCTCCGCGCACGCGCATCCGCACGAGGGATGGGAGAGCGCCAGCGGGCACCGGTAGCAGTACGCGTACGGGATGCGGTAGACGTCCGACGCGTACGGTCCGAAACCGACCTTGTAAGGGCTCACTTGAGACGTGAGGCTGAGGGTCATGAAGGTCCGTCCGTGGAACGCGTCTTCGAAGGCGATGACGGACTTGCGGCCGGTGGCGTAGCGGGCCACCTTGATGGCGTTCTCGACTGCCTCGGCCCCTGAGTTCACAAAGAAGGTGCGCTTGGGCGGCGACCCCGGGGCCCGCTCGTTGAGCTTCTCCGCGAGCCGCAGATACGACTCGTAACCGGTGAGCCCGAAGCAGGTGTGCGAGTAGAGCTGGGCCTGCTCGGTGATGGCCGCTACCACCTTGGGGTGGGAATGACCTACGTTCATCACGCCGATGCCGGCGGCGAAATCGATGTATTCGCGACCCTCCACGTCCGTGATGGTGGCGTTCAGGGCTCGGGCTGCATACACGGGGGCCGTCGCGGGCACGCCGCGCGGGATGACTGTCGACCGGAGTGACGTGAGTTCTTCGTTTGTCATGGCCCTACCCCCGTCTGTGCGCCGCGACACCCTTTGCGCGCGGCTGTGATCCTGAGATGTCAATCGAGAGTACCACGGCGCGATGCCCTGCGCCTTGAATCGCCCCGCATGTCGAGTAAACTAGGATATCTATTGCCTTCGACCTTGAGGAGTCCGTCTTGAAGAGCAGCAGCCAGAGTACCTTTGCCGGTCCCGCGCGGGCGCCGCATCGTTCACTGTTTCGTGCGCTGGGAGTCACGCGTGATGATCTGGACAAGCCGCTCATCGGTGTCGCCAACTCCTACAACGAGCTCATACCGGGCCACACTCATCTGAACAGCCTCGCCCAGCAGGTCAAGTTCGGGGTCTATCAGGCGGGCGGCATGCCGCTTGAGTTCAACGTCATCGGTGTGTGCGACGGCATCGCCATGAACCACGAGGGCATGAACTACTCCCTGGTTTCGCGCGAGAACATCGCCGATTCTGTCGAGATCATGGCCAAGGCCCATGCGTTGGACGGCCTGGTGCTCGTCACGAACTGCGACAAGATCGTGCCCGGCATGATCATGGCGGCGGCTCGTCTCGACATCCCCACGGTCATGGTCTCGGGCGGCCCGATGCTCGCCGGCGATTTCCAAGGCTCCAAGGTCAGCTTGAGCCAGGTCTTCGAGGGGCTGGGGCGCCACTTCAAAGGCGACATGTCTCTCGAGGAGCTATACGAGCTGGAGGAGTGCGCGTGCCCCACGTGCGGCTCGTGCGCCGGACTGTTCACGGCCAATTCGATGAGTTGCGTGGCGGAAGCGTTGGGCATCTCGCTGCCGGGCGACGCCACCATCCCGGCTCCCTACTCGGCCCGCCTGATACTCGCGCGGCAGAGCGGAGCGGCCGCGGTCGAGGTTGCGCGCAAAAGGGCGACCATACGGCAGTTCATCACGCCTGCGAGCGTGCACAACGCCCTGACGGTCGACGCGGCGCTCGGTTGTTCCACCAACACCGTGCTGCACGTCTTGGCGATAGCCAACGAAGCTAAGGTTCCAGTGGAGCTTGAGACTATCAACGAGGTGGCGGACGCCACTCCCAATCTGGTGAAGCTTTCGCCGTCCGGGCCCAATCATATGGAAGATCTCTATCGCGCCGGTGGCGTGATGGGCGTCATGAAGCGCCTGAATGAGGCAAAACTCATCGACGGCTCAGTGCCGACGGTCGGCGGAGTCGACATGGCGGCGCAGTGCGAATTGGCCGTCATCCGCGACGACGAGATCATCAGACCGCTCGATCGGCCCTACGGTAAGACCGGCGGACTGGCCATGCTGTTCGGCAACCTCGCCGAGCGGGGAGCTGTGGTGAAGGAGTCGGCCGTCCTACCTGAGATGTTGGTCCACCAGGGTCCCGCCCTCGTGTTCGACGACGAGCCGACCCTCATGGCAGCCATCGAGGGTGGCAAGATCAAGCCGGGCTGCGTGGTTGTGATCCGCTACGTGGGCCCCAAGGGCGCCCCCGGTATGCCCGAAATGCTCACTCCCACGTCGGCCATCGCCGGCGCAGGTTTGGGCGACAGCGTGGCGCTCATCACCGACGGACGCTTCAGCGGCGCCAGCCGGGGAGCCAGTATCGGACATGTGGCTCCCGAGGCCTATGACGGCGGAACCATCGCTCTGGTCGAGGACGGGGATATCATCAGCATCGATATCCCGAAGCGGTCTTTGACGCTGGAAGTCACCGAAGAAGAGATCGCACGAAGGAGAACGGCGTGGCAGCCCCCGGCTCGAGAGCTCACGGGCGTGCTGCGCCGCTACGTAGCCTTCGTGACCGGGGCGGACACCGGAGCGGTGATGGGCGGCGAACCGGCCGGCTCCTAGCTTAGCTCGCGGCGTTCTCTGTTTTTCCCGGTATGCGGCCGGTCGCTGAGACCGGCGGTCTCTGCAAGCGCGTGTGAAAACAGCACTGGAGCGCACTATGAAAGCATCAACAGTGATCCTCGAAGCGCTTAAGCGCGAAGGGGTCGACACCATATTCGGGTTTCCAGGCGGGGTGCTCCTACCCCTCTATGACGCCCTCTACGAAAACGACATCAGACACATCCTAGTCCGCCACGAGCAAGGCGCGGGCCATGCGGCCGACGGTTACGCAAGGGCTTCGGGCAAGGTGGGGGTGTGTATGGCCACCTCCGGTCCCGGGGCGACGAACCTGGTCACGGCCATCGCCAACGCCTACATGGACAGCGTGCCTATCGTCGCCATCACCGGCCAAGTGAGCCGGCATCTGCTCGGCCTCGACTCATTCCAGGAGGCCGACGTCACAGGCATCACGCTGCCCATCGTCAAGCACAGCTACCTCGTCAAGGATGCGAAGGCTCTGCCGCGCATCATCCACGAGGCGTTCTACATCGCCGGCACGGGCCGGCCGGGCCCGGTGGTCATCGACGTGCCCGTGGACGTCACCAAGGAAGACATGGACTACGACCCGGAGGTGCTGCCTTCTCTGCATCTCCCCGGCTACAAGCCCAACCTCAAGGGACATCCCAAGCAGATCAAAGAGGCGGCCCGGCTCATCGCGGCGGCGGAGCGACCCGTCATCTATGCCGGGGGCGGCATCATCATCGCCGGCGCATCCGACGAGCTGCGGGAGCTGGCCTTCTACGGTCATATCCCGGTGACCACCACCCTTACCGGCAAGGGCTGCTTCCCCGAGGACCACAACCTTGCCATGGGCATGCTGGGCATGCATGGCACCCAGTACGCAAATTACGTGATGAGCCAGGCCGACCTCGTCGTTGCGGTCGGCGTCCGGTTCGACGACCGGGTCACGGGCAATATTGCCGCCTTCGCGCCCGAAGCCAAGTTCATCCATGTGGACCTGGACCCGGCTGAGATCTCCAAGAACGTCACCGTCGACGTGCCCATCGTGGGCGATGCGAAGACCGTGCTTGGCACCTTGGTGGCGGAGGTGAAGAAGCTTGATCTATCTCCAGAGCGACATGTTCCGTGGATGAAGCAGGTGGAGGCGTGGAAGCGCAATCATCCGCTCGTGGTCCGGGAGTGCGACGACGGGGAGATCATGCCCGAGGCCGCCATCCGTAAGATCTGGGAGGTGACCGGCGGCGAGGCCTTGGTGTGCACGGAGGTCGGCCAGCATCAGATGTGGGCGGCTCAGCACTACCTCACCAGGCTCCCCCGGAGGTTCATCACCTCGGCCGGGTTGGGCACCATGGGATTCGGATTCCCCGCAGCCATCGGCGCGCAGGTGGCCTGCCCTGAGTCACTGGTCATTGACATCGCCGGCGACGGTTCGTTCCAGATGACTCTGCAGGAGCTCGCCACGGCTGTGCAGCATCATCTCCCGGTGAAGGTCTGTATCATCAACAACCAGTATCTGGGCATGGTGCGCCAGTGGCAGGAGCTTTTCTGGAGCAAGCACTACAGCCACACTTGCATCGAGTGCCAGCCGGACTTCGTCAAGCTGGCCGAGGCATACGGCGCCGAAGGCTACCGGGCCACGCGTCCGGAGGAACTGGAAGAGGTCTTGCGGAGCGCGTTCGCGACCGATGCACCCGCCGTCATCGACATCCGGGTGAAGCGGGAGGCCAACGTCTTTCCCATGATCCCGGCCGGGGGGACGGTGCACGACATGATGGAGCGTGAACCATGAAACACACTCTCTCAGTCCTCGTGGAGAACAAGCCTGGTGTCCTGGTCCGGGTCGCCGGGCTCTTTGCGCGGCGCGGCTTCAACATCGACAGTCTGGTGGTGGCCGAGACCGAGGACGCGAAGGTGTCGCGCATGACCATCACGGTGGACGAGCAAGACCAGCCGGTCGAACAGGTCAGCAAGCAGCTGCACAAGCTCATCAACGTCATCAAGATCACCGATCTCGACCCTAAGAACAGCGTGGAGCGTGAGCTCCTCATGATAAAGGTCAAGGCAGACGCGCAGTCTCGCTCGGGCATCATGCAGATCGTCGAGATCTTCCGGGCCAAGATCGTCGACGTGAGTGCCGAGGTCCTCATCATCGAGATGACCGGCACCCGCGACAAAGTGGGCGCTCTCATGGAGCTACTCAAACCGTTCGGCGTGGTGGAGCTCATGCGCACAGGGCGCATGGCCATGAGTCGCGGAAAGAAGGCTACCTAGCAAGCAGCAGCGGTTCCGGCCGCCGCGGCGGCCGGGATACCAGTGTGTTACCGTGCCCGTGGCACCGAAACAGGAGGTATGAAGCAGAGATGTTGTACGACAAAGATGCGGATCTGGGTCTTCTCGATGGGAAGACCGTAGCCGTCATTGGCTTCGGCAGCCAGGGGCATGCACACTCGCAGAATCTGAGGGACAGCGGGGTCAAAGTGGTGGTGGCCGAAGCGCCCGGCACCGCAGCGTGGGAGCGGGCCGCGGCGGCCGGTTTTGAGGTCATGACCGCGAATGCGGCGGCAGCTGTCGCCGACGTCATCATGATGGTGGTGCCCGACCAGACCCAGAAGGTGGTCTACGAGACCGCCGTCCGCGACAATCTCAAAGAGGGCGACATGCTCATGTTCGCCCACGGCTTCAACATCCATTACAGCCAGATCATCCCGCCGGCCAACGTCGACGTCACCATGATCGCGCCCAAGGGGCCGGGTCATCTGGTGCGCCGCGTCTACACCGAGGGCGGGGGAGTGCCGGCGCTGCTGGCCGTCTACCAAGACGCCACCGGCCAGGCCCGCGATCGCGCCCTCGCGTACGCGAAGGGCATCGGCGCGCTGCGCGCCGGCGTCATCGAGACCACCTTCAAAGAAGAGACCGAGACCGACCTGTTCGGCGAACAGGCCGTGCTCTGCGGCGGGTGCAGCGAGCTCATCCGCGCCGGTTTCGAGACTTTGGTCGACGCCGGATATCAGCCGGAAGTGGCGTATTTCGAGTGCCTGCACGAGCTGAAGCTGATCGTTGACCTCATCCACGAGCACGGCATCAGCGGCATGCGCTACTCGATCTCCGACACGGCTGAGTACGGCGACATGACCCGCGGCAAGCGGGTCATCAGTGACGAGGTCCGTGAGGAGATGCAGTACATCCTGGAAGAGATCCAGACCGGCGAGTTCGCCCGTGAGTGGATCCTCGAGAACATGGCCGGACGCCCGGTCTACAACGCCATCAAGCGCGAGGAGTCCGAGCACGAGATCGAGATCGTGGGGCGGGAGCTTCGAGGCATGATGCCCTGGCTGGGCAAGAGCGGCAAGCTGGAATAGGCCGTCCGCCCGGCGGGGGTGAGGAAGACGTATGCGGGGCGCAGCCCCGGCCGGCGGCCGGGGCTGCGCCCCGTCTCACTTCAAGACCTACTCGTCGACATCCTCGCCGGCGCCATTCTTCGGGGCGGCTCCCGCCGTCACGGTGGCGTCCGCCGTCACAGGCTGTCGCAGATAGGTGGTGAGGGAGGTGCGCATCAGCGCCATGAGGGCGCTCGCAGCCCGCGTGATCGAGCGATCTTTGCCCACGATGAGGTTCAGCTCGCGGCCCAAGCCCTCCCCGACCTCTATGATGCAGAGGCCCTCTCCGGCTGCACCCCCCAAGGAGATCTGGGGACTGATCGACACTCCCAGACCGTGTCGCACCAGACTCTTCACCGCCTCTATGGAGGAGGCACGGTAGGCCACTCTGGGCTCGAATCCGGCGCGCCTGCATGCGTCGATGGTCTGGGTGGTGACGTTGAACATGTTCGAGGCCAGCACGAAATCATCGTTTGCGAGGGCGGCTAGATCGAGAGACGAGCGGTCGGCGAAACGGTGATTCCCCGGGACTATCACAAAGAGCCGCTCGCTTCCCAGAGGGATCACATCCAAGGTCTGAGGAGCACCGGGGGCCGTCACGATGGCAAACTCGACGGCGCCTCGTTGGACGAGCTCTTGGAGGTCCCCATCGCCGCCTTCAACGACTTCGACCCTGACGCGTGGATAGTCCCGGCGGAACTGAGTGAGGACCCTAGGCACCAGATAGATGGAGACCGAAGGATTACACCCTATGCGGATGTCGCCCACTTCGACGCCAAGGTGTTCTTCGAGTATCCGCACTGCCTCGTCGGCTCGGAGTAAGATGGTCTGGGCCAGAGGGAGGAAGACATCGCCGTCTGGCGTAAGCGCGATCTTGCGACTTCTGCGGTCGAAGAGTTGTGTGCCGAGCTCGTCTTCGAGCCGTTTCATCTGGTAGCTAAGGGCGGGCTGCGAGACGTGGAGCACCCGTGCCGCATTGGTGAAGCTCATGGTTTCGGCGATGGTGACAAAATATCTCAGTTGAATCAGTTCCATCGGTTCAATAAAAATATCACATAAGGTATATAGAAACAATATATTTGCATTATGGAGTAGCCTGTTCTAGACTACGTATGGCTGAGCACTGAGAAACCACAATCAAGGGAACCCCCCCTCCCTGATCGTGGCAGAGCTGAGCAGCTTTCCCGCAGCATAGCCGACTCCTCCCCCAACGGAGTTGGCTATGCTATTTTCTTGGTTATCTCGCCCGGCGGCGTGTTCAGCGTCCGCCAATGATCGGAGCCCTTTCGATTCTGGAGTCCTGTCGTGCCAAGCGCTGCAAGAAACGGATTTTCTGACGTACGGATATGGCTGCGCTCGTGGGCGCCGGCCGGCAGCGGCCGCGTGCGCCTCGGTGCCGAGATCGCGCTGGCGATGGCGGGCGTCATCTGGGGAGCGAACTTCGTCCTCGTCAAGCTGGCTCTGGAGCACACCTCGCCTCTCTACTTCTTGGGACTGCGCTTTCTGGTCGGCTCGCTCCTCTTGGCGCCCTTCAGCCTGAGCCGCCTACGGCGACTGGGTGGGCGTGAGTGGCTTGTCGCGCTCGGGGTGGGAGTCCTGCTCTTTTTCGGGTTCGCCTGTCAGACTCTCGGTCTGGAGACGATATCCCCAGGGTTGTCCGGCTTTCTCACTAATCTGTATGTGATCTTGGTTCCGCTCATGCTCGGAGTGGCCACTGGTCGGTGGCCCTCACCGCTCGTGGGCGTTGGGGTCTTGATAGTGGTAGGTGGGCTCGCCATTCTGTCCGTCTACGGAGATCTTGGTTTCGGGTGGGGCGAGATATGGACTCTGGCCGGGACCTTCTTCTGGGCGGTCCACATCCTGGCGGTGGCCTACGCCACCAGTCGCATAAGCGTCATAGCCTTTGTTCATCTGCAGCTGACGGTCGTAGCCGTCCTATCGCTCGCATTCGCCTTCATCTTCGAGCGACCTGCCCTGTTCCCCGGCTGGGAGGCGACCGGTGCGGTTCTCTGGACCGGGGTCCTGGGAGGTCCGGTGGCATACGTTTTCATGGCTCTGGGGCAGCGGCATACCCCACCCACACTGGCGGGGGTGCTGATGAGTCTGGAATCGGTGTTCGCGCTCCTGGTGTCGATCATCGTGGGGTACGACAGCCTCACTCTGCGCACCATAGCGGGTTTTATGCTGGTCTTCGCCGGTTGCACCGTGGCGCGGATGGGCTCCGAGAAGGCTCCCGCGTACATCGTCGAACCGGCAGCGCCGTCGCCGTAGCGCCGTCGCCGCCTGACGTCTTCGCCGTGCCGTCCTGGTGGCGCAGCCACCTGCGGCGGCTACCCTGCTACTGCCGCGTCGTCTCCCGGATGAACCCGGTCACCCGGTCGGCGACCTCCGGATAGCTGTCTTCCGGCCGGCGGCGCGAAGTCTTGCGCAGATGCAGTGAGTGATCGCCGCCCTCGATGACGTGCACCGTCCCCGGGAGGTCCAGACGGGCGACTATGGGGCGCAGGAGGTCTGGGTTGCAGAGGGGGTCGCGGGCCCCGGCGAAGAAGAGGCTGGGTATGTCGACGTGCCTCAGCGGTTCGACCCAGAGGTGGTCTTCTCGGCCCATGGCGTGCAGTGGGTAGCCGAGCAGTATCAGGCCCGCGGCGGCGACACCGGCGCCCTCCACCCGCCGCGAGACCAGCTCCGCGGCGGTCCGCCCCCCGAGCGATTTCCCGCCTACGAGGACCGGGGCCCCAGGCGAGGCCAACTCATCTGTCACGTGCTGATAGACCTTGGCGAAGGTCTCTTCGAGTACCGGCCGGGGGTCGGGGGACGTGACGCCCCGTTCGACGTAGGGGAAGTTGAAACGCACCACGGAGGCGGTCTTGCTCCCTGCCAGATGGAGCGCAAGATGAGCGAGCAAGGGAAAATCCAGATCGTTGTTGGCGCCGTGGGCCAGTATCAGGAACGGCGTGTCGCCTGCCCCTGCGGAGGGGATATCGGTCTTGACTGTGACGGCGGCCCCGCGGGGCGTTTCAAGTTCGAACGTGCGCGAGACTACTTCGGACATGAGCGTTCTCCTCTGCTCGGACCTGGGCGTTCGGGCGTGGCAAAAGGGGCGACCACATGTAATATACGACGGGACGGCACCAAGGGGGATGGATTGGAACGCATAATCAGCAACCTGGACAAAGCCAAGCTCAAACTCGACGAAGCCTTCTTCTACCTGGACGAGATCGAGGAGCTCATCCAGGAGGACGAGCTGAGCGAAGCCGCCGGCTCAAAAGTCTCGCAGGCCGCTGAGCGGCTGACGACGGAACTCTCCGCCCTGAGCGGGCGGGTGGCCGAGCTGGGGGACATCCTCAAGGCTCTCGAGGAGCAAGAGGGAGCAACGGACGGACCGGGCGAGTAACCCCGGCTGCTGAGCTTGTTCGCGAAGGTGCGTGCTGGCATCTGCTAGCGCATGTCGTGGTGCTCTGGTATGTACTCCTCGAGTACGGGGAAGTCCCGCAACTCCTTGTCGATAGCGGCGCGCATGAACGAATCCACCCACCAGAACACGTTCTGCCTGCGCACGTTGCGGCGTAGCCGTCTCATCCGGAAGCGGCGCTCTCCGGCAGCCATGCGGAAGGCATTGTAGATAGCGTCGGCGGTCTGCTCGACGTCATAAGGATTCACTACCAGAGCTCCTTGGCCCAGCTGCGCCGCCGCGCCGGCGAACTGACTCAAGATCAGCACCGAGTGTTCCTCGAGTGCGCAGGCACAGAACTCCTTGGCCACCAAGTTCATCCCATCCTTGAGCGGCGTTATCAGGGCTATGTTCGCGGCTCGGTAGAGGGCGAGGAGCTCGGTCTGTTCGAGGCTGCGGAAGAAGTAGTGCACCGGCACCCAGCCCAGCTCGCTGTAGCGTCCGTTGATCTGCCCCACCAGGCGGTCGATGTCCAGCTTGAGCTGGTCGTACTTCATGATGCCTTCCCGGCTGGGGATGACTACCTGGAAGAGATGGATGCGCCCTCTCACCTCGGGGAAGCGCTCGAGCAGATCGGCGAACGCGTGCAGACGTTCGGGGATGCCTTTGGTGTAGTCGAGTCTGTCGAGGCCCAAGACGATCTGGCACTCGGGGTGCATGGACCTGATGGCTGCTATCTGCTGGTCGACCTCTGATGTCCCTGCCTTCGTGGCAAACGACTCGGCGTCGATCCCGATGGGGAAGTTGCCCACGCGCATCTCGCGGTCTTCGAGCTTCACCACGTGCAGGTGGCCGTCGGCCTGCACGCGGGTGTTTTTGATGAGCGTCCGTACGCACTGCACGAAGTTGCGCCGGTCGCGCAGCGTCTGAAAACCCACCAAGTCGAACGCAAGCAGCGATTCCAGTATGGCCAATCGCTCGGGCAGTTTCATGAAGATGTCCGGCGCCGGGAACGGGATGTGCAGGAAGAACGCCAGATCTACGGGGCAGCCCATCTCGCGCACGTGATGGGCCACGTCCATGAGTTGGTAGTCGTGCACCCAGACGAAATCGTCGGCGCGGCAGTTGGCGGCGAGGGCTTCGGCGAACCTGCGATTGACCTTGAGATACGCGCGCCAGTACTCGGGATCGAACCTGCACTCCGATTGAAGATCGTGAAAGAGCGGCCAGAGAGTCTCGTTGGAATAGCCGTGGTAGTAGCCGTCCATCTCCTCCTTGGAGAGATGCACCGGTTCGAGAGAGTATCCGGCCTCGCGAGAAGCACTGTGAAAGATCTCGGTTATCCCCGGCACCTGTTCCGTGGTGCCCGACCATCCGATCCAGATCCCTCCGCGGTCGCGGAGGACGGGGAGCAGAGCCGTGACCAGGCCGCCTGAGCCGGGTTTGAGGCTCCACATCTGCCGGTTCTGGTTCTCCAAGATGTAGGGGAGCCTGTTGGACACGACAATCAGTCTTCTGGTCGACTCGCTGGTCACTGATCCTCCCTGGTCGGAACGACGGACTCTGTTGAGCGGCCGGGCGCTACAACTCGATACGATCCTCGGTGCCGTAGCGGAGAGCCACAATCAGCGTGAGGTACTCGCGCAGGTGGCGTGTCGACAGGAAGCTTTGGCGCACCAACTCGCGGGCGCCTTGGCCGATCTGGCCTATCCTGTGGCGCTCCGACAACAGGTACCGGATGCGCATGGCCGCCCCCTCAGGGGTGTCGACGAGGAACCCGGTGCGATGGTTCAGGAGCTGAAGCCGTATGCCCCCGGTGTTCCCGCCGATGACCGGCTTGCCCTTCCACATGGCCTCGGTGACGGTGAGCCCGAAGCCTTCGCGCAACGATTTCTGCATCACTATGTCCGCGGCCGACTGGAGGGCGTTGATGGTACGGTCGCTGTAGTGGCCCGAGGAGAGCACGTGGATGTCGGCATCGTCTTCGGCGGCTTTGCGCACCTCCGCCAGGACCATCTCTCCCTCGGGGTCGTCGTCCGCGCTCCCGCCGGCCAGCACCAGCTGCAGACCGGGGACGAAGTCTTTGGCCAGCCGGTAGGCCTCTATGACGCCCACCGGATCCTTGAATCTGTCGAAGCGAGAGACCTGCAGCACTATGGGCCTCGTCGGATCGATGCTGAACTCCTCGAGGACCCTGCCGAGCGTCTCGGGGTCGATGGGCAGGTTCTTCTCGCTCAGCGGGTCGATGCTGGGAGTGATGAGGAACACGGGGTGCGGCATGGGTTGGGCGAAGGCGTCCAGCGAGAAGACGCTGGCGTCGTAATCCAAGAGAAAGCGTCGCAGATACTTCCACACCGGGCGGTATGGATGGCTGAGGTCGATGTGGCAACGCCATATCCACTTGCCTTGGCGATTCGGGCAATGAGACAGCAGCGGAGCGGGCTGCGGGTCGTGGATGAACACCACGTCGGCCTCTTCGAGGATGGGCCGCAGTCGCTCGGCGTTTCTGGCGTTGACCTCTTCGTACTCCCTGAGGAGGGTGTCCGGGATCTGGACGGCCTTGCCCTGCAGGGCATTGTGAAAAGACTTGGTGCAGGCGAAGAAGTCAGCGCTGCCCTCGATCACCTCCCAGCTGGCGTCGATGCCCACCGCCCGCATCAAGGGGACATGAGTGGCAAGGATCTCGGCAACGCCGCCACCCTTGCGCGTGGAGTTCACATGCACCACTTTCAGCCCACCAAGGGGTTCGGCGAGCTGGCGCAGCTGTTCTACCGCGTCCTGCCCTGCGTGCTCGGCATAGCGTTCGAGGAGGTCGTTACCGCTCTGGGATGCGTTCATGCGATCACCTCAGGGGGTCTGCTGGAATCGCCGGCCGCCGGGCGTCCGAAGAAGCCGGCGAATACCTGAGCGAGCCTGTCGCGGAGCACGAAGAGCGACTCGAAGTACGGGTCCATGGCCGCCACCGACTCACGGAGCTCCTCATAGTCGGGTCCCATCCCTGCGAGCCACGCTTGGAAGTCATCTTGCCCGAGAGGTTCCCTCCGCCGGGCATCGACGAAGTGATAGAAGATGCTGCCCACCGACATAAGGGGCAGAGCGTCCACGAGCTCGTGCGGTTCGGTGAGCCGCTTGTTGGTGTCGAACACCACGATGACCGAACGGGCGAAGTGGAACTGCCGGTCGGCGCGGGCGAACAACATCACCTCGGTCTCGTCGAGCCTCTCGTCGATGACCTCGATGAGTTCCTGGCGGAGATCCTCCAGATCGGAGAAGTGGGCCGGGTCGATCACGGCCAAGCGTTCCGCCGCCGTGTTGTCGTGAAGACTCAGGCGACACCAGGTGGCGAAGTCGTTGTTGTACTCCCTATCGCTGAACTGAGGGCGCAGCAGCGTTCCCCAGAAGTGATGGTATATCGATCCGACATGTACGTTGCGTATGACGTCGCGCAACTCGCGGAGCGTTTGCGCCCGGCGTCCTGTGGCGAGGATGGCCAGCGTGCAATCTTTGATGGCGAATTCCACCATGTGTAAACATCTCCTTCCGTTCTTCTTGGAGTCTACCCCGCTCCAGGTGATGTGTAACTGGAAGCGGTGACGAACTCCTCAAGGAACGCGGCCACCTCCTCATGGTTGCCCAAGGCGTAATCCGCGTGTGTGTCGCCGGGGACGTCGGCAACCACGAGGCCGAGACCCCAGCCCTTCACGGCCGCGAACATGTCTTCATCGGTTCGGTCGTCCCCGATGCAGACGGGGCACGATGCCCTCCGGCTCAGCCGCAGCCGCTGCATGAGCCACATCACCGCCTGCCCCTTGTTCCAATCGGAGTCGGGCACGAACTCATGCACGAGTTTGCCGCTGGTGAGCCGGAAGCCCGGCAGCGTCCGGGCTACTTCACCAACGATCTTGCGGACCGCGGGCCGCTCCTGCTCGGCGACCAGACGGTAGTGGATGGACACCGAGACCCCCTTGGTCTCGACTATCGCCCCCTCGATATGCCGGAGACGTTGGTCGAGTTCGTACGAGGCGGCCTCGAGGTCGTGGCGGTCGTCGGGGCCGACCTCAAAATCGATCGCGGTGCCCGGAGGGCCCAGCACGCGGTGGCCGTGGTCGGCTGCGTAATAGAGCTCCGGAAGACCGATCTTGAGCTTGAGATCGTTCAGGCCCCTGCCGGAGACGATGCACACCAGATGGCGCTGGGCCAGGCTGCTCAGCAGCCGTCTCGTAGTGGAGGGGAGCTCTGCCAGATCGGGTCGGGAGACGAGGGGGGCCAGCGTGCCGTCGAAGTCCAAGAAGAAGGCCGGCTCTCGCCTGCCGATGGAATCCATGATGTGAGAAAGGCTCTCCAGACCTCCGGCGAGAGGGCGTTCAGCCACTGTCGGATCTCCTTTTCAAGTAAATGCTACAACTATTCATACCCTTGCATGTCTCTGATGATGTATGATGGGGACGCATCGATAGGAAGCTCTCCCGGCGACGTGCAGAGTGCTTCATCTACGTTCGTCCGCAGGTGCATCCGAACGTATGCGGCTCTGTCATTAGGATCTGTGGAGGAACTGATGAGCACGGCAAGACTGTATGTTGGCAACCTGTCCTACGGTACCACGAAGGAAACCTTGGAGAAGGCTTTCGGGGAGCACGGTGAGATAGTCGCCGTGAACATCATCACCGACCGGCAGACCGGCCGCCCCAAAGGTTTTGCATTCGTGGAGATGAGCACCCCCGAGGAAGCCGAGGCCGCGAAGGCCGCTCTCAATGGCGCTGAACTCGACGGCCGTGCCATCAATGTCGACAATGCGCGTGAGCAGGAACAACGCCGTCCGGGTGGCGGCTTCGGCGGCGGCCGGGGCGGCTACGGTGGCGGCGGCGGAGGCTACGGTGGCGGCGGCGGCGGAGGCTACGGTGGCGGCGGCGGTTACGGCCGTTCGGGCGGGAGTCGCTGGTAGGAGATCACACCCGATCTCTCACGGCTCCGGGGCGAGCTGCCTCTCGAGTTCGGCGGGGTCGCCGGTAGGGGGACTACAGGTTGAATGCCGGCAGACCCAGGCGCATGCCTGCGTTCCGGCAGGAGTCTCGCGGCCCTGCAACATGGCGATGTGGGAGTCGCACCCGGTCTGTCGCGCGCCTGCCACTAGAGCCGGCCGGAACGACGAGTCGATCACAGCCAGCAACTCCTTAGCCTTTGGGCTCGCAAGGTCGCCGGTGACGGCCACCTCGGTGAGGCCCGTCTCGGCAAGCAGGTTGGCGGTGAGCCACTGCCCGGCCATCTCCGGTGCGCCCTGCACTATGGGGCCGGCGGAGACCAGGGTCTCTTCGGCCTGTTCGAAGTACTGGTTCTCGCCGGTGTAGGCGGCCATCTTGAGCAGCACCGTGGCTGCCATGGAGTTCCCGCTGGGGGTGGGGCTGTCTTGGACTGTGCGAGGCCGCATGACGAGATGCTCGTGATCCGAACTCGTGTCGTAGAAGCCGCCCGCGGGCCGGCGGAAGTAGGCGATCAGGCTGTCGACCAACTGCCGCGCGAGTGCGAACCACCGTTCGGTGAACGTGGTCTGGTAGAGAGCGAGCAGTCCCTCTGCCACGCAGGCATAGTCGTCCAAGAACCCGTTGCCCGAGGCGCGGCCGTCCTTCCACGTGTGGGCAAGACGGTCTCCGTCGCGGATGAACTCCTGAGCGATGAACTCGCCGGTCCGGACAGCGGCGCCTCGCAGCCGGTCTGACCCCAGAGCGCGCGCCGCCTCGGCGAGTGCCGCGAGGGTGAGTCCGTTCCACCCGGCCAGTATCTTCTCGTCGCGCAGCGGGCGTACGCGGCCTTCTCTGGCGCGGAGCAACTTGGGGCGCACCTGCGCGAGCGGCGTGTCATCGGCCAGGGGGCCCGCCGGCAGGTGAAGGATGTTGGCTCCCTCGAAGTTACCCTGGGCCGTGACTCCGTAGATCGTCTCGGCCGTCTGGGTTTCGCTTGGGCTCAGAACCTTCCGGATCTCGTCCAAAGTCCAGACGTAGTAGGCGCCCTCCTCACCCTCCGAGTCGGCGTCTTCGGCGCTGAAGAAGCCGCCCTGCGGGTGGCTCATGCGCCCGAGCAGGTAGTCCAGCGTCTCTTCCGTCGCGCGCCGGTAGTGGGGCCTGCCCGTCGCCTGCCAGGCGTGCAGATAGCAGCGGGCCAGTTGGGCATTGTCGTAGAGCATCTTCTCGAAGTGGGGGACGAGCCATACGTCGTCCGTGGAGTAGCGATGGAACCCGCCGCCGAGTTGGTCGTACATGCCGCCTGCGATCATGGCGTCGAGAGTGGTCGTGATGGCGCCGTCAAAGGCCGGGTGGCCCGATAGGCTCTGCCGGGCGAGAAGGAACTCCAGAACCATGGGCTGTGGGAACTTGGGAGCCTCGCCCCACCCTCCGTGGACCGGGTCGTGTGAGCCCTCGAGTCTGGCGGCGGCGCCGGCCAGGAGCCCGGCCCGGGGCTGCGAGGCCGTCCGCGGTATGGCTTCGCGGCTCAGCATGGCGACGATATCCTGTGCGGCTTCGCGCAACTCGTCACGCCGCTCTCTCCAGGCGCGGTCGACGGCCTCCAGCACCTGGCGGAAGGAGGGCCTGCCGAATCGCGGGAGCGGGGGGTAGTACGTACCTCCGTAGAACGGGGCCCCGTCCGGGGTCAGCCAGACACTGAGCGGCCACCCTCCCTGCCCGGCGAGCGACGTCACCGCCTGCATGTAGATGGCGTCCAGGTCGGGCCTCTCTTCCCGATCGACCTTGACACTGACGAAACGGGCGTTCAGAAACGCCGCGGTATCAGGATCGGTGAACGACTCGCGCTCCATCACGTGGCACCAGTGACAGGCCGAGTAGCCGATGCTGAGAAACAGGGGGAGATCTCTGTCGCGCGCGAGCCCGAGCGCCTCCTCGCCCCAGGGATACCAGTCCACGGGGTTTTCGGCGTGCTGCAGCAGATAGGGGCTGGTCTGTCCGGCCAGATGGTTCGACACTTCGTCCTCCTCACGGTGGCGGTCCGCCGCCGCGGCCGCGCCGGCAGCTTCCTCGACTGTGGTGAAGTGTTGTTTCCCAGGAGGCGGCACTTGTATACAATGGAGCCACCGTGTCGACAAGGCGAAGGCCCGTGCCGGGAGGCTTATATGCCGAGGTTCTTGGGGAAGACATCTCACAGTGTCTGGTGGAACGTTCTTGCCCTGATCGCGCTGGCTCTGGTCGTGATCCTGGTGCTTGAACTCACGGAGACCACTCATATCTTCACCTGACGAGGAGGGATACGGTGCAAAAGGCAAGTGAAATGATGGGTCGGCAGGTCGTGGTGCGGGAAGGCGCGCAGGAGGTCGGCAAGATCAAGGATCTAGTGGTCGATCCGGGTGGCCGTCAGATCCTGGGTTTCCTCGTTTCCGAGGGTCTCTTCAAAGGCGACAAAGTGGCTCCGTGGGCGTCCGTGCAGGCCATAGGACCGGACTCCGTGATCATCGATGCTCAAACCAGCATCGTGAAGCCCGAGGAACTTCCTGACATCCAGGCCGTTCTCGAGAAGGAACTGACCATCCGCGGCGTGCGCCTGCAGACCACGGCGGGCAAGGATCTCGGCAAGATCGACGACCTGCAGTTCGACGAGCACAACGGGGCCGTCACCGGATACGAGCTGGCCGGCGGGGTCTTTGGGCGCAACTCCTTCATGCCGACCCCGCTCAGCCTGGAACTCGGCAAAGAGCTGGCCTTTGTCGGCGCCGAAGCCGAGGCGACCATCGAGAAGCTCTAGTCTTATAGGCGGGGGGCCCTTGGAGAGCCCCCCGCGTCCGTTCTTGCAGAATGTCATGCCGGGAATCCCGGCCGCTCGGCCCGCTGCCGCAGGCTGCTACAGCGTCGCCCTGAGCTGCGCGGCTACCTCCGGGTAATCCTCTTCGCGGAAGCAATAGCGCATATCGAGGAAGCGCTGACGCAGGTCGCGTACGTGGTCTTTGACTGCCGCGTTCTTGTTGATGCAGGCGGCCATCAACACGGCCAACTCCTGGAAGTCGCTGGGCTCCATGCCGAAGCGGGTCATCTCCGACACGCCCAGGCGTAGCGAGCCCGAGGCGGTGAAGCCCTCCTCATCCGGGCTGGCCTGGTAGTTGCAGACGATGTTGTTGGCCTCCAGACGGTCGGCCATCTCCGGTCCGCGTCCGTAGCCCACCTCGAGGATGGCCTGGTGGGTCTCGGTGAAGTCGATGGCCGGATCGCCGGCCACGTCGAGGCCCGCGTCGGCCAGGGCGCGGGCGAAGGCCTTCGCGTTGGTGACGACCGCCTTCTGGTATTCGTCCTTGAAGTGGTTCATCTCGTAGGCGGCCATGAGCAGGCCCAACAGGGTCCCCAGATGGTGGTTGGAGAGTGAGCCCGGGAACGCGCGCCGGCGGACTGCTTCCCACAGGTCGTAGCGCTCTTCGTGCTCGGTCCAGCGGCCGGCCACGATGCCGCGCTGGGTGCCGAAGAAGGTCTTGTGCGTCGACCCCGTGACCAGGTCGGCCCCCTCAGCGAAGGGCTGCTGGAAGTACGCGCCCACCAGTCCGAGGACGTGGGCCATGTCGTACATGATCACCGTGTCCAG
>DAIRFC010000009.1:7542-15288 GCA_036795215.1 Actinomycetota bacterium | reverse complement strand
ATCGTGCTTGTCGGTCAGGCGGACCTCGAGGCCCTCACCCTCGGTGAGCCAGTAGGGCACCATGGTGCCGCTCGTCACCCAGCCGACCGCCTTGCCGTCTTTCATGACCACCGAGCCGGCGCGCGCCACGCCCCGGCCGGTGAGCGCCACGGGGCGGGTGAGCCGGGGCAGGTCGGCGATGAGGGAATAGTCGCGCGCGAGGATGCGGCGGTAGGCGGCGTGCTGGCGCAGCAGCGCTTCGCGGCCGATGTAGTCGCCCTTGACGGGGGAGAAGCTGACCGCGAAGGTGGCCAGCGACGACGACATCAAGGGGAACTCCTTGCCCTCCGGGTCGATGCCCAGCTCATGTCCGTAGAGGGGCAGGCCGGCCTCCAGGCGTAGGGTGTCCCGCGCGCCGAGGCCACAGGGAACGGCTCCTCTTTCAATGAGAAGATCCCAAAGGGCGGTCGCGCGCTCAGAGGGGATGAAGAACTCGAAACAGAGGGGCTCGCCGGTGTAGCCGGTGCGGGCAAGAAGGAGCTCGGTGCCCGCGATGGTGACTATGGAGAGTTCGTTGCGCTTAGGCTCGGGCAGCACGCCCGCCTCGAGGATGTCGCCCACGATCTCGCGCGACAGAGGGCCTTGCAGGCATAGCATGGCCAGCTGTTCGCTGCGATCTTCGAGAGTCACGCCGGGGCCCACGAACTGTTGCAGGTGGTCCCAGTCCTTCTGCCGGTTGGCGGCGTTGACGACGAGCAGGAACTCGTCTTCGTAGAAGCGGTAGAGGTAGGCGTCGTCGACCGCGCCGCCCGTCTCGGTGGTGATGAAGGTGTACTGCGCCTGGTACAGGTCCAGGGCCGCGGCGTTGTTGCTCAGCGCCCGCTGAAGAAAGGCCAGTGCCCCGGCGCCGCCGATGATGAAGCGCCCCATGTGCGACACGTCGAACAGACCCGCGTGACCTCGGGTGGCCAGATGCTCCTCCACCGTGCCGGTGGGGTAGGTGAGGGGCATGTCCCAGCCCGCGAAGTCGACCATCTTGCCGCCCAGGGCGACGTGGCGGGCGTGGAGGGGGGTTTGGAATAGTCCGCTGTCGGTGGCCACCGGTTTTTTCTCCTTCGATCTATCAGCCTGCAGTTCGAGAAATCGTTCGGTAACAAGCTACCAGACCGAGCGGCCTGCTGCGACGGCCGGCGGCCTCGACGGCCGGGATTCGTGCCCTCGTCGTGGTGAGGTAGACTGTTGGCAGTCATCATAGCGGGGTAGGGTATCGAGGTGGCTTGGGAGGTCGAGATCATGCCGATACACCGTGACACTAACGAGAAATCCAGGGGGGATGCCGGACGGCCGCGCCGTTCTTGGCGGCGCCGGATGCTCCTGGCCCTCATGTCGGTGTTTGTCTTCGCTTTCGCCGTCGCCGGGGTGCTGTGGGTGGCTCCGCTCGTCGGAGGGACTGCTCACGCCGGCGATGGGACGGCCGCCCAGACCGGCGGCCAGAAGGTCGTGATCTTCGAAGACATCATCATCGGTCCTGAACAGGCTTGGAACAATGTCGTCGCAGTGGGCGGCGACGTGATCGTGGAAGGGGTCGTTGCGGAGTCCGTCGTCGCGGTGGCCGGCGATGTCACCATCCGGGCGAACGCCAGGGTCGGCTATGACCGGCCGGGTCACGATGACGCCGCGATCGTCTCGGTGTTCGGCGATGTGATCGTTGAATCGGGCGCCGACGTGTCCGGCCGCGTGGTGGATGTGGGTGGAGGGGCCGGCAAGGCTCTCACCGCGGCCTTTGTCGACCCGGTGGCGCGGCCGTGGAAATGGACCTCTGTAGTGGGGTGGATCGTCTCGACGATCTTCCTGGTCATCGCCACCGTGATCGTAGCCGCCATCGCGCCGCGGAAGATCGCCGCCGTGCGCGATCGGGCCCGTCATCACTTCTTGTCCTCACTGGGGTGGGGCGTAATAGGAGCGGTCATCGGTATCCCGGTCATCACCATCCTTCTGATAGTGACCGTAGTGGGGCTCCTGGTGGTGATACCGTGGCTGGCCATCGTGGTCCCGATAATCCTGCTGTTCGGATTCGTGGCGGTCGCAGCTCTGCTGGGCCGGCTCATTTTGGGGCAGAAGGAAGACCTCCGCAGCCAGGTCATCGCCGCGGCGGTAGTGGGAGTAGTGATCCTCTGCGTGGTGCGCTGGATCCCCTATGCCGGGGCCATCATTCTGGCCATAGTCACGTTGGTGGGGCTGGGGGCCATCATCACGGCCATCTGGGGTGGTCGCCGGGGTTCGCGTGAAAAGGCGCCGGTCGCCCCAGCGCCGCAGCCGCCGGCTCCGCAGCCCCCCGGCGGATGGCAGCAGGTGCCGCCGCCGGCGAACGAGCCACCTGCTTGGCAGCAGACGGAGCCGCGGATGCCGGTTACATGGACAGAAGTCCCGGCCGCGCCGCCGGTGGACGCGGCGGCATCTGAGGTGTCGCCTTCGACCGAGGTGGCTTCGAGACCCGAAGACTCCGACGGCGACGAGCCGCCCGCGGGCTAGGCTCCGCCCAGCCTCTTGAGCAGGTTGTAGAGCATCTGGGCGACCTCGCCGCGAGTGGCGTCGAGGCGGGAATCCCAGCCTGACAGCCCACCCCACGTACCGCCCACGATGCCGTCGGTGAGACCGTTGTACTCAGCGACTCTGATCCGCTCGCCGTGTTCGGGGTCGATGTAGCTGAGCACCCCTTGCCAGTCGTCGGGAGGGGTCTCCAAGACCGGCAAGCCTGCGCGCACGATCATCGTGATGACCTGCTGCCGGGTGATGTTGCCCAAGGGCCTGAACGTGCCGTCGGGGTAGCCGAACGTAAGGGCGGTGCGCGTGGCCCTAGCTACGTAGTGGTAGGCGTAGAGCTCACCGCTCGAGCGCTCGATCTCATCCGCGTCGACGAAATTGCAGGTGTCGTACAGAGTCGCCGTGTAGACCCGTGGATCCCACTCCGCCATGGTGAGGAGGATGAGCTTGGCGAACTGCTGGCGGGTGACCAGGTCTTCTTGTCCGAACAGGCCGTCTTCATATCCTTCGATGATGCCCTTCTCGGCCATCTTGTCGATGGCGCGCGCGTAGGGATCGTCTTCCGCGACATCGATGAAGACCGGGCCGTTGGCGTAGCGCACGGCATAGTAGAGCGTGGTGCCCGCGAACCAAGCCGCGCCGCCTTCGGAGCACTCGGGTGATTTGACATCCACACCTTCACTGAAAGTGCCCGTCGCCTCGTTGACATAATCGATGGCCCCGATACCGCGGGGGTCCAGCTGCTCCCAGGCGATGACTCCGCCCCCGATGGAGGGGTTGGAGTTACCGACGGTCTCGTCGGTGAGCGTCACGGTGACGTCGGCCGCTATGTCGTAGACCTGGACGTGATAGGTGTCGAGCGGATAGTAGATGGGGGTCGCGGTCTCTCCTGAAGACCACACCACGAGCCCGTCATCGATGCGTGGGTGCAGGTTGCTCCATTCGTCTGACGCGATGGTCTTGAGCTGCCCGGTCTTGAGGTTGTAGAGGACTATCTCCGAGCCGTAGCCGGTATCGGCGTTCTTGACACAGACCACGTACTCTTTCCAGATGTCGGGATCGTGGTAAGCCTCACCCTCCAGGATACGGGTGACGCCTCCCTTGTTGAGGTCGTACACGTAGATGCCCGACCTGGCCATGATGCCCACCATGTGCTTCTCCCAGACGATCCGGCCGTCGCTGATGCGGGGGTTCCAGTCGTTGCCGTCGCCTGGATCGGAGTTGTGCGTGAGTTGCCGCACGGTGCCGTTACCCGTGTCGCACATGAAGATGTCGTCGTATCCGCCGGCCCGGCCCCCTTGGTAGACCACCACACTCCCGTCGGAGCAGGGGTTGTAGTAGTTGCCGGGCAACGGTTCGGGGATCTTGACGTTGGTGTTCTTGGCGACATCGTAGAGGTACATGCTGGAGTAGCCGCCCGGCGTGACCCCGGTCCACGCGATGAGACCGTTGGCGACGGAGATGAAGGACGGCACCAGCCCCAGTTCGGTCACATCTATGGAGTTGACCTTCCACCACTGAAGCTCGGTGGTCGTGGTGGTGGACTCTGTGGACGAGGTCGTGGTCGACTCATCCGACGCGGTCGTGTCCGTGGTAGTGCTCGACTCATCCGACGCAGTCGTGTCGGACGTGGTGGTCGAGGGATCATCGTCGGCGGAGGCGACCGCCGCGGCACCCACGAACAGAGCGATCGCAAACAAGGCGATCAGCGCTACGATCAACTTACTCCTCATCACCACACCCCCGGGGCTGCTGTGTACCGGCGACTCACCGTGGCCGTCTCATTCTCCCGCCGTCGAAAGGGCGGGGTCAATAGCTGACGCTCTACGACCAAGGTCGTATTCGAGCGTCACTACCAATGTCGACAACACTCAAGTATGTATTGATACGAGATGCACGCCCCATTCCCTCGCTGGGGACCGACGAAAACGTGCATCAGTCGAGCTTGGGGTCAGAAATACATGGCCTCCATGTACTCTGCTTGAAAATCCTGGTCTGTGGCCAGTTCGACATACTCCACGTTGCGGGCCACCCATTCGGCCTCCCGCCGCTTCTCGACGCTGACCAAGGCGAAGCGCGCGCCGTCTCCCGCCGAGTTGCCTACGGTCACCACCTGCTCCGGCTCAACGCTGGGCAGCATCCCGATCTCCAGCGCACGGTGCTTGTCGATGTAGCTGCCGAAGGCGCCGGCCAGGAGGACCCGCGCCGGCTTCTCCACTCCGTAGGTGCGGGCAAGGATCTCGGCTCCCGCCCGGAGGGCGCCCTTCGCGAGCTGGATGGACCTGATGTCTTTGAGCGACACCGTGATCGCACGCCCGATGGCCGTCTCTTCGGGCTTGGCTATCATGAACTTGCGGGGCCGGCCGTCTTCAAGGACCACTCGCTCGTGGGTGAGGTCGGGGTTGAAGCCCCCGCCCGTGAGGATCACTCCGGCCTTTGCCATCTCGGCCGCCGCCTCGATGATGCCCGAGCCGCAGATGCCTCTGGCCCCTATCTCTTCCGCCGGGTGCTCCGTACTCCACCCCTCGAGCCCGATGACCTTGAACTGCACGTCGAGCGTCTCGGGATCTATCCTGATGCGCTCGATCGCGCCGGGAGCCGCCCGCATGCCGAACTCGATGTGGGCCCCTTCGAGTGCCGGCCCGGTGGCGCACGAAGCCGAGACCATACGGTCGCGGTTGCCGAGCACCAACTCGCCGTTGGTGCCTATGTCGACGATCAGTATCGCTTCGTCTTGCTTGTAGGGCTCCTCGGCGATGACGGCCGCGACGTTGTCCGCCCCGACGAACCCCGCCTCGACGGGGAGGATGTGCCCGCGGCACCCCGCGTTGAACTGGAGCCCGAGGAGCGAGGCCTTCGCATCGATGGAGCCCTGCACCGCGGGCGTGAAGGGCGCTGTGCCCAGCGAGTGCGGATCGATGCCCAGGAAGAGGTGGTGCATGGCTGTGTTGCCCACCATCACCACATCGTAGATATCTTCCGGAGCGGCTCCGCGGCTCTCCACGGCACGGCGTGCCAGGTTGTTGACCTCGGCGATGAGCGTCTCCTGCAACTCCCTGCTGCCGTCGTCGTTGTGAAGCGCGTGATAGAGGCGGCTGATCACGTCGTCTCCAAAAGCCACTTGGGGGTTCATAGCCGACTCGGTGGCCAGCACCTCACCGGTGATAAGGTCGACGAGGTACGCGGCCACGGTGGTGGTGCCCACATCCACCGCCAGACCCAACACGTGTCCGGGGTCCGCGGCCGGACGGATATCCACGATGCAGCCGCCGGCGATCCCGCCCTGCCACGTGATCACGAAGAGCTCCCACTGGGCCTCTCGGGCCACGCCTGGGAGCGCCCTCAGAGCCTCGAGGTCGAACGTGAGGTCCGTCACCCCGTGTTGTTCGGCGAGGGCGGCCTGCAGACGCTCGGCATCGGCCAGCGGGTCGTGGAGCGTGGGGGGCTTTAGCGCGACGCGGTAGCACTTGACGGCCGGGTCGAGAGGCACAGTCCGGTCTCCCGCCGCCTTGCGTACCACCTGGTCGGCTCTGCGACTCTCCACGGGCACGAACACCCGGAGGTCGCCCCTGGCATGTGTCTGGCAGGCCAAGCGCAGCCCGTCGGCCAGAGCCGTGGGGCCGAGCAGCTGTTCTTCCGCGTCGGTGGGGGGCGAGACTATCTCGCCCACCGCTCTATCATCCACCGCCGATTCGATGCGCACGCGGCACTTGCCGCACTTGCCGTTGCCCCCGCAGGCGCTTTCCAGTTCCACCCCGAGGTCGCGAGCCACCTCGAGGAGGCTCTGGTCCGGCGATACTCGACCCCTTCTACCCGAGGGTTGGAAGATGACCGTGTAGGTGCTCGCCTCGTGGTCGACGGACGTTGACATATGGACCCCTTCTATCGCTTCGATGTCTGGCAGGTATGACCGCCGTTGTAGGTCCTAGTTCCCAAGGCGGGCGTCTCCGTAACTATTGGGAGCCTCTGAACTCACTCCGCGCTCGGGCCGGAGGGTTGAGAAACGCCGATGCCGTGACGTGTTTTCACTTCGACGATGCGGCCGACGGCCTCATCCAGGCGGTCCTGGCTCAACCGGCCGGAATCGACCGCTTCCACGATGGCGTCGATCATGGCGGTCTGCCGTGGCAGTATGCCGGTAGAGATCAGGAGGTCGCACCCTGCCTCCAGAGCCAGCACCGCGAGTTCGCCCGGATCGCTCTCTGTGCCGGCGCCTCCCGCCCAGACCTCAGCGACCCCGGCCATCTCGAGATCGTCGGCTATCACCACTCCGGAGAAGTCCAAGCCTCCGCGGAGTACGTCGTCTATCACGGCTCTCGACAGCGAAGCCGGCGCGTCCGGATCGTAGGCGTTGGCCACGATGTGAGCCATCATGACGCAGTCTACTCCGGCGGCGAGGGCGGCCTTGAAGGGCCTCAGATGGATGGTCGCAAAGTCGTACTCGCTGGTGTCGGTGACGACCACGGCGCCGTGAGTGTCTCCCGGAGCGCTGCCGTGGCCGGGGAAGTGCTTCACCGCGGCTACGAGCCCGTTCTGTACGAAGGTGTCGGTCACGGCGCCTACGAAGTCGGATACCAGGATAGGGTCGCCCCCGTACGTCCGCTCGTAGAGAAACGAAGTGGGATCGGAGACGACATCCGCCACCGGCGCGAGGTTCATGTTCACGCCGAGAGAGAGCAGCCCGGCCGCCGTCTCGGCTGCCAGCTTGCGTGTCTGCACCAGCGACCCTTCGTCGCCGAGGGCACGGGCCGCGGGGATGCGGGGCAGACCCGAATGGATGCGCTGCACGGGCCCGCCTTCTTGGTCGGCGGCGATGAACAGCCCGATGGGGGCTCCACCGTCCAAGGCGGCCTGCTGCAGTTCGTCGCAGAGAGACCGCAACTGCGTGGCTCCGGTCACGTTACGGGAGAGCAGTAGGAGACCACCGGGAGGACTCTTTAACAGGAGGTCTTTCGTGGCCGGCTGCATGGTCGTGCCGTCGAACGCGAGGAGGAGCACCTGGGCTGCCTTTTCGCGCAGCGTCATCTGCTCGAGGATAGCTTGGACCGGCGAGATCTCGGTGGTCGAGGTGGTGGTCGCGGACGTGGAGGTCGAGGGCCGCGGCTGTGAGGTCGCCGTCGAAGTGGTGGTCGCCGTCGAGCCGCCGGCTGCCGTCGAGCCCGCCGGTCGGGCCGCTCCGCAGGCCACTGCCCACACAGCCAAGACCGCAACCGTCAACAGGGC
>DAIRFC010000009.1:3364-7442 GCA_036795215.1 Actinomycetota bacterium | reverse complement strand
GAGATGCGGAGGTTGCACGAGGCGGCGACGGCTGTTCTCTCTGAGTGGACGGAACGTCTCAGGACAGAGGCCCGGCAAACTTTTCCCGAGAAGGTCACTGCCTTCCGTCCCGACATGGCCGTTCACGGCCGCTTCGGCATGCCTTGCCCGGTCTGCGGCGCCAAGGTGCAGCGGATAGTCTATGCTCAGAACGAATGCGACTACTGCCCGGTTTGTCAGACAGGAGGCCGCGTGCTTGACGACCGGTCTCTCTCGAGACTGTTGCGCGGCGATTGGCAGCGGGTAGCCCAGGCCCGCATGCGTCCGCCCACAGCGGACGAATCTGATCCAGGGGACTAGCGTTCCTGGGACACGCCTGCTAGAATCGTGTCAAGCGTGGAAAGGAGGTGGTCCCAATAGACAGTTTGCCTGGTAGGCGCTACGACCATTGGACCGGAGGTGGCGTTCGCCTTTAGTCGTTGGACCCCCGACTGACGCCTTCCAACGGCGCCTTCGGGGTCGCAGCGCCTGATAAAAGCTTTGGAGGCCGTCTCGGCAACGAGGCGGCCTCCGGCGTTTCTGCGGGTCGATCCGACCCCCAGGCGTCTGGGCCCCCGGTGCTGGGGCCGTCACTCGCTGTCTGGGACCACCAGCAGCGGCGCCACCCGGTCACACATCCACCCTACGAAGAGCGGGCAACGCTCGTTGGCGCCGGATGCGAGAAAGTCCGCGTGACCCTCGGCCGTGGTGAGGTCGCATCCGGTGAGCTCAGCGCAGCGGAGGGCGCCGAACTCACGCGCGAACTCGCTCAGCAACTCCTGCAGGCGCAGGCGCGTGTGGGCTTGAAGATCCTCGGATGGCTCGTCCAGATGGAGATCGCGCAATCCCAGTGCCAGGATGCCCCCTGTGAGGGCCCCGCAGGCCTCGCCCATGCCGGCCAAGCCTCCCCCGAAATACTCTGCCAAAGTGGTGTAGTCCGGGTCGCGTCCCAGAACGAGGAGCGCGAAATGCAGCACGGCCTGTGCACAGTTGAGGTGGTCGGGACCCCGGTCCTCGAAACGGGCGAGGGCCTCCGCCTTGGCCTCTTCCAGAGTGATGTGCGTCATTCTCAGCAGCCCTCCTCCAGGTTGGTCAGCAAGCGAAGCAGGAACGCGGCGCCCGAACCTACGGCGATGACGGCTCCCACGATGATGATGCCGGTGCCAAAGCTCCACGCCTCACCCATGTAACCGAGTGCGGTGGGGAGCAGACCTCCTCCGAACACGAACGCTGTGGGGGAGCAGAACGCCGCGGCGAGGCTCCGGTAGTTCGGCTGCACGATACGGGCCACCGAGGCGAACGCCGGCGGGAAGATGCAGACCGCCAGCGCCGCCATCAAGACTACGAAGACCTTGAGGACGGTCCCCGATGTGACGCCCACCAGCACCGTCACCACCCCGGTGAGAAAAGTGAAGAGGGCGATGGCCCTCTTCTCTCCTATGCGTGAAGTAACCCATCCGGAGAAGAAGACGGCGGCCAGTGGAGCGATGTTGGCCAGGCCCAGGAGCGTGTTGGCCGAGCCGAGAGTCATCCCTCGCTCCTCACTCAGGTATACCGGCAACATGGTGAAGACGCCCACCTGGGCCCCCATGGCGAGGGCGAACAGGAACATGAGCACCCAGAACGACCGGGTGGTGAGCACGGGCTTGACCAGCGACGGGTTGGGCGGGTCTCCGGGGAAGTTCCCTACTCCCGGCGTGAAGAAGAGAAAGCCCAGACCGATGAGGGCCGTGAGCCCGGCGATCCACAGAAGGGCTTCGTTCCAAGAGAACCACGTCAACAGAAGGGCGGCCAGAAGCGGCCCGGCCACCAGGCTGAGAGGCGGCCCCAGTTGCTGGATGGAGAGCGCCTTGCCCCAGTCTTCCTTGCGCACCGTCGCCGTGATGGTGGCCACCGAGGAGGGCATGTGGATGCCCGCGGCTACGCCCAATACTATGAATACGGCGCGGAGCGCCCACACGGAGTTCGCGAAGTAGGCTCCGAACAACGTGAGGGCTATCACGAAGATGGAGCCGATGATGGTGCCGCGGTGGTTGATGCGGCTCGAGACGAAGCCGGCTACGATGGCGCCCGCGAGGAACCCCAGCGCCCCAAGCAGGAAGAGCGATCCGGCCTGGCCGGGATGTAGACCGATGGTCTGGTCGTCCAATATGGCCGGCATCAACGGCGAGAACATGAACCGGCCCAGGAAGATGAGCAGAAACATGGCCGTGATGAACACCACGGTGCCGAAAACCATGCGGAGCGGTTGCGGGGGTGGGCAGACCTTTGCCATCAGTCTCTCCTGGTGCGAGGGCTACGTGTAGAGGTCTCTGCGGGCGAACGTAGCGGCGGCTGCGCTGCCGAGCACGCAGACCGCGGCCATCGTAACGAGCACCGCGGTCCATGGGAAGTCGCCCCCGATGGGGTTCCCAAGGTGGTAGAAGAGTGACACCACCCGGAAAGGCTCCACCGATGCGCTGACCTGGGCCAGAGTCTCGAGTACGTACATGGCGATGAGGATGAAGGCGGCCACGGCTATCGCCAGCGCACTGCGGCGCACGAGGGTCGACACGAGCAGCGCCAGCATCCCGAAGGCCAGGCACAGGGGCCAGATGGTCACCAGGGCCGCGGCCAACCGGGCGGGCGAGAGGTCCACGCCCGCGATCGGGACGGCGATGTAGGTGAGTATCCAGGTGATCACAAGCACTATGGCCAGGCTGATGGCCATGGTGAGCGCACTCCCGGCCACCAGGTTGCGGCGGGGTAGAGGGTTGCTGAGCAGGAGGTCGAGAGTCTTGCCCTCCTCTCTGCCGGCCACGGCGCGCGCGCCCATGATGATGACCATGAAGGGCAGCACCACCGGCACGAACATGTTGAGGAACTCCATCCCCAGCCACTGCTCGATGCTCATGCGGCCACCCTCGAATTCGCCGAACATACCCTGCATGCTCTCCGGCATCTGGCTCATGTAGTCTTCCATGAGACCGCTCATGCTGGGATACAGGGCTACGTACACGGCTCCCAGGCCGCCCAGGATCACGCCCCATATCACGAGCGACCGCCACCGCTTGCGCAGCTCATGGGTCGTCAATGCCCAGATCTGCGCTAGACCGGCCACGGCTGCCTCGCGTCGTAGTAGCCCAAGAAGACCTCATCCAGAGAGGGGTGTTCCACTTGGAGATCCAGCAGGGTGTGCTGCGCCGCGAGCTTTATCACGGCGTCTATGCCGTCGCTCAGCCGCAGCGTGACGGCCGTGCCCTGCACCCTGATGTCGCTGACCCCGGGGAGCTGGGCGAACGCCGACGCATCCACGGGGGAGTCGAAGACCAGAGTGACCCTTTTGCGCCTCTTCTCAAGCAGGGATTCGGTGGTCTCGAGGGCGGCCAGCCGGGAGGCCCGCACGATGGCCACGCGGTCGCACACCCGCTCGACCTCGCTCAGGATGTGCGACGAGAGGAAGACGGTGCGGCCCTCGTCTCGAGCCTCGCGCAGCATCTGCAGAAACGTGTCTTGCACCAGAGGGTCCAGGCCGGTGGTGGGCTCGTCGAGGATAAGGAGCGGCGGCCTGTGGAACATGGCCTGCACCAGGCCGACCTTCTGCCTGTTGCCGCGGCTCAGACGGCCCATCGGGAGGTCCAGGTCCAGATCGAGCCGTTCGGCCAAAGCGCGTGCATCCCCTAGGTCTCTCATGCCCCGCAGCGTGGCGAAGTACTGCAACAACTGGCGCGGGGTCATGCGGACGTCGAGGCCGAACTCGCCGGGTAGGTAGCCGACCGACCGGCGCACGGCCACGCTGTCGGCGCGCGCGTCAAGATCGAGGACGGTGGCCCGGCCGGCGGTGGGCCGCAGCAGGTCGAGGAGCAGCCGTATCGTGGTGCTCTTGCCGGCGCCGTTGGGGCCGATGAACCCGAACACCTCGCCTGGGTGGACTTCGAGGTCCAACTGCTCGATGCCGGGCCTGCGGCCGTATCTCTTGGTGAGACCTTCTGTGAGTATGGCCGAAGACACGGCGAGCCACGCCCTCCTCGGGTGCTCGATTACGCGGATAGGCGCGGCTAGACTACCATAGGCCCGTCAC
>DAIRFC010000009.1:0-3264 GCA_036795215.1 Actinomycetota bacterium | reverse complement strand
TCCTGGCCGCCCGATGTCCATACGGTGATCTCGGTGGCTTTGCGAGGATGTTCCCCGTGACGCTGCTTGTTGGTCTTCGGCGGAGGGGCTAGTCTGTGTGCGTCATGATCCGCATGGTGCTCATAGTGTTGGAGCTCCTCATAGGCGCCGCAGCGCTTGGGGGCGGCGTGTACGCGCTCTCCGGCGCCAAGGGTGTGTCGCGCGAACTGCTCGAGGGATCGCCGTTCAAGACCTACTTCGTGCCCGGCCTCATCCTGCTGGTAGTGGTGGGCGGCAGCATGTTCGCCGCTGCCGGCCTGCTGCTTGCCGAGGCGTCCGCGGCCCGCACCGTGTCGCTCTTTGCCGGGATACTCCTGGTGGGGTGGATCGTGTCGCAGCTGAGCATCATAGGGCACTGCACCCGCCTGCAGGATGTGTTCGCGCTCCTGGGTTTCATCGTGGTGATCCTGTCGTTGTTCTTGCCCTCACCCGGCTGAGGTCTCTTCTGACCGGGCGGTCGGCCCGGGAGCCCGCGCAGTCTCACAAACAAGCCGCAAACGGGTATAAAAGAGCTCGGATGTGGGTAGTCGGTGGATAAGGACCAGAACGGGACGCTCTTCGGCCGAGAAGGGGGGACACCATGGTCGATGTTCCGCTGAGTATGCAGGAGATCGAGATCATCCGGTTCATCATCGAGAGGTACAGGAAGGCCATGATCTTCGAGATCGCGCATACCGACTCCCATGAGCTCAAGAAGCACCTTCTGGAGCGGGAGGACCTTGTCCAGGGTCTGGTGCACAAGCTCGACGCTTTCTCCGGAGAGCCTGGTACCCTAGACCGCTAGAACCGGCTGATACAAACCGCTTCGAAAGGAATCACGTGCTTTATCGTTCGTTGGGCCGGACCGGGGAGAAGGTGTCTATCCTCGGTTTCGGCTGTATGCGGCTGCCTATCATCGACGGGCGGCCCGATCAGATCGACATGCCACTTGCCACGGACATGGTCCACTACGCCATCGAGCATGGTGTCAACTACTTCGATACCGCGTTCTCGTATCACGGCAGCGCATACGACAAGCCGGGTCAAAGCGAGGTGTTCCTCGGCGAGGTGCTGCGTGGTGCATACCGGGACAAGGCGCTCATCGCCACCAAGCTGCCGCCGTGGGTGATCAAGTCGCGCGAAGACATGGACCAGGTCCTGGCGGGCCAGATGGAAAGACTGCAGACCGACCGTATCGACTGCTATCTGATCCACGCACTGAACGCCGAGAACTGGCCGAAGCTGGTCGAACTGGGCGTGCGCGATTTCCTCGACGCCGCCAAGGCCGACGGGAGGATCCGCTATGCCGGCTTCTCCTACCATGATCTCCCGGCCGTCTTTGCGCCCATCGTCGACGGCTACGACTGGGATTTCTGCCAGATCCAGTACAACTACATGGATGTGGACTTCCAGGCTGGAGCCGACGGTCTGGCTCACGCGGCCGGCCGGGGCTTGGGAGTGGTGGTCATGGAGCCGCTGCGGGGCGGGCGGCTGGCCGGGCGCATACCCACCGACGTGGAGACCCTGTGGGAGACGGCTCAAACGAAGCGCACCCCCGTGGAGTGGGCGCTCCGCTTCGTGTGGGACGACCCCGGCGTCAGCCTGCTTCTGAGCGGCATGAGCGCTATGCAACAGGTGGTCGACAACATCGAGATAGCCTCACGCGGCGAGGCGGGTTCGCTCACGGCTGAGGACCTTGCGCTGATCGGACGGGTGCGCGACGCATATAGAGAGCGTACGGCCGTGGGATGCACCGGCTGCGGGTACTGCATGCCCTGTCCGGAGAACATCGATATCCCGGCGGTGTTCGAGTCCATCAACAGCGCGGCCCTCTACGACAGTCTGGACGAGGAGAAGTTCCTCTACGAGATGATGGTGGACGGCGGCCGCTCGGCACGGGCGTCTGCGTGCGTGCAGTGCGGCCAATGCGAGGACGCCTGTCCCCAGAAGGTCCCGGTCATCGAGGAGATGGCGAAGGCCTCCCGGTTGCTGGATGAGTGAGCGACCAAGCGCCGGGCGATGATGGGGCGGCCGACGAAGAACAGCCGGTCTCTCGCGGCGGGGTTCGTAGTGGTGCTGATCGCCGCCGCGCTGGTGGTCGGCCTGCTGGGAACGCGGTCGTGCGGTTCTGAGAGCGCGGTCCCGTCGGGCGAGACGCTGCCCACCCTGTTGGGCGAGCCGCTCACCACGGGCCCTGATCCGGTGTCCGGCCCTGATGTGGCGTCCGGTCCCACGGCGCCCGGTCCCACGGCGCCCGCCGGCCCCGATGTCGTGGAGGCGACGTTGCTCGACGTCATCGACGGGGACACCATCCGGGTGCGGATGGCCGACGGCAGCCGGGAGAAGGTGCGCTACATCGGCATAGACGCTCCCGAGGTGGCGCACCCCGATTCACCCGGTGAGTACCTTGGCGACGAGGCGACGGCCCATAACGCCGGGCTGTTGGCTTCAGGGCCCCTCTACCTGCAGACCGACGTGGACCCGTGGGATGACTTCGGGCGCATGCTGGCGTACGTGTGGGCGGGCGACGTCTTCATCAACGAGCGCATGGTGGCCGACGGCTACGCCCGGGCCCACAACTACCCACCCAATCTGACCCGCCAAGACCGGTTGTGGGACGCGCACGACGCTGCGCGGGCGGCCGGTATCGGCATCTGGGGAGAGCCTCGTGAGTGAAGCAGCCGGCTCGGGGGCCGGCTCTGAGGCCGGCTGTGGGGCCGGGAGGAGATCACGGTGAGACACGACGTCAGAGCTGCTCAGAACGTGAGCCGCATGTGCTTGGTGTGCGGTGTCGAGAACCAGGCCGGGCTGAAGGGCCGCTTCTTCGTGCTGGACAGCGGCGAGTTGGCGGGCGTGTTCAGAGCGGGGCAGGAGCACCAGAGCTATCCGGGCCGTTTGCATGGCGGCGTGATCTCGGCCATCCTCGATGAGACGATCGGGCGGGCGATCAATATCTCCGAGACCGAAACATGGGGAGTCACCATCGAGTTCACGGTGAAGTTCCGTAAGCCGGTGCCTCTGGACTGCGAGGTGAAGGCCGTCGGTCGCATCACGCGCGACTCCACCCGTGCGTTCGAAGGCACCGGGGAGATCGTCCTCCCCGATGGGGGCATCGCGGCGGAAGGGTGGGGGAGATATCTCAAGATGCCCATCGAGCGGATAGCCGAGGTGGAATTCGTGGAGTCGGAGTGGTTTCCCGACGACCTGCCGCTGCCGCCGGCCATCGATCTGGGAGATGAAGGCTAG
>DAIRFC010000098.1:4840-7634 GCA_036795215.1 Actinomycetota bacterium | reverse complement strand
CCCGAGTGCTTGCCCAGGACTATGTCGCTCTCGATGAGCCCGATGTCGCGGGCCCGCATGATCTCGTAGGTAGTGCGCTCCTTGAGCACGCCGTCCTGATGGATGCCCGATTCGTGGGCGAAGGCGTTCTTGCCCACGATGGCCTTGTTGGCCTGCACCAGGTGCCCGGTGAAGCTGGAGACCATTCGGCTCGTGCGGGCGATCTCGGTGGTGACGATGTTGCAGGGTCGCTGGAGGATGTCGCGCCGTGTGACCAGAGCCATGGCGATCTCTTCCAGGGCGGCATTACCGGCCCGCTCGCCCAGTCCGTTGACGGCCACCTCCACCTGGGTGGCCCCCACCTCGACGGCCGCCAGGGAGTTGGCGACGGCCACGCCCAGGTCGTTGTGGCAGTGAGCGCTCAAGACAACGTTCCCCAGGCCGGGGGCCTTCGCGTAGAGCTGCTCCATGAGAGCCGCGTACTCGGTCGGCATGGCGTAGCCCACGGTATCCGGGACGTTGATAGTGGTCGCCCCCGCCTCGATGGCTGCGCCGAGCACCTCGGCCAGGAAGTCCACGTCGGAGCGGGTCGCATCCATGGCCGAGAACTCCACGTCGCCGGGACAAAGCGATACGCAGAGCTGCACCATCTCCCGCGTGATCCTGATGACCTCTTCGCGGCTCACGTGCATCTGGTGCTGCAGATGGATGTCGGAGGTCGACACGAAGGTGTGGATGCGCGGACGCTCGGCGTCCTTGATGGCCTCCCAGCACGTGCGGATATCGTTCTCGGTACAGCGGGCCAGACCGCAGATCACGGGGCCCTTGACCTCACGTGCGATGGTCTGGACGGCGGCGAAATCCCCGGGGCTGCTGGCCGGGAAGCCGGCCTCGATGACGTCCACTCCCAAGCGGGCGAGTTGGTGAGCTATCTCCAGCTTCTCGGAGTCGTTCAGACTGCTGCCCGGCGACTGCTCGCCGTCGCGGAGCGTGGTGTCGAAGAAGACTACGGGGACCCCGATATTGCGACGCACCACACATGGCACTTGGCCGGCGCCGGTGGATGCTTCGGTCGTGGACATGTTCTCTACCTCCTGGCTCTCTAGCGAATTCGTGGGTGATGATGTGCCGGATGACGCCGGCTTCGCGAATATCTCCCCCTAGCGGGGGAGCAGCAGGAGGAGGTCGAGAACGAGAGCAAGGCGTGCTTGGCCGGCCGAACCAGGCCGCCGGCCGGCGCCGCGCCGAAGAAGGGCGGAGTGAGCCTCAGATCCTGTTCTGCTCTCCATGGCCCCGAGTTTAGCAGGAGGCACTGGGAAAAGGTATGCTGCCCGGAGGTCCCGCCACATGCAACACAACGGAGGTACGAGCTCGGTGAAGCTCTTCGACGCACACTGCGACACCATAGGGAAGATCGTGGAGACCGGAGCGGACTTCATCGGGGACGCCGAGACCGCGGCCGGCGCCGGTGAAGACGGTGCGCTCGCCTACCACCCCGGCGGCAAAGGCCTCCACGTCACCCTGCCGGGTCTGCGGGCGGCCGGAGTCTGCGCCCAAGTCTTCGCGAGCTGGGCCTGGACCGAAAGGTACAAGGGACGCGAGTTCGAGACCGCTATGACCAAAGTCGAGGCGGTCCGGCGCCTCTGCGACAACCACCCGAACGACCTGTTCTTCGCCCTCACCGGCGCCCAGATCGCCGCCGCCTGCGAGACCGGCGACCCGAAGGCCCCCATCGCCGCTGTGGCAAGTCTGGAGGGCGCGGACGCCCTCATGGGCGACATCGACAACGTGGCCCTCTTCTACGAGGAGGGAGTGCGACTGCTCACCATCGCCTGGCACGACAGCCCCTTCTGCGGATCGACCTACGGCGACGGGAGCGGGCTGACATCGCTGGGAACCCAGTTGGTGGAGGCCTGTGAGGACGCCGGGATTCTGGTCGACCTCTCGCACGCGTCCGACCAGGCCTTCTTCGACGTGTGCCGCGTCGCCAAGCGGCCCTTCATCGCCAGCCACAGCAACTGCCGCTCGCTCTGCCCCAGCCCGCGCAACCTCACCGACGACATGATCCGAGAGATCGCGAAGCGTGGCGGCGTTGTGGGCATCACGCTCGCCCCCGGCTTTCTCTCGGCCGACTACTACCAGCAGACCAAGGCCATCAGCGAGGAGTTCTGGCGCTCGGTGCGCGAAGACGGCGTCACCGTGGACGAGGCCGGCAAGACATCGGCCGAGGCCGAGGCCCTTGTCCCGCGCCCACCCCTCGACCTGATCGTGCAACACGTGCGCCATGCTCTCAAGGTCGGCGGCGAAGACGTGGTGGCGTTGGGCGGCGATCTGGACGGCGTGGATGCGCTGCCCGACGGTTTCGCGGGGGTGCAGGACTATCCACGGGTCATCGAGTTGCTGGCGACGGCCGGGCTGACGGAGGCCCAGATAGAGAAGATCTGCTACCGCAATCTCGCCCGGGTGTTCCGGGAGACCGTCGTCTGACGATCCGACAAAAGGAAGGTCGATAGCATGACCGAGAACACGAACCGTGCCACCTCGGGCCGGGTCCCGGTGAAGGCGGCCGTCTGCGGACTCCCCTGCGATGCCTGCAGCATCTTCATCGCGGGCCATGAGGACCCCGCCCGGCTCGCGCTGTTGGCCGAGCGGATGGGCTGGAGTCCTGAAGAGGCGCTCTGCGATGGCTGCCGGGCGGCCAAGCGCACACCCTATTGCGAGGCGTGCGAGCTGTACAAGTGCGCCGAACGCCGTGGATACGCCTTCTGCGGAGAGTGCGAGGAATATCCCTGCGCGGACCTCCAGGCCTTTCAGC